>JAFBAG010000196.1 GCA_019247925.1 Pseudolabrys sp.
ACATGCCGCTCAACCGCATCGCAGTTCTGGGTGGCGGCGCATGGGGCACGGCGCTCGCGCAAACCTGCGCGCGCGCCGGCCGCGAGGTCAGTTTGTGGGAATACGACAAGGCCAACGCCGACCATCTCGACAAAAACCGCGAAAGCAAATTCCTGCCGAGCGTCAAGCTCGATCCGGCGATCACGGTGACGGCGGATTTAACGAGCGCTGCATCCGCCGAGGCGATCCTGCTTGTCGTTCCGGCTCAAGCGATGCGGGCGACCTGTCAGGCGATCGTGCCGCACCTTAAAGCGAATGTTCCTCTGATTGCCTGCGCCAAGGGAATCGAAAAAGGCACGCATAAATTCATGACCGAGGTGATCCGGGAATGCGCGCCGAAGGCGACGCCCGCGATCCTGTCGGGGCCGAGCTTCGCCGACGATGTCGCGCGCGGTCTGCCAACGGCCGTCACCCTTGCAGCGAAAGACGGCGCGCTGGCGCGCGACCTCGCGCACGCGATCAGCGGCACGACGTTTCGGGTTTATCATTCGACCGATCCACGCGGGGTCGAGCTCGGCGGCGCGGCGAAAAACGTGCTCGCCATCGGTGCCGGCATCGTGCAGGGCCGCAAGCTCGGCGCGAGTGCGTTGGCCGCGATGACGACTCGTGGCTTCGCCGAGTTGGTGCGTTTCGGCAAGGCCTACGGCGCCAAGACAGAAACCATGATGGGCCTGTCCGGACTCGGCGACTTGCTGCTGACATGCTCGACGCCGCAATCGCGGAATTTTTCCTTCGGCATCGACCTTGCCCGCGGCAAAAGTCCGCGCGAAGCCGGCGGCGGCAAACTGGCGGAAGGTGCGTTCACCGCGCCCGTGCTGATGGAAATGGCGCGCGCCAAGAATATCGATATGCCGATTTCGGCTGCGGTCGCGGCCATGCTTGCCGGCAAGCTGACAGTCGATCAAGCCATCGAAGGCCTGCTCACCCGGCCCATCCGGGAGGAATGACGTGGCGTTTTGGCTGATCAAGAGCGAGCCGGATGTCTGGTCGTTCGATCAGCAATTGGCGAAAGGCGCGAAGGGCGAGCCCTGGACTGGCGTGCGCAATCACAGCGCCAAACTGAACCTGATGAAGATGAAGAAGGGAGACCGCGCCTTCTTCTATCATTCCAATATCGGCAAGGAGATCGCCGGTATCATCGAGATCGTACGCGAGCATTATCCTGACCCGACCGCCGAGGCAGGCGAGCCCTGGGTCGTGGTGGACGTGAGAGGGGTCGCGAAATTGCCCCAGCCTGTGACCCTCGAAGCCATCAAGAAAGAATCGGCCCTGAAAAACATGGCGCTGATCAAATTGTCACGCCTATCGGTGCAGCCGGTCACTGCCGAGGAATGGAAGCTCGTCTGCAAGCTGGGACAGTTCAAAGGATAGGATTCTTTTATGATGCAACCGACGAACCTCATGGCCGTCATCGTCGCGGCCGCCGCGGCGTGGATTTTCGGGGCGATTTATTACCGACTCCTGGGCAAGGCCTGGCTCGCCGCACAGGGCGAGACGCCAGAAACGATGCGGGCCAGGAATGCCGGAAAAGCCGGGGTGGCCAAGGCGGCTCCCTTCGTCATCTCCTTCATCGCCGAATTGGTGATGGCAACCGCCTTGCAGGGCATCCTGTTTCATTCCGCGATGAGCGGCGTGCGGCAGGGCGCTATCTCCGGCGCGCTGATCTGGTTGGGCTTCGTGCTGACCACGATCGCCGTCAACAATGCCTATCCCGGCCGGCGCTTCTTGCTGACCGTGATCGACGCAGGCCACTGGCTCGGCGTGCTCGTCGTCATCGGCGCAATCATCGGCTGGTGGGGCCGCTAAGCCTTTAAAATCGCCCGATAATCGACCAAAGTGGAAGTCGCTGCGGCTTGTCGCAGATCAATGCCGCGCGCCATAATAGCGGCAATGAAAACGAGCCCGCGGCGTATAGCGCGGGCGGGAGGAAACGATGACCGATCATGTCCATCCGGTCCCGGGTGACTGGAAGAAGCGCGCCCTCATCGACGAGGCGAAATACAAGGAAATGTACGCCGCGTCGGTGAAGGATCCGGACAAGTTCTGGGCCGAGCAGGCCAAGCGCGTCACCTGGTCGAAGCCCTTTACGAAGGTGAAGAACACCTCCTACGCGCCGGGCAACATCTCGATCAAATGGTTCGAGGACGGCAAGCTCAACGCCTGTTTCAACTGCGTCGACCGCCATCTCGAAAAGCGCGGCAACCAGGTCGCGCTGATCTGGGAAGGCGACGATCCGAAGGACTCAAAGACCGTCACCTACAAGCAACTGCACGCCGAAGTGCAGAAGTTCGCCAATGTCCTCAAGAAGCAGGGCGTCAAGAAAGGCGACCGCGTCACTATCTATTTGCCGATGATCGTCGAGGCGGCCTACGCCATCCTCGCCTGCGCGCGCATTGGCGCGATCCACTCCGTGATCTTCGGCGGCTTTTCGCCGGATTCGATTGCCGGCCGCGTCGAGGATTGCAAGTCCGACGTGATCGTCACCGCCGACGAAGGCATCCGCGGCGGCCGCAAGATTCCGCTCAAGGCCAATGTCGACGCCGCCTGCGAGAAGGTGCCGGTCAAGAGCGTGATCGTCGTCAAGCGCACCGGCGCGGCCGTCAACATGAAGCCCGGACGCGATATCTACTATGACGAGGTGGTAAAGAGCGTGCCGGCGGAATGTCCGTGCGAGGAGATGAACGCGGAGGATCCGCTCTTTATTCTTTACACGTCAGGCTCGACCGGAAAGCCGAAAGGCGTGCTGCACACGACCGGCGGCTATCTGGTCTACGCCTCGATCACGCATCAATACGTCTTCGACTATCACGACGGCGACATCTATTGGTGCACCGCTGATGTCGGCTGGGTGACCGGCCACAGCTACATTCTGTACGGGCCGCTGTGCAACGGCGCGATCACGCTGGTGTTCGAAGGCGTGCCGAACTACCCGACCACGTCGCGGTTCTGGGAAGTCATCGACAAGCACAAGGTCAATACCTTCTACACCGCGCCGACCGCAATCCGCGCGCTGATGCAGGGCGGCGACGAGCCGGTGAAAAAGACGTCGCGAAAATCGCTGCGGCTGCTCGGCTCGGTCGGTGAGCCGATCAATCCCGAAGCGTGGGAGTGGTACTATCGCGTGGTCGGCGACAGCCGCTGCCCCATCGTCGACACGTGGTGGCAGACCGAAACCGGCGGCATCATGATCACGCCGCTGCCCGGCGCGACCGATCTCAAGGCCGGCTCTGCGACGCGGCCGTTTTTCGGCATCCGGCCGGAAGTCGTCGACGCGGAGGGAAAAATTCTCGACGGCGCGACCTCTGGAAATCTCTGCATCGCGGATTCATGGCCGGGCCAGATGCGCACGGTTTATGGCGACCATGAGCGCTTCGAGCAGACCTATTTCTCCACCTACAAAGGCAAGTACTTCACCGGCGACGGCTGCCGGCGTGACGCCGATGGCTATTACTGGATCACAGGCCGGGTCGACGACGTCATCAATGTCTCAGGCCATCGCCTCGGCACCGCCGAGGTCGAGAGCGCGCTGGTCGCGCACCCCAAATGCTCGGAAGCCGCGGTGGTCGGCTATCCGCACGACATCAAGGGTCAGGGCATCTATGCCTATGTGACGTTGATGGCGGGCGAAAAGCCGACCGACGAATTGCGCAAGGAACTGGTGCAGTGGGTGCGCAAGGAAATCGGGCCGTTCGCGTCGCCCGACCTCATCCAGTTCGCGCCGGGTCTGCCGAAGACGCGCTCGGGCAAGATCATGCGCCGCATCCTGCGCAAGATCGCCGAGGACGAGTTCACGAACCTCGGCGACACCACGACCTTGGCCGATCCCGCCGTGGTCGATGACCTCGTTAACAACCGGCAGAACAAGAAGGCGGCCAAAAGCGCGTAGCGCGTCTACGCAACAAGAGGCGCGGAACCGACCTCAGCACCCGGGCGGCGCAGGCGTTAATTGGTAAACGCGCTGCGCCGCACTTAACGTAAACGCGCGCTTTCGCTCGGCGCGAATGACGGCCTGACTAGAGTAACTCCGCAATCCGGGGCGGGGCCGTGTTCAAGCGGATCATTCTTTTTCTGACCATCGTGTTCGGCGGGGCTTTTCTCGCCGCCGTCGTCGCGCATTCGGCGAATACCGACGTCGTCGATTTCGGCGGCTTCGAGCCGGGCACAATCGTCGTGAAAACGGCAGAGCGTAAGCTCTATTACGTGATCGGCCGCGAGCGCGCGTTGCGCTTTAGCGTCGGCGTTGGGCGCGCCGGCAAGACCTGGGCGGGCCGCGCCGAGGTCGAAGGCAAGTATCTGCGGCCGTCCTGGTCGCCGCCCGATGAAATCCGTCGCGACAACCCGCGCCTGCCCAAATTGATCAAAGGCGGCGCGTCGGACAATCCGATGGGCGCCGCGGCGCTGACTTTGCGCGGCGGCGAATACGCCATCCACGGCACCAATGATCCCGGCTCGATCGGCGGCTTCGTGTCGTATGGCTGCATCCGCATGCACAACCGCGATATTCGCCGGCTTTACGAACTGGTCGACATCGGCACGCCGGTGGTGGTGCAGCGATGAGGCTTATCATTCGCGCGGTTTGCTTTGCCGTTCTTGTGGCCTGCATTTTCACGGCCTTTGCCACGCGCTCGGCGCGCGCCCGCGAATATGTCCCCTTCGGTGAAGGCTATGCGCCCGGCAGCATCGTCGTGCATACCAATGAGCGGCGGCTCTATCTCGTCACCGGCCGCGGCCAGGCGCTGCGCTACACGGTCGGCGTCGGCCGCGCCGGCATGACCTGGCAGGGCGCGACTTACGTCGCGACCAAGATGGTCGAGCCGTCCTGGGGACCGCCTGCCGACATCCTGCGCGCCAATCCGCGGCTGCCGTACAACATTCCGGGCGGCGATCCGCGCAACCCGATGGGTGTCGCGGTGCTCGGCCTCGCGCATGGCAATTACGCGATCCACGGCACCAATGATCCCTCCTCGATCGGCAAATTCGTGTCGCATGGCTGTATCCGCATGCACAACCACGACATCAAAGACCTTTTCAGCCGCGTGCATCTCAACACGCCGGTCTATGTGCGTCCCTGACTAGCGGGAATCACCGCGAAGCTTCGCACCAGCTCTGGCGCCGCCCGCCGGCATAATCGCGGGCGTGGCCTGCGTCGCGAAGCGCGCGGCCGACATCCGCGGTGCGCGCCGTCGAAACTTCCGCATCGACCCGGCCGCCATATTTGTCGAGACCGACGGCGGAAATCGCCACGTTCCCCTGCTCCAGCATTTGCATAAGGGCCGTGCGCGCCGCAACGGCTCTAGCCCGCTCATCCTCGCAGCGCGCCTTCATCTCCGGTGCGTCGATGCCGCGCAGCCGCACCCGGGTCGTCACGTCATGGCCGGGCCAGATTCGCACGCGCGCCTCGAACGTGTCGCCATCGAGAACGCGCAGGACCTCGGCGGGATAGCCCGTCCGCAGGTTCGGCGGCGCGGCGGGAACCGGCGCGGCTGGGCTCTCCCGCGGTGTGCCGAGCGCACCGGTATGGACGGGATCTTCGGCACGCTGGCCGAACCGCGGCAGCACCGACCCGGTTCCGAACCCGATCGCGAAAGCCCCCGCAATGAGCGCGATGGCGCCAAAACGCCCGGCCTGCCGCTGCGATGATAGGAACATTGTCAGCGATCTAGGCCTGTGCTGCGATTCACACAAACACAATCATAGGTTGTGTTTACGGACAATGCACGTTTTACGCAGAAGCGCGCAAATTCGCGCCGGGGCCACAATTCGTGGCAATGCTGGGAGGGCATGCCCAAGCCCTCCCCGCGGCCGCCGATCGAAGTGCCCGGCCTCGCCGCCCGCCGCGCCGCCGTGGAAATTCTGGACGCGGTCCTGAGGCGGAAACTCCCGCTCGACGAACAGCTCGGGGGAAAATCGGCACACCCATCGCTCGCCACTCTTGCCGAACGCGACCGCGCCTTGATGCGGCGGCTGGTCGGCACCGTGTTGCGTCGTCTCGGCACGCTGCGCCACCTGCTGCTCGGCGTGCTCGACAAGGGTTTTCCCGCCGAGGCCCCGCGGGTCGAATGGATTTTGCTCGTCGGCGCCGCGCAGATCTTGTGGCTCGACGTGCCCGACCATGCCGCGGTCGACCTTTCCGTCCGGCTCGCCCAATCGGATCGCCGCGCTGCGCACTTTACCGGGCTCGTCAATGCCGTGCTGCGCAAGCTGGCGAAATCGGGCACGCCGGTGGCCGCCGATCCCGCGCGCGACACACCAGCCTGGTTGCTCGCGCGCTGGAAAAAAACCTACGGCGCCGAGACGGCGCGCGCGATCGGCACCATAAACGGCGAGGAGCCGGCGCTCGATATCACCGTCAAATCCGATCCCGCCCAATGGGCGGAGCGGCTGCGCGGCCGCATATTGCCGAACGGCACCGTTCGTGTCGCCGCTCATGGGCAGGTTTCGCTGCTCCCGGGTTTCGGCGAAGGCGCGTGGTGGGTGCAGGACGCTGCCGCCGCCTTGCCCGCGACGCTGTTCGGCGACATGGCTGGCCGCACCGCCGCCGATCTTTGCGCGGCGCCCGGCGGCAAGACCGCGCAGCTTGCCAATGCCGGCGCCAAGGTCACCGCCGTCGATCGCTCTCCGGGGCGGCTCACGCGGCTGCGCGACAATCTCGCACGCCTGAAACTCGAAGCCGAAGTCGTTGTGGCGGACGTTCTGGAATGGCAAGCCGGCTCCTTCGACGCGGTGCTGCTCGACGCGCCCTGTTCGGCGACCGGCACGATCCGCCGCCATCCGGACATTCCCTGGCTCAAAGGCGAAGCTGAGATTGCGGTATTAACCGATTTGCAGCGCCGCTTGCTCGATCGCGCCGTCGAGCTTACGCGACCCGGAGGCACACTTGTCTACTGTGTCTGCTCGCTCGAACCGGAAGAAGGCGAGCACCAGATCGCCGCGCTGCTAGCACGCGACCCACGCGTCTTGCGCGCGCCGATCAGCGCAACAGAGGTCTTCAACCAAAGCCAGTTCATCAACGCCGAGGGCGATCTGCGCACCCTGCCGTCGCACTGGACCGATCCTGATCCGCGCCAGGCCGGCCTCGATGGATTTTACGCGGCGCGCCTGCGGCGGCTTTGAGCGTGGTTTCACCGCCATGCGCAGGGTTGGCCGGTTCAGCCGGCTTCGCTATCGTGAGGAATCTGCTGGGGATTCTGGCGGACAACCGGGGACCGTCGGGGCGTTGATGATGCGGGTTTCCGTCGCCGAGCGCGCCAGACTGTCGCTGCTGATCGGCAGCCGCGCGCTCCAGAATCTGGCCGGCCATATCCGCACCAATCCGCTGCTGCGCTGGCGTCCGGGCGGCGCCGCGGCCGACCGCATCGTCATCGCGCCGCAGGAATTGCGCACCAGCGACGCCACCCGCGCCGCCGAGATCTACGCCGGACGCTTCGCCTTCGCCGGCAAGGTCGTGATCTGCGACCGCCGCTCGCCGTTCGAGATGACCCCGCCATCCGATGAATGGGGCGCGATTCTGCTCGGCTTCGGCTGGCTGCGGCATTTGCGGGCTGCCGACAGCGCCATCACCCGCGCCAACGCCCGCGCGCTGGTCGACGATTGGATCAACGCCCAAGGCCGCTGGCACGCCGGCAGCTGGCGCGCCGATATCCTGGCACGGCGCCTGATGTCATGGCTGTCGCAGGCGCCGCTTTTGCTGCAAGACGCCGATGCACGTTTCTATCGCCGTTTCGTGCGCAGCCTGACGCGCCAAGTGCGCTATCTGCGCCGCGCCAACAGCATCACGCGTGACGGCTTGCCGCGGCTGCAGACCGCGATCGCCCTGTGTTTCGCGGCATTGTGCATGCAGGGCCAGTCGAAATATCTGCGTGCCGCGATGCGCAGACTGTCCGAGGAGCTCAATCGGCAAATCCTCCCCGATGGCGGCCATATCAGCCGCAATCCCGGCGTGCTGATCGAGCTGCTGCTCGATCTGTTGCCGCTGCGCCAGGTGTTCTCCCACCGCAATCTCGCGCCGCCGGCCGCGCTCAATAATGCCATCGATCGCATCATGCCGATGTTGCGCTTCTTCCGGCACGTCGACGGCAATTTCGGCCAGTTCAACGGCATGGGGCCGACGCCAATGGATCTGCTGGCCACGGTCCTCGCTTATGACGACGCGCGCGGCACGCCGCTGTCGAACGCCCCGCACTCCGGCTACCAGCGCATCGATGCCGGCAAGACCGTGATTCTTGTCGACTCCGGCCGCCCGCCGCCGATGGCGCTCAGCCAGGAAGCGCACGCCGGGTGTCTGTCGTTCGAATTGTCGTGGAAATCGCATCGCTTGATTGTGAATTGCGGTCTGCCGGCGATGAAGCGCGAGAACTGGCGTCAAGTCGCTCGCGCCACTGCGGCGCATTCGACCGTCACCATGAATGACCGATCATCCTGCCGCTTCCTGGAGACGCGGTCGGTGCGCAAACTGCTCTGGGGCGCGCCGATCGTGTCCGGTCCGCGCAGTATCAAGATCGACCGCGACGACAGTGCCGAGTCGATAACGCTGCGCACATCACACGATGGTTATGCCCGCGAGTTCGGCGCGCTGCACCGGCGCACGCTCGTGGTCGCGGCGGATGGCGAGACGCTGGAGGGCGAGGACAGTTTCCTGCCGCCATATGGTGACAGACTTCCGGCCCGCGTAGCGGACGAATTCGCGGTGCGCTTCCATCTCCATCCCGCGGTCAAGGCCAACCGCCTGACCGACGGGCGCGGCGTGATGCTGACACTGCCCGACCGCAACGTCTGGACGTTCACCGCCCCTGATAACGCGGTGGAGATCGAGGAAAGTGTTTTCCTCGCGGCGCCCGAAGGACCGCGGCGCACGGTGCAAATGGTCATCTATGGCCATGCCCGCGAGCAGTCGAGCGTGCGCTGGACGCTCAAACACACCCCGCGCGCCGCGGGAAACCTGAAAAAGCCGCGCGACAACGAGCCTGAATTGCCGCTTTAGCGGTCCACAAGGCGCGCGTGATGCCTTGAATTTAGCGCGGGCCCTTGGGATATGACGCACGCGATGACTGCTGAAACGCGCCGCATCACCCGTGCCCTCCTTTCGGTTTCCGACAAGGCCGGGCTCGTCGAATTCGCCCGCGCGATGGCCGGTCTCGGCGTTGAGCTCATCTCGACAGGCGGCACGTCCAAGGCGCTGAAGGACGCCGGCCTTGCCGTGACCGACGTGTCCGAGGTCACCGGCTTTCCCGAAATGATGGATGGCCGCGTCAAGACTTTGCATCCCAAAGTGCACGGCGGCCTGCTGGCCATGCGCGGCAACAAAGACCACTCCGCCGCGATGACGCAGCACGGTATCGCGCCCATCGATCTTCTGGTCGTCAATCTCTATCCGTTTGAAGCGACGGTGGAGAAAGGCGCCGCTTACGAAGACTGCATAGAGAATATCGACATTGGCGGCCCCGCCATGATCCGCGCGGCGGCGAAAAACCACGCCGATGTCACGGTGGTGGTCGACGCGGAGGACTACAAAGCGGTGCTCGAGGAGATGACGCAGCATCAGGGTGCCACCACCTTGACGCTGCGCAAGAAGCTTGCGGCCAAAGCCTATGCGCGCACTGCCGTTTATGACGCTGCAATTTCCAACTGGTTCGCCGGCGAACTCAAGGACGACGCGCCGGCCTACCGCGCCTTTGGCGGGCGCCTGATCGAGAAGCTGCGCTACGGCGAAAATCCCCACCAGAGCGCGGCCTTCTACCGCGGCGGACCGGCGCGTCCCGGCGTCGCGTCGACGAAGCAGCTCCAGGGCAAGGAGCTGTCCTACAACAACATCAACGACACCGATGCGGCCTATGAATGCGTCGCGGAATTCGACCCCACGCGCACCGCGGCTTGCGTCATCGTCAAGCACGCCAATCCCTGCGGTGTCGCGGAGGGCGCGGATTTGAGCGAAGCCTATCGCAAGGCACTGGCCTGCGATCCGGTTTCAGCCTTTGGCGGAATAGTCGCTTTCAACCGCAAGCTCGACCCCGCGGCGGCGCGCGCGGTGACCGAAATCTTCACCGAAGTCATCATCGCGCCGGATGTCGACGACGCCGCGGCAAAGATTATCGCAACGAAGAAGAATCTCCGTCTTTTGGTCGCCGGTGGCCTCCCCGACCCGCACGGCGCCGGTGTCCTGGTGAAATCGGTCGCCGGCGGTCTGCTCGTTCAGTCGCGCGACAATGCCGTCGTCGACGATATGCAATTCAAGACGGTCACGAAACGTGCTCCGAGCGACGCCGAGATGCGTGACCTCAAGTTCGCTTTCCGCGTCGCCAAGCACGTCAAGTCCAACACGATCGTCTATGCAAAGAACGGCGCGACGGTGGGCGTCGGCGCCGGCCAGATGAGCCGCGTCGACGCGGCGCGGATCGCCGCGCGCAAGGCGGAAGATGCCGCCCACGAGGGCAAGCTCGCGCAGCCGCTCACAAAAGGCTCAGTCGTCGCGTCAGACGCGTTTTTTCCGTTTCCGGACGGGCTGATCGTCGCCATCGAGGCCGGCGCAACTGCCGTGATTCAGCCGGGCGGCTCGGTCAATGACGACAAGGTCATTGCTGCGGCGGACGAGCGCGGTGTCGCCATGGTGTTCACCGGCACCCGGCATTTCCGGCACTGATTGCGGTTTTATTGCCGCGCCAGATCGCCCAGCAGACTCGCCGCGACCGTCAGTTTCGACAGCGTTAGCCCGGAGCGCACGATTTCCTGCATGGCGGCGCGGATGCGCTCGACTTCGGCCTTGCGCGAACCGACCCATTGCTCGACCGCGGCGCCGCCGGTGGCGCCGTTTGCCACCATCGCCGCCGTGATGCGTCGTTCCGCATCGCCAATCGCATCGAGCGCACGGTCGAGCGCGAGCCGGTCGAAGTAATCGGCGACGACGATGTCCTTGGCCGCCGCGGCCAGGCGGTCGAGCTCGAAATAGGCTTCCGCCGCGTAATAGGTTTGCGTCACCTCGCCGACCGGCTTCCTTGCGCGATCGGCGACCAGCACGATGTCGGGTGCGGCCTGCAACGCCGAAATATTGGCAAGCCGCCGCGCGAGCTCGCCGGACACGCCACACCGCGTCAATTCGCTTTCGAGCGCGGCGCGGCCGGCTGCGCCGTCCTTGGACAGGGCGCCATCAAGCGCCGCGGCGACTTCCGCGATGCCCTTGCGATAGTGCGCGATGATGTCGGCGAGACCCTGCTTGAGATCGACGTTGCGGAGAAACCAAACGAGCCGGTCGAGCAGCAGATTTTCGACCGAGGCGTACAATGAAAGCTGAAGCGCGCCGGGTATCTTGTTATCCAAGGAATTGATGTCGTCGTTGATCCCCGGCATGTCGTAGCTGTCGCGCACCGCGGCGAACGCGAAGGCAATAGCCTCCGGGTCGGCGCCTGTCTGATCGGCGATCCGCACCACCAGGGTCGGCCCGCCACGATTGATCATCGAATTGGCGAGCTGGGTGGCGATAATCTCGCGCCGCAGCCGGTGCGTTTCGAGCGCTTCGGGAAAGCGCTGCATCTCCTTGGGGAAATAACGGGCGAGCTCGCGGCCGAGATAGGGATCGTCCGGCACGCGGGATTCGACCAGCTCGGCGTAGAGCGTCAGCTTGGCGTAAGCGAGCAACACCGCGAGCTCCGGGCGCGTCAGCGCAATATTGCGCTTGCGCCGCTCCGCGATCGCCATGTCGTCCGGCAGGAATTCCACCGCGCGGTCGAGCAGCTTGGCGTTCTCGAGGGTCTGCATCAGCCGCTGCTGAAAGCCGAGATCCTCCAAACCGCGGCGCTGGGCGAGCGACAGGGCGAGCGACTGGAGATAGTTGTTGCGCAAAACGAGCCGCCCGACCTCGTCGGTCATGGCTGCAAGAAACGTGTTGCGCTCGGCCTCCGGCAATTTGCCGGAACGCTGCGGTATCGCCAGCGCGATCTTGATGTTGACCTCGACGTCGGAGGTGTTGACGCCGGCCGAATTGTCGATGGCGTCGGTATTGAGGCGGACCTCACGCAGCGCCGCTTCGACACGTCCCCGCTGCGTCATGCCGAGATTGGCGCCCTCACCGATCACCTTGCAGCGCAGATCGGCGGCGGTGATGCGGATCGCGTCATTGGCGCGGTCGCCGACTTGCTCGTCGGTTTCGCTGGAGGCGCGAATATAGGTGCCGATGCCGCCGAACCACAAAAGGTCGACCTGCATCTTCAAGATCGCCTGCATCAGCTGCTGCGGCGTGATTTTCTCAGGGACGCCGATCGCCTTCTGCGCCTGCGCCGACAGGACGATCTCCTTGGCCGAGCGGGAATAGATGCCGCCGCCGGGCGAAATCAGCGACTTGTCGTAATCCTGCCAGCTCGAGCGCGGCAGCGCGAAGAGCCGCGTGCGCTCGGCCAGGCCGATTTCCGGATCAGGATCCGGATCGATGAAAATATCGCGATGGTCGAACGCGGCGATCAGGCGGATCGTGTTCTCGCGCAACATGCCATTGCCGAACACGTCGCCCGACATGTCGCCGACGCCGGCGACCGTGAAGGGTGTGACGTGGATGTTGATATCCAGTTCGCGGAAATGACGTTTGACGCATTCCCAGGCACCGCGGGCCGTGATGCCCATCGCCTTGTGGTCGTAGCCGGCGGAGCCGCCCGAGGCGAAGGCGTCGCCGAGCCAGAAGCCGCGCTCCACCGAGATCGCATTGGCGATGTCCGAAAATGTCGCCGTGCCCTTGTCGGCGGCGACGACAAAGTACGGGTCGTCGCTGTCATGGCGCAGCACATTGTCGGGCGGCACGATCTTGCCGTTGGCGTCGATGTTGTCGGTGACATCGAGCAGCGCGCCGATGAACAATTTGTAGGAGGCGACGCCCTCCGCCATGAACTGGTCGCGGCTCGGCGCCTTTGGCATCAGCTTCGGTACGAAGCCGCCTTTGGCGCCGACCGGCACGATCACCGCGTTCTTGACCTGCTGCGCCTTGACCAGACCCAGAATCTCCGTGCGGAAATCTTGCGGTCGGTCTGACCAACGGATGCCGCCGCGCGCGACCTTGCCAAAGCGCAGGTGCACGCCTTCGACGCGCGGCGAGTAAACGAAGATCTCGTAAAGCGGGCGTGGCAGCGGCAAATCGGTCAGCTTGCCGCTTTGATATTTGACGGCGATCTGCGCTTTCGGCTGACCGTCGGCGCCGAGCTGATAGAAATTGGTGCGGATGCCCGACTGCACCGCGTTCATAAAATGCCGGATGATGCGGTCCTCGTCGAGGCTTTCGACCTTGCCGAGCGCTTCTTCGATCCTCGCGGCGATCTCTTTCTCGCGCTGCGGGCGATCGTTGGCCTTGGCCGGATCGAAGCGCGCGTGAAACAGCGCGACGATGTCGGCGACGATCGCCGCATGTTTCACCGCCGTGGCCCACAGATAATCCTGCGAGTAGGGCACGCGGATCTGGCGCAAAAAACGCGAAATCGCGCGCACCAGGACGACGTCCCGCCACATCAGTCCCGCGGTGAGAACCAGGGCATTGAAGCCGTCATTCTCGGCGCCGCCACGCATTACCATCAGGAATGCGGCCTCAAGGCGGGCGCGCGCTTCGTCGAGGGCGATCGGCTGGCTGTCGCCACGCTGCAGCAGCATTTCGTGAAACCAGATCGCAGCGCCGCCGCTGGGCTCTATCTTGAAGGTGCGCTCGTCGACGACCTGGAAGCCCATATGTTCGAGCACTGGCACCCGCTCGGACAGCGGCAGCGGCCGCTCGCGGCTCCAGACTTTCAGCCGAACCGTCTCCGGCCCGTCTTCGGCGGGCCGATGCAGGTGCACGCCGAGCGGCCGCTCGGCCGAAAGCCCCTCGATGACTTTGACGTCCTCGACGGCGGCTACCGGTGCGAAGGCATCGCGGTAGCCGGCCGAAAAGGCCTCGCCATACCGCCGCGTCAGCTCCTGCGCCCGGCCCGGCTCGAAGTTCTGCGTGAGCGCCGCGGCAAATGCGTCGCTCCAGGTGCGCACGATCTCGGCCACCGCTTTTTCCAACGCAGCGCGCGGAATATCCGGGGTCGGTTCGCCGGAACGGCCAATGATGAAGTGCACCCGCACCAGCGGCCCTTCGGGAAAAAACGGATAAAATGCCGAAACGCGCCCGGCGAAAGCCGCCGCCAGATATTTTCCGATCGCGCCGCGGACATGACTGTCGAAACGCTCGCGCGGCACGAAGACCAGCACGGACACAAAGCGGTCGAACCGGTCGCGGCGCGCCAACACGCGCACGCGGGGATGCTCGTCGAGCTCCAGAATCTTGATGGCGAAGCTGTAAAGCGTGTCTTCATCGATCTGGAACAGTTCGTCGCGCGGATATTGTTCGATGACGTTCGCCAGCGCCTTGCCCGAATGTCCGGCGGGATCGAAGCCGGCGCGGCGTTCCACCGCGCCGAGTTTGCGCCGCAGGTAAGGAATGGATCGCGCCGGGCGCGTATAGGCGGTCGAGGTGAACAGCCCGACGATGCGAAATTCGCCGACCAGGCGCCCGGCCGCGTCGAAGCGCTTTACCCCGATGTAATCGAGATGCACCCGCCGGTGCACCAGCGAGCGGACATTCGCCTTGGCGACGATGAGGAGCTTAGGCTCCTGTAGGAAAGACAGAATCTCGGGCGTGTATTCGAGCAGCTCGTCGCCGCGCTTGAGGACCCGCATATCGTGGCGCAGCACGCCGAGCGCATCCTCGCCGGGGACAAGGATATTGTCCTTGAGCCGGTACTCGCGCACGCCGAGAAACGTGAAATTGTCCGCCCGCAGCCAGTCGAGAAATTGCAGCGCCTCGGCGACCTCGTCGACCGGCAGCGGCGGCGGATTGGCATGGAGATCGCCGACGACGTCACCGACCCGCGCCGCCATTGCGCGCCAATCGGCGACCGCGAGACGCACCTGCTCGAGTACGGTTTTCAGCTCGCCGATGATCTGGTTGCGCCGCGCCGCGTCCTCGATCGGCGCGACATGAATATGGATGAAGCTTTCCCGGCGAGCGCCTTGCGCGGCGGGATCGGCATGCAGCTTGAGAAGCTGGCCGCTGTCGCCGCGATCGACGGCGAGGACGGGATGGATGACAAGCCGTACACCCAGCGCCCGCTCGTTGAGCTCGGAGAGGACCGAATCGACAAGGAACGGCATGTCGTCGTTCAAGAGCTCGAATATTCCAGCCGTCGCTCCGGCTTTTGGCTTGAATTCGCGATACCGGACTTTTGCGGCGCCGGGATCGCGCTCGGCGATAAAGAGCCAAGCTTCGGCGGCGAGCGCGGCGAGATCCTCCGGCGCATAGGCGACGACGTCCTCCGGCACGGCACGCGAAAACAGCTGCGCGACGAAGCCTCCCGGAACGTCCTGACTCATGTCTTGAAGGATGGTCGCCGCGCGAACGATCGCGAGCCGCGCGGCCGCATCGTCTTCGCGCACCGTTGGTTCGGCGGGCGTTGCGGGCGTATCGCGACGTGGCGTTGATTCGGCGAGCGCCATGGAGCCTCACATTCGCCGCGGCGGCGTCGAATGCAAGCGCCCTTCGACGACAGAACCACGACGCACTTTTTTGCCGCCTCTGAATCGACCCTAAAGCTCTGATCGGAAATGCCTAATCACGTCTCGGGGAGCGTTTCGCCGCGCCGCGGAAAAGTGTAACCTTTGGTACGGGAAGTAACGTGAGGGGCGTGCGTAATGGCGAAAACAAACACCAACAAGAAGAAGACGCCGGCCAGAGCCCCAGCCAAGACAAGTCCCAAAAAATCCGCCAAGCCGCCGGTCGCGCTGCGCGCCATCAAGGGCGGCAAAACGGCGGAAAAGACCAAGCCCGAAAAGGCAATGGCACGCATCGCGCCGACCCCGGCCGCGCCCGACGACGTGCCGGTGATTGCGCTCAATCTTGCGGGCGGCAAGCTGTCGCCGGCGATGACCGCTTATTTCAAAAAGTGCCAGGACAAGCTCGGCTTCATCCCGAATGTTCTCGCGGCTTACGCTTTCGACAACACCAAGCTCGAGGCTTTCGTCGCGCTCTACAACGATCTCATGCTGGGCGAGAGCGGCCTGTCGAAGCTCGAGCGCGAGATGATCGCTGTCGCCGTATCATCGCAGAACCGCTGCTATTACTGCCTCGCCTCGCACGGCGCGAGCGTCCGCCAATATTCGATGAATCCGCTGCTCGGCGAGCAACTGGTGATGAATTACCGCGTCGCGCGCATCGGCAAGCGCGAGCGCGCCATGCTGGATTTTGCGGTGAAGCTGACGACCCAGCCATGGACCATCGAGGAAGCGGATCGGGAGCGGCTGCGCCGGGCCGGATTCAGCGACCGCGACATCTGGGACATTTCGGCGGTGGCCGCATTCTTCAACATGTCGAACCGCGTCGCATCGGCGACCGACATGCGGCCCAATCCGATCTATCACAAGCAAGCGCGCTAGCTTCTATTCCTGAAACACTTCGTCCCGCTTCTTGCGCACGACCGGGAGGATCAGGATCACGAGCAGGATCGCGGCGAGCGCGAGCAGCACCGCGCTGATCGGCCGTTGCACGAACACCAGCGGATCGCCGCGCGAAATGTACATGGCGCGGCGGAAGTTTTCCTCCATCAGTGGACCGAGCACGAAGCCCAGAATGAAAGGCGCGGGCTCGGCGCCGACCTTGGTGAAAAAAACGCCGAGCAGGCTGAAAATCAGCATCACCCAGATGTCGAACACTGTATTGCCGGCCGAATATGTGCCGATGCAGCAGAACAGAACGATCGCCGGAAACATCAGCCGATAGGGCACGCGCAGCAGCGACACCCACAGCCCGATCAGCGGCAGGTTGAGCACGATCAGCATGAGATTGCCGAGCCACATCGAGGCGATCACGCCCCAGAAGAGCTGCGGCTGCGACGTCATCACTTGCGGGCCGGGCTGAATGCCCTGGATCATCAGCGCGCCGACCATGAGCGCCATGATGGCGTTGCCGGGAATGCCGAGCGTCAGCAGCGGAATGAAGCTCGCCTGCGCGCCGGCATTGTTGGCAGCCTCAGGCGCCGCCACGCCCTCAATCGCCCCTTTGCCGAAACGCCGCGGATCCGTCGCCGATTTTTTCTCGACCGCGTAAGCCGCGAACGACGAAAGTGCCGCGCCGCCGCCCGGCAAAACGCCGAGCAAACAGCCGAGCGCCGTGCCGCGCACCATCGCCGGCGTGCATTGGCGCAATTCCGCTTTGCTGGGCCACAACTCCCGCCAGTCGAAGGCGAGCAGTTTGCGGTCCTGCGGCTTGCCGAGCGTCACCGCCAGCTCGGCTATGCCGAACATGCCGATCGCGATCGGCACGAAGCCGATGCCGTCGCCGAGGCCGGCAAAATCCATCGTCATGCGCGGCGCGCCGCTGTTGACGTCGATACCGACGAGGCCAAGCAGCAGCCCGATCAGCACCATCGCCACCGCCTTTTCCGGCGCGCCATGCGCAAGCACCACCGCGCCGGTGAGGCCAAGGACCATCAGACTGAAATATTCCGGCGCATTGAATTTCAGCGCTAGGGCCGCCATCGGCGCGCTGGCGGTGGCGATGACCACCGTCGCCACCGTGCCGGCGAAGAACGACGCGATCGCGGCAATTGCCAGCGCCGGTCCGGCGCGGCCCTGCTTCGCCATCTGGTGGCCGTCGAGACAAGTGATGATCGACGAGGACTCGCCCGGCACATTGACCAGGATCGCGGTGGTCGAGCCGCCATATTGCGCGCCATAGAAAATGCCGGCGAGCATGATCAGCGACGAGGCTGGAGGCAGCGTGAAGGTGAAAGGCAGCAGAATGGCGATCGTCGTGATTGGCGCGATGCCGGGAAGCACGCCGACCAAGGTGCCGATCAACGCGCCCAGAAAGCAGAAGCCTAGATTGGCCGGCGTCAGCGCGACGGCGAAACCAGTGGCGAGGTTGGTGAACAGGTCCAAGCGCGCCCCTCAGCCCGGCCAGATAGGGATCGGCAATCCGAGCGCGGTCACGAACAGCAACACCGCCCCGGCCGCGAGCACCAGCGCGGCCAATGCATTTTCACGCAGCCGCACGTCATAGGAGGCGAAACCCGCGCAGACCACGATGGCAAAACTCGTGATCGCCAAGCCCGCCACTGGCAGCAGAAGGGCAAACAACGCCACCGCGCCCATGATCAGCAGCAACGGACGCAGTTCGACGGTTGGAAACGCCGCTTCGCCCGAGAACAGCGCGCGCAGGCCAAGCCCCAGACCGTAGATCATCACGAGGATCGCCAGTCCGCGCGGCACGTAGCCCGGCCCCATCGCGGCGGCGTTGCCGACACTCAGCTGGGCTGAGAGCGCGAAGGCGAAAGCGCCGAGCGCCACGAGAAATGCCGCGAAAGCCAGATCAGGGACATTGATGCGCAGCGTCATAACGGCATCAGCCGTCGATCTGGATATTCTCCGCCTTCACCACGGCGCCCCAGTCATTGATCGCCTTGTTCAGCCAGTTGGCGAATTCGTCGGGCGTCGAGGTGCGCACCTCGCCGCCGAGCTCCGCCATCTTCTTGACGATCTCAGGCTGCGCCAGGATCTTGCGCAGCTCGGCGTTGAGCCGTGCGGTCATCGCCGGCGGCGTATCCTTGCTGGTGAGAAAGCCTTGCCAGGAGCCGGTGTCGACGATCGGCATATCGAGCTCCTTGAACGTCGGCAAATTCGCCACCGCCGGCAGCCGCTTCTCGCCGGAGACAGCGATGCCCTTGAGCTGGTTCTGCACGACGAAGGGCTGGGTCGCGAGCGCGCCATTGAAGATGACATTGCTCTCGTTCGAGACGACCGCGCGGATCGCCGCCGCGCCGCCGCGATACGGCACGATGCCCCATTTGAGGCCGTACTTCTTGGCAATGACCAGCGCCGTCAAATGCTGGATCGAGCCGACGCCGCTGGTGCCGACATTGAGCTTGCCCGGGTTGGCCTTGTCGTAGGCGATCAGCTCCTGCAGCGTCGAAACGGGCACCGAGGGATGCACGGCAAACAGATATGGCGAGAACATCACCAAAGTGATCGGTACAAGGTCCTTCTGCACATCGAAGGACAGCTTCTTCACCAGATTGGGCTGGGTCGCGAGCGTGCCGGCGTCTGTGATCAGCAGCGTGTGCCCGTCCGGCGCGGATTTGGCGACGAAGTCGGCGCCGATATTGCCGGACGACGACGGTTTGTTCTCGACGATCACCGGCTGACCGATCGCTTTCGACAGCTCCGGCCCGACCACGCGCGCGATGATGTCGGACGTGCCGCCGGGCGCGTAAGGCACGATGATTGTCACTTGCTTGGTGAAATTCTGCGCCGAAGCGGGCGCGGCGAAAGCCGCGAGAACCAAAGCAAGAGCGAAAGCGCCGCGTCGCGTCAGCATGGACAAATCCTCCCAAATCTTGATTTTTGTATTGGCCGAAACGGTATCACCGGCTTTTGGCCTGCGATAGGCTTGGCGACGGCCATGCTTCGCAGTTCTGCCCGCGCCTTCGTGCTGATCGCCGCGCTGTTGGCCCCCGCCGTAACGGCGGTTGGGCAAAGCGGGCCCGCGCTTGAATCGACCTTGCGCGCCATACCGCCGGCAAAGGCGGTCACAGCGCGTAACGGCATGGTGGTGGCGCAAGAAGCACGTGCTGCGCAAGTCGGCGTCGAAATCCTGAAAAAAGGAGGCAACGCCGTCGATGCCGCCGTCGCGGTCGGCTTCGCGATGGCCGTCACCTATCCGCGCGCCGGAAATCTCGGTGGCGGCGGCTTCATGGTGATCCACCTCGCCGCCAGCAAGGAAGCGATTGCGCTCGATTATCGCGAGACCGCGCCCGCCGCCGCTACGCCAACCATGTTTCTCGACGACAAGGGCGACGCCGATCCGAAAAAGTCACGCGACAGCGCGCTTGCGATCGGCGTGCCCGGCACTGTCGCGGGGCTTGCTCTCGCGCACGCCAAATATGGCTCCGGCAGATTGGCGCTCGCCGACCTGATCGAACCCGCCATCGCGATGGCGCGCAACGGCGTCGACGTCACCGACGACACGGCGGACTCGCTGCCCGCTGCGCAAGCGCGGCTGGCGCGCTGGCCGGCGAGCCGGCCGATCTTCCTCAACAGCGACAACACCGTGCTGACGCAAGGCCAGAGCCTGGTGCAGGGCGACCTTGCGCGGACGCTCGACATCATCGCGCGCTCGGGCCCGGACGGATTCTATAAAGGTCCCGTCGCGCAAAAAATCGCCGCGGCCGTGCAAGCCGCCGGCGGCCTGCTCACCGCCGACGATCTCGCCAATTATCGTCCGGTGCTGCGCGGGGCCGTGCGCGGCACGTATCGCGGCTTTGAAATCCTTTCCATGCCGCCGCCCTCGTCCGGCGGCGTCCATCTCATCGAAATGCTCAACATCCTCGAAGGCTACGATCTGGCGGCGCTCGGCGTTTCGAACGCACACGCTCTGCACGTGATGATCGAGGCGATGAAACGCGCTTATGCCGACCGCGCGGTTTTTCTTGGCGACCCCGACAGTATCAATGTCGCTGTCGCCGGGCTCGTCTCGAAACGCTACGCGGCGAAACTGCGCGCTACGATCGGCGACCGCGCTACGCCATCCGCGCAGATCCGCGCCGGCGACGCGAAAGCCCATGAAGGCGACAACACCACGCACTTCTCGGTGATCGACAAGGACGGCAACGCCGTCGCCAACACCTACACGCTGAATTTTTCCTATGGGCTCGGTCTGGTTGCCGAAGGCACAGGTGTGCTGCTCAACAACGAGCTCGATGACTTCACCGCCAAGCCCGGCGCGTCGAACGCCTTTGGTCTCGTCGGCTTCGAAAATAATCTGCCCGGGCCCGGCAAGCGGCCCTTGTCGTCGATGACACCGACCATCGTCCTCAAAGACGGCAAGCCGGTGCTGGTGACGGGCTCGCCCGGTGGCAGCCGCATCATCACCGCGGTGCTGCAACAGGTCGTCAACGCCATCGATTTCAAGCTGCCCGTGGACGCCTCGGTCAGCGCGCCGCGGCTGCACCATCAGTGGCAGCCCGACGAAGTTTTCGCCGAACCCGGCTTTGCTCAGGAGACATTGCGAGACCTTGCCGCGCGCGGCCACGACGTGACGACGAGCCGCCCGGCGACCGCGGTGAACTCGATAGCGGCCACGAGCGCCGGCCTGGTGGGCGCCGCCGACACGCGCACCCGCGGCGCGCTCGTAGTGGGATATTGAGTTTGCCGAGAAACTGGAGCGGGCGAAGGGATTCGAACCCTCGACCCCGACCTTGGCAAGGTCGTGCTCTACCCCTGAGCTACACCCGCATCCGAGGTCGCTCCTATAGCCGCTCGGCTGCCCCGATTGCAACCCGCGCAGAAACCAAGCGTCAGCCGCGCTTGCGCCTTGGTTTACGCGGCGCCGGTTCCTGCCAGTTCGCGTTCGGACGGCAGAATCCACGGTTGCCGGAGACGACATTTGGCCGGCACTCCTCGATGGAGGCGTAAGAGCAGTCTTCCTGCACACCCTCGATGCCGAAGCTGATCACGGCGCACCACGGACCCTGAGCGCGATATTGCGCCTGGGCCGACTGGGCCGTGAATAGCGCGAGCGTTACGCCGGCCGCGAATAGGATCGATCGCATAAGGAGACCTTCATTTGCGGGCGCGCCCCTGCCACACTAATCCCTGACGCGCCCAATCGTTGCGTAGCGCAAAGCCCATGGCCACGACCCCCGAGCAATTATTCGCCTATCTGGATCAGCTCGGGATCGCCCACGAGACAGTGAAGCACCCTGCCTTGTTCACTGTCGAGCAGTCGCGCGCGCTGCGCGGCCTCATTCATGGCGGCCACAGCAAGAACCTGTTCCTGCGTGACAAGAATGGCGCATTGTTTCTGGTCACCGCGCCGGAAGACGCGGTGATCGATCTCAAGACACTCCACCACAAGCTCGGCGCCGGGCGTTTCTCGTTCGGCGCCGCCAACCTGATGCGGGATGTGCTGGGCGTCGAGCCCGGCGCGGTCACGCCGTTCGGGGTCATCAACGACACCGAGTTGCGCTGCACGGTTGTGGTGGATGCGGCGCTGCTCGACTACGCCACGCTCAATTTCCACCCGCTCGTCAACACCATGACCACATCGATCGGCCGGGAAGACCTTTTGAAATTCATCGAGTCGACCGGTCATAGACCGCGGATCGAAAGGATTTCCTCCCGTAACGCCGCTGTTTCATGAGCGATTTGCAATCGTCCCGGGGATGCCCATTTAATCCGGTGACAAACCATCGGTTCGAGGATGTGAATGCTGCAAAACGGGGGTAGTGCCGCGCCGGCCGCGGCGGACAATTTGGTCAAGGATGTGACCACACAGTCCTTCATGAAGGACGTGATGGAGGAATCCAAGCGCCAGCCGGTGCTCGTTGATTTCTGGGCGCCATGGTGCGGCCCGTGCAAGCAGCTCACCCCGGTGCTCGAAAAGGCGGTGCGCGGGGCGAAGGGCAAGGTCAAGCTCGCCAAGATGAATATCGACGAGCATCCCGCCGTCGCCGGCCAGCTCGGCATTCAGTCGATTCCCGCGGTGATTGCTTTCGTCAACGGTCAGCCCGCTGATGGATTCATGGGCGCCGTGCCCGAAGCGCAGATCACCGAGTTTCTGTCGCGACTGACCAAGGGCGCTGTCGGCGCCGAGACCCAGGATCTGCTCAAGACCGCGGAGGCCGCGCTCACCAGCGGCGATGCCAGCGGCGCGGCTGCGCTGTTCACCCAATTGCTCGAAGAAGACGGTGGCAATGTCGCCGCCTTGGCCGGCTTGACCCGCTGCTATGTCGAGACCGGCGCCCTGGCGCAAGCCAAGCAGACCCTCGCCCTGGTGCCGCAGGCGAAGCAGAACGACGCGGCGGTGGCCGCGGCCCGCGCCGCGCTCGAAATCGCGGAACAGGCGCAGTCCGTCGGTCCGCTCGACGAGCTGACAAAGAAAGTGGCCGACAACCCCAAGGACTGGCAAGCCCGCTTCGATCTCGCGGCCGCGCTGAACGCCGCCGGCAAGCGCGGCGACGCGGTCGACCACCTCATCGAAATCGTCAGGCGCGACCGCAAATGGAACGACGACGCGGCGCGCAAGCAACTGGTGCAGTTCTTCGAAGCGTGGGGCGGCGCCGACGAGGCGACGATAAGCGGGCGGAAGCGGCTCTCCTCAATTCTGTTTTCGTAAAGCGTCCGCTTGGTCCGCCTGGCATTGCGGAGTGAACGATGGCGATGAACGCCACTTATCGGGGACCGGTCGACATGCCGGAGATTATCCCGGTATTCCCGCTCCCTGGCGCCTTGCTGCTGCCGCGCGGTCAGATGCCACTCAATATCTTTGAGCCACGCTACTTGGCGATGATCGACGACGCGCTACGCGACGGCCATCGTCTCATCGGCATGATCCAGCCCGACGAACGCCAGCAAAAAGGTGCCGCGACCCCGCCGCTCTATAAGGTCGGCTGCGTCGGCCGCATTACCCAGCTGGCGGAGAGCGGCGACGGCCGGTATCTCATCGAGCTCACCGGCGTTGCGCGCTTCCGGATCGAGGAAGAAGTCAAGGTTCTCACGCCTTACCGGCAGTGCCGGGTGACCTTCGCGCCATTCGCCGGCGATTTCACCGCGCGCAAGGGCGAACAGGAGGTCGACCGCGAGGCGGTGCTGCGCGCGTTGCGCGACTTTCTCAAGGCGAACAAGCTCAAGGCCGATTGGGCGGGCATCGAAAACGCGCCGAACGAGGCGCTCGTCAATGCGCTGGCGATGATGTCACCCTATGGTCCGGCCGAGAAGCAGGCGATGCTGGAAGCGCCTGATCTCAAGAGCCGCGCCGAGATCCTGGTCGCGATCACCGAAATCGAGCTCGCCAAGACCAATATCGAAAACGAGCCGAACAAGCTGCAATAGCTTGTGCCGGGCGCGCGCCGCAGTAGTGTAGCGGGCATGAACGATAATTCCGGCTCCCCCGACAGCGCCGATCGCAAGCTCCTGGAAATTCTGGTCTGTCCCGTCACCAAGGGGCCGCTCGAATATGACGGCGCGCGCCAGGAGCTCGTCTCTCGCGGCGCCAAGCTCGCGTTCCCGATCCGCGACGGCATTCCGATCATGCTGGTCGAAGAAGCGCGCCGGCTCGACTGACAACCAAAAACAGCATCTGGAAGGAAACGATGATCAAGATTTGGGGGCGGAATACTTCGTCCAATGTGCAGAAGGCGATGTGGGCGGTCGGCGAGCTCGGCCTTGCGCACGAGCGCATCGACGTGGGCGGCGCCTTTGGCAAGACCAAGGAGCCGTTTTATCTGGCGATGAACCCGAACTCGCTGGTGCCGACTTTGGAAGAGCCGAACGGTTTCACGCTTTGGGAATCCAATTCGATCGTGCGCTATTTGGCGCGCGAGCACGACACGAAAAATGTGCTGGAGCCGAAAGACCCGCACGAGCGCGCCCGCGCCAGCCAGTGGATGGATTGGCAGCTTACGGTGGTGGGGCCGGCGATCTTCGCGGCGTTCTGGGGCTTGATCCGCACCGAACCCGCCAAGCGCGACATGGCCGCCATCAAGACTTCGCAGGAAAAGACCACGGCGGCGATGCAAATTCTCGACGCGCAGCTCGGCAAGACGCAATATGTCGCCGGGGGCTCATTTTCCTACGGCGACATCCCGGTCGGCGTGATGTGCTACCGCTATCGCCAGCTCGTGCCGGATCGTCCGAAGACCGCGAACCTGGACCGCTGGTATGACGCGATCGCCAAGCGCAAGGCGTTCCAGGATCACGTCGGCAGCATCAAGCTGACTTAAAGCGCCTCACCGCGCAGCAATTTCGGGACTTCGCCGGTAAAGCCGGCGGCTTCCTGGATGAAAACGCGCTTGAGCGCCGGCATGCGCTCGACCAATCCGAGCCCTACGTCGCGGATGAGCCGCAGCGCATCGGAACGGTTCGAAAACAGGCGGTTGAGGCCGTCGGTGGCGACGCCCATTGTCATCGTATCGAAGCGGCGCCAACGCTGGTAGCGCTCCAATGTTTCCGGCGCGCCAGGATCGAGCCCGAGCCGCGCCGCATCGGCGACAACTTCCGCAAGCGCCGCCGCATCGCGCAAGCCCATATTCAGCCCCTGCCCGGCGATCGGATGAATAATGTGCGCAGCGTCGCCGATCAGAGCGAGGCGCTCGCCGATGAAACTGCGCGCGGTGAACAGGCCCAGCGGGTAGGCATGACGCGGCCCCGCC
>JAFBAG010000233.1 GCA_019247925.1 Pseudolabrys sp.
GACCGCGGGCAAAGCCGCGAGAAGCCCCCAAATCAGGACAAATGCCGCCACGAAGCGGCTCATTACAGAAACCATTGCGACCAAGCCCCGGCAGGAGAGTGGTGGAGGCGGCGGATGCCGCCGCCTCCCTTCGCGTTTATCGTCTAAAGAGGCGTCAGCTCGAGCCGCCGCACTTCTTGGTGACCTTGTTGAAGTTGCCGCACTTCAGGGTCACCCAGTCGGCCTCGAGATCCTTCGAGCCCGGCAGGAAGTCGGTCCAGGCGTCGCCGGGAACGAGACCCTTGGTCTTCCACACCACGTCGAACTGGCCGTCGGCCTTGATCTCGCCGACGAGGACCGGCTTGGTGATGTGATGGTTCGGCAGCATCTTGGACATGCCACCCGTGAGGTTGGCGGCTTCGATGCCCGGGAGGGCGTCGATCACCTTGTCCGGATCGGTGGACTTCACCTTCTCGACCGCCTTCACCCACATCGCGAAGCCGATGACATGGGCTTCCATCGGGTCGTTGGTGACGCGCTTCGGGTTCTTGGTGAACGCCTGCCACTTCTTGATGAACTCGGCGTTGCTCTTGTCCTTGATCGACTGGAAGTAGTTCCAGGCGGCCAGATGGCCAACAAGCGGCTTGGTGTCGAGGCCGGCGAGTTCTTCTTCACCGACCGAGAAGGCCACGACCGGAATATCCGTCGCTTTGATGCCGGCATTGCCGAGCTCCTTATAGAAAGGAACGTTGGCGTCGCCGTTGATGGTCGAAACCACCGCGGTCTTCTTGCCCGCCGAGCCGAACTTCTTGATGTCCGACACGATGGTCTGCCAGTCCGAGTGACCGAACGGCGTGTAGTTGATCATGATGTCTTCCTGCGCGACGCCCTTCGACTTGAGGTACGCCTCGAGGATCTTGTTGGTGGTGCGGGGATAGACGTAGTCGGTGCCCGCAAGCACCCAGCGCTTCACCGAGCCGCCTTCCTTCGACATCAGATAGTCGACGGCCGGAATGGCCTGCTGGTTCGGAGCGGCGCCCGTATAGAACACGTTGCGCTCGGATTCCTCACCTTCGTACTGCACCGGGTAGAACAGGATCGAGTTCAGCTCCTTGAACACCGGCAGCACGGACTTGCGCGACACCGAGGTCCAGCAGCCGAACACGACCGAGACCTTGTCCTTGGAGATGAGCTCGCGCGCCTTTTCAGCGAACAGCGGCCAGTTCGAGGCCGGGTCGACGACAACCGCCTCGAGTTTCTTGCCGAGCACCCCGCCCTTCTTGTTCTGCTCGTCGATGAGGAAGAGCATCGTGTCCTTCAGCGTGGTTTCGCTGATGGCCATCGTTCCGGAGAGCGAATGGAGAATTCCGACCTTGATTGTGTCCTGGGCTTTGGCCGGCGAAAACGCCGCAAGGCCGAGGGCTAGACCGGCAGTGGCAGCAAGCCATCGACCGGCTGACGGCCGACGCGCGGCCGCATGACTTGTTTTGTACATCGCGTAGTCCTCTGTCTGACGCGCGACCGCCCCGACGGCGTCCCGCGACGCACAAATCGCAAGAGCTATGCCAACGCACACGCCGGGGCTATCCCATTGAAGAGTCAGCATGGATTCCGCCGATCTGCCTGTTTAAGCAGCAGCAGCAGAATGCCTAAGATTTAATCAGTCGATCAAAAACGAGGCGGTCAGCCGAGTGTGAAGGCGTCGTGGTAGGCGCCCTGCACCTGCCCGCCCGGGACCGGTCCGCCGCCGGGCACGTGGATCATGTTGCCGATCACCGCGCAGGTCGCGCCGTGGAGCCCGTGCCGCGGGATCGGCATTGGCGCCAGCGCCTCCCAGGAGTCCGTCTTCGGATCGTAAGCCTCGTTGGTGCCGAACACCTTGCCGGTCGCCTCACCGCCGAACACGACGATTTTGCCGCCGATAAAGGCGCAGGACGGACCGGAGCGCGGCGTCGGCAGCGGCGCGCGAAACGTCCAGCCATCGCTCTTCGGGTCATAGACGGCGTTGAGCCCGGTGTTGAAGTCGTAGGAATCCATGCGGCCGGCAATGGCGTGGATTTTTCCGTCCACCACCGCAACGCCCATGTGATCGCGCTGGCCGACGAAAGGCTGCGTGCCGGTCGAGCCGCGCATGCCGCCAAGGATCGTGTATTTGTCGGTCGCCGGATCGTAGATCTCGTGCCATTCGACCGAGCGCACGTCGCGGCCGCCGAGCAGATGGATCTTGCCATCGAGCACGATCGCCGAAATCGCGCCGCGCGGACGCGCGAGGCCGGCGATGTTCGACCACTTGTCAGTCGCGGGGTCGTACATGAAGCATTTCGAATGCGGGCATCGGTTCTGCTCGACGAAGCCGCCGAACGTATAGATCTTGCCGTTGAGCGAGACGCCGGCGACGTGATTGCAAGGCAGCGGAAATTCCGCCTTGAGCGACCAGGTTTTCGCTTTGCCGTCATAGACCTGATGGAAATTGCCATCGACCCGATGCTTCGCGTAGCCGGCGATGACATGGATGTTGCCATTGCATTCGAT
>JAFBAG010000260.1 GCA_019247925.1 Pseudolabrys sp.
ACGCCCATCGGAAACAGGCGGTCGAAATAGACCGTGCCGAGCGTGTCGGAGTCCGAGATCGGAGTCTTTTTCTGAACCAGGATGTCGCCGGTATCGAGGCCGTTGTCCGGCCAAAAGATCGACAGTCCGGTTTCCTTTTCGCCCTTGATGATCGACCAGTTGATCGCCGAGGCGCCGCGATAGAGCGGCAGCAAAGAGGGGTGATACTGGATCGACCCGTGGGTCGGGATGTTGAGGAAGTCTTCCGGCACGAACAAGGTCACAAACGCCATGACTTGGAGGTCCGGCTTCAGCGCCTTGAATTCGTCCCAGACCTTCGGGTCCTTGTAGGACGCGGGCTGATAAACCGGCAGCTTCGCCGCGAGCGCGGCTTCCTTGAGCGGATCGGCCTTGGCACCCTCCTTCTCAGGCGCCACATAGACGGCGATCACGTTGTCGCCGCGCTTGAGCAGCGCCTCCAGCACGGCCTTGCCAAAGGCCTGCTGGCCGTGAACCACGATACGCATTCGAAACCTCCCAACGCCGGCGTTACGCCGCCTTTTCTTCCTTCTTCGGCGCGCTGAGCGCGCCGGACTTCTTGATTTCTTCGATCTCGTCCGGATTGAAGCCCAGAACATCCTTCAGAATCTCGTCAGTGTGTTCGCCGAGCAGCGGCGAGCGGGTCACTTCGGAGATCGAGTCGGACATCTTGATCGGATTACCGACGCTCAAATACTTGCCGCGCTTTGGATGGTCGACCTCGACCACAGTGCCGGTGTCGCGCAGCGACTTCTCTTCGGCGATCTCCTTCATCGACAGGATCGGACCAACCGGAATATCGACCGCGTTGCAAAGGTTCATCACCTCGAACTTGGTCTTGGTCATGGTCCACTGCTCGATCCGGCCGAAGATCTGGTTGAGCTTCGGCAGCCGTGCCTTCGGCGTGGCGAATTCCGGATCGGTTTTCCAGGTTGGCTCCCCGATCAGGTCGCAGATCGGCTCCCAAACGGGCGCCTGGGTGATGAAATAGATGTAGGCGTTCGGATCGTTCTCCCAGCCCTTGCACTTGAGAATGCGGCCCGGCTGGCCTCCGCCCGAGTCGTTGCCGGCGCGCGGCGTCGCATCGCCGAATGGAATGCCTTCGCCGTACTGCGAGTATTCGGTCAATGGTCCAGCCTTGAGACGCTGCTGGTCGCGCAGCTTGACGCGCGCCAGGTTCAGGACGCCGTCTTGCATGGCACAGAGCACCTTCTGGCCCCGGCCGGTCCGCATCCGCTGATAAAGCGCCGAAACGATGCCAAGCGCGAGATGCAGGCCGGTGCCGCTATCGCCGATTTGCGCACCGGTGACGAGCGGCGGGCCGTCGCGGAAGCCGGTGGTCGAGGCCGAGCCGCCCGCGCACTGCGCGACGTTCTCATAAACTTTGCAATCCTCGTATGGGCCCGGGCCGAAGCCCTTCACCGACGCGACGATCATGCGAGGGTTTAGCTTGTGGATGTAATCCCAGGTCAGGCCCATGCGATCGAGTGCGCCCGGCGCGAAGTTCTCCACCAGCACGTCGCAGGTCTTGATCAGGGCATCGAGGACGCGCTTGCCCTGCTTATGCTTCGAATCGATCGTGATCGAGCGCTTGTTGTGGTTGAGCATCGTGAAGTAGAGAGAATCCGCGCCCTTCACATCGACAAGCTGGCCGCGGGTGATATCGCCCACGCCGGGACGCTCTACCTTGATCACGTCGGCGCCGAACCAGGCGAGCAGCTGCGTGCAGGTCGGGCCGGACTGGACGTGCGTGAAGTCGAGAATGCGAACGCCGTCAAGCGCCTTGCCGTCCTGGCCGAAAGGCTTGGACGAAACTTCCGGAAGATTGGTCTGGGCCATGATGCGTCCCCTTATTTCTTTTTCAGCGCGCTTTGCGGATTGAGATTGCCGATGCGGCCCGACTCGCTGCCCGCGGCCGGATCGATCACAGCATTGATGAGTGTTGGCTTGCCTGAGGTCAGCGCTTCGTTGACCGCACGCTTGAGCTCGTCGGGCGACGTTGCGTTCACACCAACGCCGCCAAAGGCTTCCATCATCTTGTCGTAGCGCGCACCCTTCACGAAGACCGTGGTCGCCGGGTCCTCGCTCGTCTTGTTGACGTCGGTGCCGCGATAGATGCCGTCATTGTTGAAGATGACCACGCAGACCGGCAGCTTGTAACGGCAGATCGTTTCGACCTCCATGCCGCTGAAGCCGAAGGCGCTGTCGCCCTCGACCGCAAGCACGGGATGTCCGGTCTCGACGGCTGCGGCAATCGCCTGCCCCATGCCGATGCCCATGATGCCCCAGGTGCCGACGTCGAGGCGCTTGCGCGGCTTGTAGATGTCGATCACGCCGCGGGCGAGATCGAGCGTATTCGCGCCCTCGTTCACCAGAATCGTCTCAGGGCGCTCCTTGATGACGGTGCGCAGCACGCCAAGCGCGCCGTGATAATCCATCGGAACGTTGTTGTTCATCAGCCGCGGCGCCATCTTGGCGACGTTGTCGTCGCGCTTGGTTTTGACGGCGTTGAGCCAATCGGCGGGCGGCGCCGGCCAATTATTGCCCATCGCACTGAGCAGCGCGCTGACGCAGGACCCGATGTCGCCGACGACCGGCGCAACGATCTCGACGTTCGAGTCCATCTCCTTCGGCTCGATATCGATCTGGATAAATTTCTTCGGCGCGTCGCCCCACTGCTTGCCCTTGCCGTGCGACAGCAGCCAGTTGAGCCGCGCGCCGACCATCATCACGACGTCGCTGTCCTTCAACACGGTCGAGCGTGCAGCGCCCGCGCATTGCGGATGGGTATCCGGCAGAAGTCCCTTGGCCATCGACATCGGCAGGAAGGGAACGCCGCTTTTTTCGACAAAGCTTCGGATCGCGTCGTCAGCCTGCGCATAGGCCGCGCCCTTGCCGAGAATGATCAATGGCTTCTTGGCCGCCTTGAGTACGTCGAGCGCCCGTTTAACGGCGTCCATCGACGGAATTTGCGCCGGCGCGGCGTCGATCACCTTCACCAGGGATTTCTTGCCCTTGTCGGCATCCATCACCTGGCCGAACAGCTTGGCCGGCAGATCGAGATAGACGCCGCCCGGCCGGCCCGAAACGGCCGAGCGAATGGCGCGGGCGATGCCGATGCCGATGTCTTGCGCATGCAGCACGCGGTAGGCCGCCTTGCACATTGTCTTGGCGACCGCGAGCTGATCCATCTCCTCGTAGTCGCCCTGCTGCAGATCGACGACCTCGCGTTCGGACGAGCCCGAGATCAGGATCATCGGGTAGCAATTGGTCGTGGCGTGAGCGAGCGCGGTGAGGCCGTTGAGAAAGCCCGGAGCCGATACGGTGACGCAAATGCCGGGCTTCTTGGTGAGGTAGCCCGCTATGGCGGCGGCGTAGCCCGCATTCTGCTCGTCGCGGAACGAGAGCACGCGAAGCCCCTCGCCCTGAGACATGCGCAGAAAATCCGTGATCGGGATCCCCGGCACCGCGTAGATGGTCTTGATGCCATTGAGCTTGAGCGCGTCGATGACGAGATGGAAGCCGTCGGTCAGCTCCTGCTGCGCTTCGACCTTCATTGCCGCTTCGGCCATTGGGGATCCTCCCGCTACTTTTTCGTTCAATCGAGATAATCGGCAAAGCGCTCGACATGCTCGGCAAGACCGAGGGCATGGTCGCGCACCAGTTGTTCGGCGCGCTTCGTATCGCGCGCTTCCAGGGCTTCGATGATGTGCATGTGGTCACGGATCGAGCGCTCGGCGCGATCCTTCTCGACGATCGTCTTGCGTCGGATCATCCGCATGTGCGTAAAAAGATTTCCCGCCATCTCGATGAGCACGTTGTTGTGGCTCATTCGCACGATGCTCTGGTGGAATTCGATATTGGCTTCCGAATATTCGTCGAGATGCGCGAGAATCTTGCCGTCGACGAAGCTCGCGAACATCTTGCGCAAGCCCGCGATCTCATCGCCGGTCGCCGTCTGAGTGATTAGGCGCGCCGCCATGCTCTCGAGCGCGGCCCACGCAGTGATCAACTCGATGACTTCCCGCTTGGTCTTGCGCACCACGTAGATGCCGCGCCGCGGCACCGAGCGCACGAAGCCTTCACTCTCAAGCTGGGCCAGAGCCTCGCGCACCGGCGTGCGCGAAATGCCGAAGTCCTGGGCGAGCTTGCGCTCGTCGAGCCGGATATCCTCCCGGCCGCGATAGACGTCCATCGCGACGATCGCGTTTTTCAGCGCGGCATAAGCCTGGTGCTTGAAGCTGGAAGTCGCGAATGGCGCGATCGCAGGCTGCGAGTCACCGGCGGGCGCGGATTGTGAACTCATCGGGACCGTACTCGCGCTATCACTGTAAAAAACGGCGATTTGTCGCTGGTATACAATATGCCACGTCACGCGTGGGAAGCAAGCCGCGCGGCGAAAGCGGACCGCCCGACCTTTCGGCCGGGCGGTTCTTATCCGGCCGTCAGCTTCGCGCGATGACCTTCGCGCGCCATGGCTTGAGTACGGCGATGGCGAGCACCGCCGCGAGGATGTTCAACGCGGCTGCGATGATGAACACCATGTCCCAGCTGCCCGTGAGCTTCTGGATCTGATTGGTGTAGGGCACCAGCAGCGCCGCCGTTCCCTTCGCGGTGTAGAGCAAGCCGGCGTTCGTCGTCGCGAACTTGGCGCCAAACGTATCGGTGCAGGTCGATGGGAAGAGGCTGTAGATCTCGCCCCACGCGAAGAACACCAGGCCGCTGAGCACGACGAACATCACCGGGTTGTGGCCGAACAGATACAGCGCATAGATGCCCACGCCTTCGATGGCGAACGCGATGAACATCGTGTTTTCACGGCCGATATGGTCGGAAACCCAGCCGAAGAACGGTCGCGTCAGTCCGTTGAGAATACGGTCGATCGTGGCGGCGAAGGTCAGCGCCGTCATCGTCAAACCGAATAATGTCACCGGGACGCCGGCGATTTTCAGATCCTGTGAGATCGGCGCCAGGTTCGCCGTCACCATCAGGCCACCGGCGCCGACGATCACGAACATGAAATACATGAGCGTGAAGATAGGCTGGCCGCGAGTCCAGATGACGTAGCCGCCGTAGCCGAAGATCAGGATCGCAAGCGCGAGCGGAATGTAGAACTGCGCGCCTATCGCCCACATGATCAGGCCGCCGACCAGCGCGATGGCGCTGCCGATGTACCAGAAGTTTGTCGGCCCGATGATTTCCGACGGCGAGAACTGCCGCGTGTTCTGGATGACCTTGGTGTTACGGGTCGTTTCCGGCACTTGGCCCGGCTTCGGCACATTGAGGAAGAAGGCGAGGACGCACACGATCAAACCTTGCCCGATGCCGAAGTTGAAGAAGGTCGCCTGGAAGCCGCTCGAAGCGATCATCGCCTGGATCGGCGCGACGGTGAGCGCCGAACCGGCGCCGAAGCCCGCCGCGGTAATGCCCGCTGCAAGACCGCGCTTGTCAGGAAACCACTTCAGTGCCGTGCCGATGCAGGTGCCATAGACGCCGCCCGCACCGATGCCGGCGATGATCTGGGCGAGGTAATAGGCCGACAGGCTGGTCGCGTAGGAGTTCATGACCCAGCCGATCGCGCAGAGCACGCCGCCGACGAAAATAACGATCCGTGGGCCGTATTTGTCGACGAACCAGCCCTCGATCGGAACCAGCCAGGTCTCGAACAGGACGAACAAGGTGAAGGCGATCTGGATCGATGCGCGATCCCAACCAAATGTTTTTTGGATGTCGGGGACGAAGAACGTCCACCCATATTGCAGGTTGGCGATCATCACCATGCAGATGACGCCGATTACCAGCTGCCCCCAACGCATTCCTTCCGACGCGCGCGCGCTCGTCGCACTTCCTGTTGCTACCGCCATGACTCCTCCCACCGAGATTTTTCTTGGCCCACCGCGGGCCGTTGGGCGCATTCAGGGAATGCGCTGTCGAGTTATAATTATATTGAATAAAATATACCTGGGAAAAGGATTCCCCGTTCCGCATTGCAACAGCCGCGGACGGCGGTGCAGCAAACACTGAACTGAATTTTTTCGCCCGTGGAAATTTAAGTGCGCTTATAAATGTCTTCGAAGCGCTCGATGTCGTCTTCGCCGAGATAGCTTCCCGTCTGCACTTCGATCAATTCAAGTGGCTGGTCAGTGCGATTGGCGAGCCGGTGCATGCTGCCGAGTGGCACATAGATGGACTCGTTCTCTTTTATTTGCCTCACCTCATCGCCGATCGTGACCTCCGCTGTGCCGCGCACAACGACCCAGTGCTCGGCACGATGTTTGTGGCGCTGCAGCGATAACATTCCGTTCGGAGTGACGAGGATGCGTTTGACCTGGAAGCGTTCGCCAGCATCGATGGCCTGATAATAGCCCCACGGCCGGTAGACCCGACGATGGACACTCGCCTCGGGGCGGTCCTGCTGTTTCAATTTTTCGACGAGTTCCCGCACGTTTTGCGCACGCGAGCGCGGCACGATGAGGGCCGCGTCGGACGTGTTCACCACGACCAGATCTTGCACGCCGATCAAGGTGGTGAGCCGGTCTTCCGAATGAATGATGCAGTTGCTGGAATCCATCGTGACTGCCGTGCCATGAACCACGTTGCCGTCGGCATCGTGCGGCGCGAGTTCGAATAGCGCGTCCCAACTGCCGATATCGGACCAGCGGAACTCGCCTTTCACAACAGCGGCCCGCTGTGTCTTCTCCATCACCGCATAATCAAGCGACTTTTGAGGCGCGCGGGCAAACGCCGCTTCATCCAGTCGCAGAAAAGAGAGGTCAAGCTTCGCATTCGCAACCGCAGCTTCAGCGGCTTCGGCAATCGCGGGCTCGAATTGGCGAAGCTCGTCGAGCAGAACGTCGGCTCGCAAAAGGAAATTTCCTGAATTCCAGAGATAACCATCGCGGACATAGCGGGCCGCAGTCGCGGAATCGGGCTTTTCAACGAAGCGTTCGACCGCGAACGCTCCTCCGGAATGGATCGGTTTGCCTGCGAGAATGTAGCCGTAGCTCGTCTTGGGCGCGGTGGGCGCAATTCCAAACGTGACGATGTGGCCTGCTTGCGCTGCTTCCAGTCCCGCGAGACATGCTTTGCGAAAGGCATCGTCATCCAGAATGATGTGATCCGCCGCGAGCGCGAGCATGACCGCCTGCGGATCGCGTTGCCTGGCGACGCAGGCGGCCGCGGCCAAGGCAGCCGCGGAATCCCGGCGCATCGGCTCAATGACGATCTGGGCCGAGACGCCGACTTCTTGCGCTTGTTGTGCTGCGAAGAAACGAAAGTCGGAGCCCGTCAGAACGATCGGCGGGCCAAAAACGGCGGGTGCCGCGACACGCTTCAATGTCTCCTGATAGGTCGAGCGTGGTCCGGCCAGGGGTAGAAATTGCTTGGGCAAGGCGTCGCGCGACACGGGCCACAGACGCGTCCCCGCCCCTCCCGCCAGCACAACAGGAACGATCACAGTTGACATAGATTCGCTCTTCGCCCCCCGGCCTATAGGGAGAATTTCGTTTCGCTACACGCGCTGTCGATTTACCGCCCGTTCGCGGGACACAGTTCCAGCCAAGGTCCCCACGGCAAAGACGTAAAGCCAGCCCGGCGTAAAATCAAAAAGCGAGGAATTGAACAGCGAACCCACGACGTGCTGAACGACAAAAATCAAGCCTACCAGGGACACGAAACTCGTGCCCAGAAAGGTCCATGCAGCCGCGCCCCACATGAGCCACAAGGCTAAGGCGCCGACAAAGCCGAGCTGGATCGCGATTGTCAGCGTCATGTTATGCGCGTCACGCCCCCATTGAGCGCCAATTCCAGTCTTGCCCGCCGCAGCCTCTTTGTAGAGCCCCGTTATCGAGCCCGTGCCGTGGCCGATGATCGGCGCGTCGGCGATGAAACGCACGGCCTTGCGCCAAAGGTCGCTGCGGGGACTCGCGGGCTCATCCGGATTCTCGACCTGGGCCAGCTGCGCTTCTTGAGACAGATCCGAAACGCGCTGCTTCAGATACGGAGACGAAAACCAAATCAGCGGTGGCAAGACCGCGACAAAGACAAGCGCGGCGAAAAATCCCTTTTTGCCAAATCCGTGCGCAGCAGCAATCAGCAGCAAGAGCGGCAGGGTGAGGAGTGTCGTCCGGCTTGTCGCCACGTAGACAATGTTGGCGAAAAACAACAGCCCCACCAGCGCGAAGAGGAACGCGCGCTTCTTATTGTTTGCCTTTAGATCCATTGCCGCGACGTAAAGCAGTGCCACACCGCAAACCATGAACTCCGCGCTTTGCTGGATATAGCTTTTGACCGGAATTCCATGGCCTCTCGGCGATGGCAAATTGAACGCCACCATGACGAAGGACACCACCAGGAGAGCGGTACAGGAGGCCAGAAAAGCAAGGAGCACAAAGTGTCCCCGTTCCGAGTGACGGAACTGAACGACCAATAACGGGATGGCCAAAAGACGAAGATACGATTCAGCGCCGTGCAAGCGCATTGAAAGCGGCACCGCAAAAGCCCATGCCATCCCGACGACGCCGAGCGCGAACAACCCGAGAGTGGCGATGATCACAGGGTTGCGGATTTGTGCGCGCAGGTCCTGATAATCGATCGTCGCAAGAACAACGAGCAACCATAGCGCGATGAAAATTCCGGTCGCGCTGGTCGACCATGGCAAGGCGACCGCGACCGCAACAACCAGATAATCGGCGAGCTTCCTCGCCCCGGCCCGTAGAGAGGGAACGAAGTGCCCCAGCAAGCTCATCGTGAGCTACTTCGCCGCATCCGCGAGGGGCACGTCCAAAGCGAGGCCGCTGGAGACCGCGTCGTCCCTGAATGCCATAACGGCCATGCGAGAAAGCTCAGCGCCCGTTTTCGTGCCAAGCGCGGGCAGCTTGGCGAGAACATCATTCGGCGCGGTGATGATATGGCAGCCCATCTCATCCGCTTCGATCACATTGAAAACTTCGCGGGTCGAAGCCCAGATCACTTCGACGTTTTTCGTTTTGCGCGCGCGCGCCACGGAGTCCTTCATCAAAGGACGGTAGTCATACCCGAAATCCGCGAGCCGGCCGGCAAAAACCGAAACGCAGCTCGGCGCTTTCCCAGCCAGCGCCGCTATTGAGCGCTCGACCTGGTCGGCCGTGAATATCGCCGTGACATTGATGTTGATGCCGTCAGCGGACAAGGACGCGATTGCGTCATAGAGCATGTCGCCGCGCGTATTCATCACCGGAAGCTTGACGTAGACGTTCTTTCCCCACGTGGTGATGACGCGCGCCTGCGCCACCATTTCCGGGATGTCGTCGGAAAAAACCTCGAACGAAATGTGCCGGTCGGGAATCGCCGCCACGATGTCCCGTGCAAATGTTTCGTAGTCCTTCACACCTGCTTTTTTCAAAAGTGACGGGTTGGTGGTGAACCCTGCCACCCATGGCTTGGCCGCGAGTTCGAGCATCGGCGCCTTGGCGGCACCGTCCGCGAAAATCTTGACCTTCAGATCGGAAAGTTTGGGCATCGCGCGCTCGCTTTGCTGAGGAAGTGTCCTTGCGCAACCCGGCGCCAGGAATGGGCCGAAGTGTAGCGGTTGCGGTAGTCCTACCGCAACGCCGCCACGACCGCATCTATAATGCGATCCTGTGTCGGCGCATCGAGATAAGGATGCATCGGCAGGCTAATCACTTGCTGCGCGATGGCGTCCGTTACCGGCAATCCATTTCCCGCCGCCGGAAAACCGCGATAGGCGATCTGACGGTGCAACGGCTTGGGATAATAGATCGCCGTCGGTATGCCCTGCGATCTGAGCGCATTCGCAAGCGTGCTCCGCTTCGCAGCGGGCACCTTAATCGTATATTGCGCCCAAACGGACGTGCAGTTCGGAGCCAGATCTGGAACTTCGGCGACGGATTTAAGCCCGTCATTGTACCGTTTAGCGACCGCATCCCGACGCGAAATCTCGTCGGAGAAAATCTTCAGCTTTTCAAGCAGCACCGCGGCTTGAATTGAATCGAGGCGGCCGTTCTGGCCGATCCGCTCGGCATCGTATTTGTCGGAGCCCTGCCCATGAATCCGCAGCGACCGGAGGATGTCAGCTAGGCCGGGATCGTCGGTGAAGATCGCGCCGCCGTCGCCGTAACAGCCAAGGGGTTTGGCCGGGAAGAAGCTCGTCGCGGTCGCAAGGCCGATCGTGCCGACCGCTCTTCCGCGATAGTGCGCGCCGAATGACTGCGCAGCATCGTCGAGCAACCACAGGTTTTTCGCCCTGCAGAAAGCTTCGATCGCTTCGTAATCCGCGGGCTGACCGAACAGGTCCACCGCAATGATACCGACCGGCTTGAGATTGGCCTGGCGCGCGGCGGCGATACCCGCATCGAGATGATTGGGATCGAGGTTGAAGGTGTCGGCCAGCACATCAACGAAGACAGGCGTACCCCCGACCAGCGCCACGACTTCCGCCGTCGCGGCGAATGTGAAGCTGGGGCATAGCACGGCGTCGCCCGGGCCTACGCCCTTCGCCCGAAGAATGAGCTCGATCGCCATCGTGCCATTGCCACAGGACAGGACGTGCTTGGCGCCGCAGAATTTCGCCAACTCATTCTCGAGCGCCGCAACTTCAGGCCCCATGATGTATTGGCCATGATCGAGCACGCGAAGAATAGCTTCGTCGACGCTCTTGCCGAGCCGCTTCCGCTGCGCGGCGAGGTCGATAAACGGCAGCGGTGCCGCCGGAACGTCGGGCTTGTTGTTCATAAACGATCTGGGGAATGAGTCGGCGAGTGATTAGCCGAACGCGCGCAGGCCAGCAAGTTACGAGCGCTCCGCCGCAACAATTCGTAAGCAGATGTGATGGAGAGCGTTGGTGCTATTGCGCAGCCGCGACCTTCGGCATTTCGGCAAGGTCGGCTGAAAGTTCGGCAAACACCACACGGGCCGCGTCGTGGTCGCGTTTGCGGACCGCGGCCTCGAGTGCCGCCATTTGGCGGCGCAGAACGTCGAGCAAAGGCGGGGCCGGTCGCGCGGCGACGATGCCAGAGATGCCAATATCGGCGGTCGGCTCTTCCTGCGCGAACATTTTCTCGTGCAGGCGTTCCCCGGGCCGGACGCCGGTGAACACAATGTCGATATCCCGCTTGGGCTCAAGCCCGACCAGCCGGATCATGCGTTCGGCGAGGTCGACGATGCGCACGGGCTGCCCCATGTTGAGCAGATAAATCGAGACAGCCGCAGCGGTGTCGCGTAGCGCGTGGCTCGCGGCGGTGATGACAAGGTCGCAAGCTTCACGAATCGTCATGAAGTAACGCACCATGTCCGGATGCGTGACCGTCACCGGGCCGCCGGCCTCGATCTGCGCCTTGAACTTCGGCACGACAGATCCATTGGACGCCAGCACATTGCCAAAGCGCACACTGACCATGCGGGTCGGCGAGACGGTCTTTCCGTCCGACAGCTCGGCGTCGAGCGCATGGCAATACATCTCCGCGAAACGTTTGGTGGCGCCAAGTACGGAAACGGGC
>JAFBAG010000052.1 GCA_019247925.1 Pseudolabrys sp.
CTTTAAGTAGGGGTCGCGGTAGTCGGCCGCGGTCTCGAACTCGCCGCCGAATGCGGTCTCCGGATAATTGAACAGTACCGGCACGAAGGTGTGACCCTCCATGCGAATCAAGAACGGCTTGTCGTTGGCCAGAAATTCGGCGAACAGCGTGACGAAGAACAGCACCAGGAAAATCCAGAACGCCCAATAGCCGCGCTTGTTCGCCTTGAAGTTCTGCCAGCGCCGCCGGTTGAGCGGCGACATCGCAAGCGAATGCCGCTCGGGCAGCACATCAAGCCCCATCACGCCGATCGCGGTCGTGTCGGGCGTATTCGGCGAGGTGCGCGCGTCCATCACACCTCCCGGGTCTCGAAGTCGATGCGCGGATCGACCCAGGTGTAGGTCAGGTCCGAAATCAGGTTCACGGCGAGCCCGACCAGCGAGAAAATGTAAAGCGTCGCAAACACCACCGGGTAATCGCGGTTGAGCACGCTCTCGAATCCGAGCAGGCCGAGCCCATCGAGCGAGAAGATCGTCTCGATCAACAGCGCGCCGGTGAAGAAGGCATGAACCAACGCGCCGGGAAATCCCGCGATCACGATCAGCATCGCGTTGCGGAAGATGTGGCCGTAGAGCACCTGGCCGCTGGTGCAGCCCTTGGCGCGCGCGGTCAGCACGTATTGCTTGCGGATCTCATCGAGGAACGAATTCTTGGTGAGCAGCGTGGTGGTGGCGAAGGCCGCGAGCGCCATCGCGATCAGCGGCAGCGTGAGGTGCCAGAAATAGTCCGGGATCACGGTGGTCGCGCAGTAGAGCGGCGCGAACTGCCCGTTGAAGCGGAACGGCACAAAGAATGTGCTAACATGAAAACCAACCCACGACAGCGGCGCGCAGGCCCAGCCGCTCACACCATCCGAGAGCAAGCCGCGCAACGGAAAGAAGTCCCAGAACGAACCGCCCGCAAACAGGATGATCAGCAGGATCGCGAACAGAAATCCCGGGATCGCGTATCCGATGATGATGAGGCCGGAGGTCCAGGTGTCGAAGCGCGTGCCGTCGCTCACGGCCTTGCGGATGCCGAGCGGGATCGAGATCAGGTAGCTCAGCAGCGTCATCCAGATGCCGAGCGACATCGAGACCGGCAGCTTCTCCTTGATGAGCTGGATCACCGTCGTATCGCGGAAATAGCTCTTGCCGAAATCGAAGGTCAGATAGTTCTTCAGCATCAGGATGAAACGCTCGGGCGCCGGCTTGTCGAAGCCGAACTGCGTCTCAAGCTTCTTGATGAATTCGGGATCGAGGCCCTGCGCGCCGCGATACTTGGAATTCACGGCGTCGAATTGCGCCCCGCCCTGCGCCAACCCGCGATTGCCGAAATCGCCCGACTGCGAGCCGGAAATGCGGGACGTCGCGCCGGTATCGGAGCCGGTCAGCTGCGCGATCACCCTCTCCACCGGACCGCCCGGCGCAAATTGTATGACGACAAACGACACCAGCATGATGCCGAGCAGCGTCGGGATCATGAACAGGATACGGCGGAGGATATAGGCGGCCATCGCGCGAGCTTACCCCGGCCGGTCGAGCTTCGCCGCTTTATCGCGGTCGTACCACCAGGTCTCCAGGACGCCGCGCGAATAGCGCGGCTTATCGGCAGGCCGCCCGAACACGTCCCAGTAGGCCAGCCAATGCGAAGCCTTGTACCAGTGCGGAATCCAGTAGCGGCCGGCGCGGATGACGCGGTCGAGCGCCCTGCAGGCGACCGTCAATTCGTCGCGGGTTTTGGCGGCGATGATGCGCTCGATCAGCGCGTCGATCGCCGGATCGGCGATGCCGGCGACATTCTGCGAGCCCTTGATGGCCGCGGCCTGCGAGGAGAAATACGAGCGCAGCGAATCCCCCGGCGTCGCGGAAAAGCTCATGCGCTGCACGGTGATGTCAAAGTCGAAGTCGTCGACGCGCTTGCGATACTGCACCGGGTCGACGATACGCAAAGTCGCATCGATACCGAGCGTCGCAAGGTTCTTGATGTAAGGCATGTGATGCGGCTGGAAGGTAGGCTCTTCGATCAGAAACTCGATCGAGAAAGGCTGACCTGCCGGCGTCGTGCGTTTGCCGTCTTTGATCGCGTAGCCGGCCTGCTGCAGAAGTTGTGAGGCGCGGCGCAATAGGTTGCGGTCCTGTCCCGATCCGTCGGACACCGGCGGCACGAAAGGTTCGCCAAACACTTCATCGGAAATTTTGCCGCGGAACGGCTCGAGCAGCGCGATCTCCTCGGCGGACGGTTTTCCCTTCGCCATCATCGGCGAATTCTGGAACACCGAATGGGTGCGGTCGTAGGACCCGTACATGATCTGCTTGTTGGTCCATTCGAAATCGAAGGCGTTGACCAGGGCTTCGCGAAAGCGCGGGTCCTTGAACTTGGACTGGCGGGTGTTGATGAACCAACCTTGTGCGCCGGATGGCGTGTCGTCCGGCAGCACGTCGCGCTTCACTTTGCCGGCCTTGAGCGCCGGGAAATCGTAGCGCGTCGCCCAGTGCCGGGAGGTGAATTCCTCGCGGAGCAGATAGGCTTTGGCAGTAAACGCCTCGAACGCCACCTCGCGATCGCGGAAATATTCGTAGCGCACGGTGTCGAAATTGTTCTGCCCCAGCGACACCGGCAGCTTTTCGCCCCACCAGTCCTTGACGCGATCGAATTCGATATAGCGGCCTGCCTCGAAACGCCCGACCTTGTAAGGCCCGCTGCCGAGCGGAGTTTCGAGCGTCGACTGGTCGAACGGCTGCTTACTGTAATAGGTGCGCGAGAAGATCGGCAGGCTCGCGACGAACAGGGGCACGTCGCGGGCGCGGTTTTCGGCGAAATGGATGACGACGATCTTGTCGTTCTGCGCCACCGCATTTTTGAAGTCACGCAGCAATTGAGTGACGATCGGGTGGCCCTTCTCCTTCAAGGTCGTCAGGGTAAAGGCAACATCTTCCGCGGTGATCGGCGTGGCGTCGTGGAATTTCGCTTCCGGCCGCAGCGTGAAGGCGTAAGTGAGCCCGTCATCGCTGATACGCACCGAGCGCGCGGCAAACCCGTAGAGCGCGTCCGGCTCGTCGCCCGATCGCGCCATCAGCGAGGCAAAGGTCATCTCCATGCCGACGGCGCCCTCGCCTTTCAGGATGAAGCTGTTGAGCGAGTTGAAGGTCTGGAACGAGCCGTTGAAGCCGCGACGCGTCACCCATTCGGAATAGATGCCGCCCTTGGGCGCGGCCGGATTGACGTATTTGAAGTGCGCAAAATCGGCGGGATAAGCGAGGTCGCCGAAGGCCGAAACGCCATGCCGCTCGACATTGGCGGCGATCTGGGCGCTACCAGCGCCGCGCAATACGCCCGCGGCAACGGCACCGCCGCCAAGTGCGATTACAGTGCGGCGGCTCGGCGTAAACTTCATGAGCGCGGCGGCACCTTCGCCGCTTTGTCCTTGTCCCACCACCACACCATCGGAAACGCCGTGGCGCCGTATTTCGGCATGTTGTCCGGCCGGCCGAAACGATCCCAGCGTGCCGTGCGCACTTTGCGGTATGTCCACTGCGGCACGACGTAGAAATTCCACAACAGAACGCGGTCGAGCGCCATGGTCGCGGCGACGAGGTCCTCGCGATCTGTGGCGAAGATCACTTTTTCGATGAGCATGTCGACCGCCGGATTCTTGATGCCGACGAGATTGCGCGAGCCGGGCTGATCGGCCGCGGGCGAGCCCCAAAAGCTGCGCTGCTCATTGCCGGGTGATAGCGACTGGCCCCAGCTGCCAACGACGATATCGAAATCCCATTGCCGCAGGCGGTTTTCGTAGGACTGCGGATCGACCGTGCGTACATCGACGGTGATGCCGAGCCGCTCGAGCGACGGCTTGTAGAACAGCACGAACCGTTCGCTCGCCGGATCGTCCACCAGAAATTCGACGCCGTAGGGCTGGCCGGTCTTGGCGTCGACCAGCTTGGTATTGCGGACTTCGTAGCCCGCCTCTTTCAGGAGACGCAGCGCCTCGCGCAGATTGTTGCGCACGTTCTCCGGATTGCCGTTTACGGGATTCGTATACGGCTTGGTGAAGAGATCGGCGGGCACCTTGTCGCGCACGGTTTCCAGGATCGCGAGCTCCTTGCCCTGCGGCACGCCCGAGGACGCAAGCTCGGTGCCCTCGAAAAAGCTCGCGATGCGCTTGTACTGGCCGAAGAAGATCTGCTTGTTCATCTCCTCGAAATCGAAGGCGAAGTTGAAGGCGCGGCGCACGCGCGGATCCTTGAACTTGTCGCGCCGGACATTGAAGGCGAAGGACTGCATCGAGCCGGAAGAGCGGATGTCGAACTCTTCGAGCACGACGCGCTTCTCCTTCACCGCCGGGAAATCGTAGGCGGTCGCCCAGTTCTTGGCGCTATTCTCGGTGCGCCAGTCAACCTGGTCGGCCTTGAAGGCTTCGAGCGCCACCGTCGCGTCGCGGAAATATTCGTAGCGGATCTCGTCGAAATTGTTCTGGCCGATCGAAACGTTGAGGTCTTTGCCCCAATAATCCCTCACGCGCTCAAACACGACCGAGCGGCCGGGTACGAAATCCTTGACCCGATAGGGGCCGCTGCCGAGCGGCGGCTCCAAAGTCGTATTGGCGACGTTGCGCTTGTTCCCATTCTTGTCGGTGCCTTCCCACCAGTGTTTGGGCAGCACGTAGAGCTGGCCGACGATCAAAGGAAGCTCGCGGTTGCCAGGCTGGTCGAAGGTGAAGGTGACTTCGCGCTCGCCGGTCTTTTCCGCTTTGACGACGTGCCGGTAATAGGCGCCGAGTTGCGGACTGTGCTGCTTGAACGCCTCCATCGAGAAGATCACGTCTTCCGCTGTGACCGGCTTGCCGTCGTGCCAGCGCGCATTG
>JAFBAG010000056.1 GCA_019247925.1 Pseudolabrys sp.
TTGTTCAACCAGTACGGCGTCACGCTGGTGAACCCCGCCAAGCATCCGAGCGTCAAGAAGGAGCTTGGCCAGCAGTTCATCGACTGGCTGATTTCGGCCGAAGGGCAAAAGGCGATTCAGGATTACAAGATCGACGGCAAGCAGCTGTTCTTCCCGAACGCCGCCGATCCGAACGCCTGATGCGCGGCGCGGGCAAAACCGCGTTCCTTCCGGGCTAGCGGCACAAATTGGTTTCCGCTTTAATCGACGTTGAAAGCCCGGCAAACGGGGCGCATGGGAGGATTTCAATGACGCACTTCAAGACGACCGTATTGGCGCTCGGCGCAGCCCTTGCGATCGCCGCTGCGAGCTCCGCCACGCAGGCGCAAACTTTCCCGAACAAGACCGTGACGATCGTGGTGCCGTTCGGCGCCGGCAGCGTCACCGACGCGATGGCGCGCGTGCTCGCAGACAAGCTCGGCGTGATGTGGAAGCAATCCGTGGTGGTCGAAAACAAGCCCGGCCTCCCTGGCACGGTAGCAGTCGCCAAGAGCGCGCCGGACGGCTACACGCTGATGTTGACCTCGAACGGCCACACGATCGCGAACGTCATCAACAAAGATGTTCCGTTCGACTCTGTGAAGGATTTCGCGGGTGTTACGGTCATCGCCTCGGTGCCGTTCATCGCCATCGTCCCGGCCGACTCGCCCAACAAGACGTTGCAGGACTTCATCGCCCAGGCGAAGGCGCAGCCCGGGAAGCTGAATTTCTCGTCGGCGGGCGTCGCCAGCACCACCTATCTCGCCGCCGAGACGCTCAAGCAAAGCGCCAATATCAACATCGTCCACGTGCCCTACAAAGGCGTGCCGGACGCCACCAATGCGGTGATCCGCAACGACGTTCAGCTCTATTTCGCGCCGATCCCGAACGCCAAAGAGCTTGCCGCCGGCAATAAAGTGAAAATGCTCGCGATCAGTGCCGACAAGCGGGCCGCGCAGGCTTCCGACGTTCCGACCGTCAAGGAATCTGGCGTGCCGAGCTACAAATACGAATCCTGGTTCGGCGTCATGGCGCCGGCCAAGACGCCAAAGGAGATCGTCGACAAGATCAGCCAGGACATCGGTCTCGCCCTGAAGATGCCCGATGTCGGCGAAAAGCTGACGTCGTTCGGCGCCATCGCCTCGCCGACCACGCCCGCGCAATTTGACGCAATCATCAAGGAAGACACCGAGCGCTACGCCCAGATTCTCAAGGCGGCCGGCGTCGGCGCGCAATAATCGAGGCAAAACACGCGATCGACGCGGCCGGGTCGCAAAGCCCGGCCGCCGTCTTTATATTTGCAGCATGTCGAAAACTTCGACCTATTTGATCCGCCCCAATCCGGCCGATCCGCGTCTGACGGAGCGGGTCAGCGGGATCGATCAGAGCGGCGCCAAAATCGATACCGCGGTCACGGTCGAGCGCGCGCTGACGATCTTCCTCAACAATCAGGAGATCGTCACGGCGATGACGATCAACGATTATCCGGAATATCTGGCGATCGGATATCTGCTCAACCAGCACATGTTGCTGCCGGACGACGTCGTCACCGCGGTCGACTATGACGAAGAGCTCGCCGTCGTGGTGGTGCGCACACAGCGCAAGACCAATTACGAGAAGAAGCTCAAGAAAAAGGTGCAGACCTCCGGCTGTGCGCAGGGCACCGTGTTCGGCGATCTGATGGAAGCGCTCGAGGATGTGAAGCTGCCGGACACGCAATTGCGCACCTCCTGGCTCTACAAGTTGACCAGCGAGATCAACACCACCCCATCGCTTTATCTCGAGGCGGGTGCGATCCACGGCTGCGTTCTCGCCAAAGAAGACAAGCCGTTGGTCTACATGGAAGACGTCGGCCGCCATAATGCGGTCGACAAGATCGCGGGCTGGATGTTCAAGGAGAAGGTCTCGCCCGACGACAAGATTTTTTACACGACCGGCCGACTCACCTCGGAAATGGTGATCAAGACGGTGCGCATGGGCATTCCGATCCTGATTTCGCGCTCGGGCTTCACGGCGTGGGGCGTCGAGCTCGCCCGCAAAGCCAACCTCACCCTCATCGGACGCGCGCGCGGCAAACGTTTCGTCGCGCTGGCCGGAGAACAGCGCATCGTGTTCGACCAGGACCTCGCCTATGTCGAGGAGGAGAGCACCAAGCACCGGCGCAAGGCCGCGGTGCATGAAGACTGATAATGAGTAGCGTGCCGCCGACTTTCGGGCTGGTGCTGGCCGGAGGCCTGGCCCGGCGCATGGGCGGCGGCGACAAGGCGCGGCTCACAATCGGCGGCGCGACGATCCTCGACCGCGTTCTAGCGAGCCTCTCGGGACAAACCGTCGGCATCGCCATCAATGCCAATGGCGACCCCGCGCGCTTTGCCGATACCGGGCTGCCGGTCATTCCCGACAACGTGCCGGATCATCCCGGCCCGCTCGCGGGTATTCTCGCCGGCCTGGATTGGCTGGCGGCGCAAAACACCGGCGTCGAATGGATGCTCAGTGTACCGGGCGACTGCCCTTTCCTGCCCGACGACCTCGTCGAAAGGCTCCATGCAGCCCGCCGCCAGAAAGGCGCCGGCGTGCCGCTGGCCTGCGCCCGCTCCGGGGAGTGGCGGCATCCGGTGGTCGCGCTATGGCCGCTCGCCCTCCGTGAGGACCTGCGGCGCGCCCTGACCGTCGAGGATCTGCGCAAGATCGAAGTCTGGACGGCGCGTCACGGCGTCGCAGTCGCGGATTGGCCGGACCAGCCGGTGGACCCCTTCTTCAACGTAAATACGCCGGACGACGCCAAGCGGGCGGAAAGCATTGCGGCGCAATACAACGCGGGCTGAAAGTGATGTTGCGAGCGGCGCGGCGCTTTCTATAATCGCGCAACATCGGGGCCGGAGGATCTCGCCATGAGAACGTTCTTTATCGCCTGTGCGACCGCCATCATTATCGCCGTGATCGGCGTTGCAGTGCTCGAAAGCGTCCAGCAGCCGTCAGACAAGGCATTCACGACGACAGGCGTGCGCCTCGGCAGCTGAGGCGTTCAACCGGTCAGCGCCGCGTAAGACAAAAAGCCGCCGCGGGCGCCCGGCTCGACCGACGTAACATCTTCGGGAAACTCGAGCAGGCCATCGGTCTGCGTGAGCGACGTCAGGATGCCCGCGCCATCCTGCGGATGTTTGACGGCCTCGATGTCGCCATCCGGCCGCGCGACCA
>JAFBAG010000070.1 GCA_019247925.1 Pseudolabrys sp.
GACGGGCGAGTCTTGCTGCGCTACGAAGACCGTGGTTGGGTTTCGCCAGGGTCGAGCTCGGCCTTTGGCGCTGCCCGCCGAATGTCCGGTCTACCCTCCACACCGGACATTGAGCGGACATGTTTGATGGTCCGAGAAGTGCCATAAGCCGTCATTCCCCTTCCGCCCCGCCGCCTGGCTGCGGTAGCCTATCGGCCGAACTGCCCTCCGGGATGTGCCGAAGTCCCTAAGTCTAGCGGGAGCGCTAGTGCTGCCGGTGGGCTCGTACTCCGAACATCAATTGACCAAATCGAAGGGGCTCGTCATGAAACGCGAGGGGCTTTTATCCGGCAGGGGGATCGACTCCGCGGTGCAGAAGAGATGGCAACTTGGAGTGACGCGTCGAACTCTTCTGCGCAATACCGCCCTCGGGACGGCTGCTCTTGCGGCCGGCGGCGCCGGTGCGCATGCCCAGCCGGCCGCGAAGCCGCCGAACATCATCTTTATCCTTGCCGACGATCTCGGCTACGCCGACGTGTCCTGTTACGGACGCCGCGATTTCACCACGCCAAATATTGATCGCATCGCCGCGCGAGGAACGCGCTTTCTTCAAGGCTACGCCAACTCGGCCGTCTGCTCCGCCACGCGCGTGGCGCTGATCACCGGCCGGTACCAGTATCGGCTGCGGCTGGGGCTCGAGGAGCCATTGGCGGCCAACCCAGAGGTCGGCCTGCCGCCCGAGCATCCCACCTTGCCGTCGCTGTTGAAGAGGGCCGGCTACGGCACCAGCCTGATCGGAAAGTGGCATCTGGGCGCTCTGCCGAAATTCGGTCCGCTCAAGAGCGGTTATGATCATTTTTTCGGCTTCCGCGGCGCGGCCGTGGACTATTTCTCACACGTCAACCCCTTTCAGCGGCATGATCTGTGGGACCAGGACGTCGAAGTCCATCAGGTCGGCTATCTCACCGACCAGCTCGGGGGCCACGCGGTCGACGCGGTAAATTCTTATGCAAAGTCCGGTCAACCGTTCCTGATCAGCCTGCACTTCAATGCGCCGCACTGGCCATGGGAAGGACCCGACGACGAAGCGGAATCGAAGCGGGTGGCGGGCACGAGCCTGCGCGACTTCGACGGCGGCACGCAAAAGACCTATCAGCACATGATCGAGGCCATGGACGCGCAGATCGGCCGCGTACTCGACGCTCTCGACGCGAACGCCCTGACCGAGAACACAATCGTCATTTTCACCAGCGACAACGGCGGCGAGCGTTTCGCCGACACTTGGCCGTTTACCGGCAAGAAAACCGATTTGCTGGAAGGCGGACTACGCATCCCCATGGTGATCGCATGGCCCGCGCGCATCGCACCGGGCCGCACCAGCGACCAGGTGGCCATCAGTATGGATTGGCTGCCCACCCTGCTGGCTGCCGCTGGCACCGCGCCCGACTCGGACTATCCGAGTGACGGCATGAACCTGCTGCCGCTGCTCGCGGAGAACGCCGCAGCGGTCGATCGAAAGCTGTTCTGGCGCTACAAGGGGAAGTGGCAGCACGCCGCTCGGATCGGCGATTACAAGTATCTCAAAATCCTCGACAACACTTTTCTTTTCAACGTCGTTGAGGATCCGCTTGAGCGCGCCAATCTTAAGGAGCGCCACGAGGACATCTACGAACGACTTGTCGCCGAGTGGCAGGCATGGAACGCGACGATGCTGCCGGAGATCGCTGAGAGCAACACGCGCGCGTTCACCGGCAAGGACCTCGCCGACCACTACGGCTCGCAGCAAGCAAGCGAGGCTCCCGATCCGACCCTTCCTTTGCGCCCGCTCAACCAGTCGGCGAGGTGACCGTTACACATCCTGCCGATCCTGATCACCTTGGCGAAGCGGTCGGCGTCGCTCGATCTACGATCGGCGGTTTCCTGAATGTCTCTTATGGGTCAGGATCCACAAAACTCTAACGGAGCATATCAGGTCCGCTTATCCTCCGATAACCGACATTTGGGCGGACATCCCCGGGTCCTTTGCTTCGTTTCAGGTAGGTCCGCTTTACCCCCGATAGCGAGCGAACAGCGGACATCCCGAATCGGCAGCTAGGTGCCAACAACGGACGTGAGCAGGTGCAGCAATCGATGCCTCATTCGATCACCTCGTCGGCGCGCCCGTCGCAGCAAGGTAAATCAGCGGCGACCGAGCCCAATTGCTCAGCTCGC
>JAFBAG010000152.1 GCA_019247925.1 Pseudolabrys sp.
CGAGAAGAGCGATTACGAAGTCGACGAGAAGCAGCGCACCGTCACCATGACCGAGGCGGGCATGGAAAAGATGGAGACCATGCTGCGCGACGCGAACCTGCTCAAGGCGGGTTCGCTTTATGACGTCGAAAACGTCTCGGTCGTGCACCACGTCAACCAGGCCCTGCGCGCCCATAAGCTGTTCCAGCGCGACAAGGACTACATCGTCCGCAACGACGAGGTCGTGATCATCGATGAGTTCACCGGCCGTATGATGCCGGGTCGGCGCTATTCGGAAGGGCTGCATCAGGCGCTCGAGGCCAAAGAGCATCAGACCATCCAGCCCGAGAACCAGACGCTCGCCTCGATCACCTTCCAGAATTACTTCCGCATGTACGAAAAGCTCGCCGGTATGACGGGCACGGCGCTCACCGAAGCCGACGAGTTCATGGATATTTACGGCCTCGAAGTGCTCGAAGTGCCGACCAATATGCCGCTCGCGCGCGTCGACGACGATGACGAGGTCTACCGCACGCAAGTCGAGAAATATCGCGCCATCATCGCGCTGATCGAGGATTGCAAGAAGCGCGGCCAGCCGGTTCTGGTCGGCACTACGTCCATCGAAAAGTCCGAGCAGCTTGCGGAGATGCTCCGCAAGGAAGGCTGGGAGCAGCACGACTTCACCGACCCCAACGCTTTCGCCGCGCTTTACTCGGGTGACGAAGGCGCGACCAAGGCCAAGGTTTTCGCCATCCTCAATGCGCGTTACCACGAGCAGGAAGCCTATATCGTCGCGCAGGCCGGCGTTCCCGGCGCCATCACCATCGCCACCAACATGGCGGGCCGCGGCACCGACATTCAGCTCGGCGGCAATGCCGACATGCGCATCCGCCAGGAGATCACTGACGTCACCGACCGCGCGGCGCGCGACAAGGATCCGCGCGCCGACGAGATCCGCGTCCAGATTGCGCGGCTAAAGGAAAAGGCGCTCGCCGCCGGCGGTCTTTATGTGCTCGGCACCGAGCGTCATGAGAGCCGCCGTATCGACAATCAGTTGCGCGGCCGGTCCGGCCGCCAGGGCGACCCCGGTCATTCGAAATTCTTCCTGTCGCTCGAAGACGACCTGATGCGCATCTTCGGCTCGGACCGGCTGGACGGCATGTTGCAGCGGCTCGGGCTCAAGGAGAACGAGGCGATCGTTCATCCCTGGATCAACAAGGCGCTGGAAAAGGCGCAGCAGAAGGTCGAAGCCCGCAACTTCGTCATCCGCAAGAATCTGCTCAAGTTCGACAATGTGATGAACGACCAGCGCAAGGTGATTTTCGAGCAGCGGCTCGAATTGATGCGCGACGAAGCTGTCGACGAAACGACCAACGACATGCGCCACGCCATGATCGAGGACATGGTCGCCAAATACATCCCGCCCAACGCCTATCCGGAGCAGTGGAACGCGGCCGGCCTGGAAGCGGAATTGCGCGAGGCCCTCACGCTCGACCTGCCGGTGCAGGCTTGGGCGAAGGAAGAGGGCATCGCGGACGAGGAAGTGCGCGAACGCATCATCACCAAATCAGACGAGTGGATGGCGGGCAAGGTCGCCAAATGGGGCCCCGAGGTGATGCGCTACGTCGAGAAATCGGTCCTGCTGCAGACCCTCGACCATTTGTGGCGCGAGCACCTCGTCATGCTCGAACATTTACGCCAGGTGATCGGGCTGCGCGGCTATGGCCAACGCGATCCGCTCAATGAGTACAAGGCCGAAGCCTTCAGCCTGTTCGAGGCGATGGTCGCGCGGCTGCGTGAAGCGGTCACCGCGCAGCTCATGCGCGTCGAAGTGGTTCAGCAGGGTGATGAAAATCAGTCCCAGCAACTGCCTTATATGGAAGCGTCGCATCTCGATCCGAGCACCGGCGAAAACATGATGGCGCCGGCGCTCGCGCCGGCCATGGCCGGCAATGGCAACGGCGCGCAAGCTGCCCGCAATCCGAATGATCCATCGAGCTGGGGCAAGGTCGGCCGCAACGAACCGTGCCCGTGCGGCTCCGGCAAGAAATACAAGCACTGCCACGGCAAGTTCGGCTGAAGGCCGAAACCAACTCTTTTGCCGGGCGTTGTCTTGGCATCACTCAGTACTGTGGTGCCCTATGCAAATCGCCCCCGAGATCTCCTTCCACAACATCGACCAGACCGATTGGGCGGAAAACGCCATCCGGGACCATATCGCGCGCCTCGAGCGCATTTACGGACGCATGACGACCTGCCGGGTTCGGATCGACCAAAGAAATCGGAATGCGAACAATACAATTCCGCCCGTGGTTCATATCGAAGTGTCGGTGCCGGGACACAAGGACATCGTCGTCGCCCACGAGCCCGATCATCTGCAGCGCAAGTTTCAGCAGCCGGACCTGCACAACGCCATCAACGAGGCGTTCCGCATTGCCGAATTGCGGCTCGGCAAGTTCAAGGACAAGCGCGCCGACCACGTTGCTGAAGGCACGCACGAAGCCGCCAACGAATTCCGCGGCCAGGTCGCCGAGCTGACCCCGGATAAGGATTTCGGCTTCGTCATGACCAAGGAAGGCGGGCTTCTCTACTTTCACCGCAACAGCGTCCTTGCCGGCAACTTCGACCAGCTCAAGCGGGGCGACGAGGTCACCTATGTCGAGGAGATGGGCGATACCGGCCCGACCGCCAGCAAGGTGCGCGTTGCTGGCCGGTGATTTGGCCGTGCCCGCGCGTTAACCAAACATTAACGATAAAAGTGCGCGCGCAATCTGGACCGCTATTCTTGGCGCATGAACGCGCGCCGCATTCTGCTTGGCCTGCCGTATCGCAAGATCGCGCTTGTTCTCATCGCGTTGATCCTGGCGCTGTCGTGGCTCGCCCCCAAACAACCGGTCGCCGCGCCGGCGGAGCCTGAAATCGTCTTCATGTGGGCTTGAGCCAGCAGCTCACGCCAAGGCCAGCGCCAACTGCTTCCGGAATTTCCGATCCCGCTTGAGGTGCCATTCGCGGCTCATTGCGTGGCGCCGGCTTGCGCAAGGCTCGGTGTGCAATAGCACCCAGGTTCGGCCTCGGGTCGTACGCGCTCCCTTGCCGCGATTATGCGCAGCGAGTCGGCGCGCGACGTCATTGCTCCAGCCGACATAAGTGAGGATGCGCCCCTTGTGGGTGCAGCCCAACACGTAGACGAAATTGCGCGCGCGCGTCTTCACGCGCGGTTTTTAGCCGATTCGGGATGTGGAGGTGTTAGCGCATCCCCGACCAGCGGCTCTCGAAGGAGCCGGAGGGGACGACCGCTTGCGCGCCTGACATGACGGCGGCCTTCGGTTGCTCGGTGAACGCGGTGCGGATCTCGCGCTCGGGCGTCGTCGATTTGGCGTTGTCTCTTGCCATTTCGCGCAGCGTCTCTTTCGGATTGTCGTCGACGCGCGGCCGCAGCTGCGGCGCGGGCGCCGACGCCGTTTGCATCACAGCAGGCTTGGCCGCCGGCTTGGCTTGCGCGACAGCCGTGCGTGGCGCGGCGGCAGGCTTTGCCGTTTCAGCGGTCTTGACCGGCTCATAGGGCGCGACGGCTTTCGGTTCGCTCTTGCCGAACAGACCGCTGATCAAATTGGTGAGGCCGCGCTCGCGGGCGCCCGTGGTTGTGGAAGATGTGGGAGCGGCAGCCTGCACCGGAGCCGCCGCAGGTTCAGCCGCTGCAATTTCGATGCGCTGCTGTGCCGGCGGCACGACCTGAGCCGGCGGATTGTTCGGCGTGCGCGGCAATGCGCCTGGCGCGGCGAGAACCGGAACGACAGGGGGGCTGCGATCGTCGTAATCGGCATTCGATTGCGGGTTGAGCTTGGCGTAGAACACCGGATTCATGCCGCCGTCGATGCCCTTGCGCGACGCGACCACCGAGGTGCCGCCCGCAACGAGCGAAGCAAATTCCCTATTGTCGCGGTCCTGCTTTTCCTCGACCGCCTCCGCGATGTCCTTTGGCACTTCATAGACCGGGCATTTGGCTTGAGAGACGAAGCGGGGCGTGCGAGACCCGTCCGCCGTGCCGGCGTCGAATACGTAGCGCTTCTCGCAGACGTCGACCTTCGGCTCCTGCTTGGTCACTTCGAAGTGGTCCGAGCCGGTCTTGAGCATCTTCCAGAAAGCGAGATGCGGGCTGGTGCGATGCTTGGCCAGGTTCGCCGCGGTCATGCGGAACGGATAGGCCTGCACCTGAAATGATTTCTGGCCGCCGAAGAACGACTCGCGCGCCAGCGCGTAAATCTCGACCATCTGCTCGTCGGTCATGGCGTAGCAGCCACGCGAGGAGCAGTCACCATGGACCATCAGCTCCGAGCCGGTGCGGCCATGCGCCCGGTCATACGCATTCGGATAGCCCATGTTGAAGGCGAGATAGTAATTGGAGTTCGGATTCATCTGCCCGGGCGTAATCGTATAGAAGCCTTCCGGCGCCTGACGGTCGCCTTCCTTGACTTTCGGACCGAGATCGCCCGACCACCGGCAAATCGGATAAGTCTTCAGCAGCGCGAATTCGCCGTTGCGATTCTTCTTCCAGACCTCGGCTTCCGCTTCTTCCTTGAAGATGCGCATCAGGATCGGCGAGTCCTTGTCCATCTGTCTGGACTCGAGCTCGGCGGACATCTTGTCTGAAATCGGAGCTTGGGCGCGGCCGTTCGGCGCGATGGCGGAGTCGTAGTTGCAGCCGGTGAGGGCGGTGGCTGCGGCGATGGCCGCGGACGCTACCAGCGCTCGCGCGAAAATATGACGGCTCAAACGCGAAACTCCCCGAAAGCCCTCGATTGAGCGTTCGTTATCCATAAAAGATGTGGCAGCCGCAAGGCGGGCCAGCGCATGACCGCGATCCTGCTAAGTTATGATGAAACAACGGTAAAAAGTGCGGCCGGGGCAGGGTTCCCACGGAAAATGCCGGCTTCGGCACTGGGGTGCCCGCATGCTACAGGCCGCCCGGGGACCTGCCTTGAGCTTCACGATCACGATTATTGTCGCGACCTACGAGCGCCCGGACGCGCTCGACGCGGTCCTGCGCGGCCTGTCGCGACAGACCGACAGGGACTTCGAAGTTGTTGTCGCTGATGATGGATCAGGCCCGGCCACTGCGGCAGTGGTGGACAGCTGGAAGCCCAAGCTCGGCGCGCCGCTCATTCACGTCTGGCATCCCCACGAGAAATTCCGGCTGGCGGAGATCCGCAATCGCGGCATCGCCGCCGGTCACGGCGAGTATTTTGTTTTCCTGGATGGCGACTGCATCCCGCGTCCCAATTTTGTCGCGCAGCATCGGGCACTTGCGGAGCGCGGCTGGTTCGTCACGGGAAATCGCGTGCTGTTCAGTGAAAAACTGACCCGTGAGATCCTGGATCAGGGGCTAACGCCGGAAATCTGGGATTTTGCGACCTTGCGGAAGCATCAGCGGGCGGGGGGAATCAACAGGATTCGTTCGCTCCTCTCACTGCCGCTCGGCCCTTTGCGAAAGTGGAAAGCGAAGAACTGGAAAACGGTGCGCGGCTGCAATCTCGGGATCTGGCGCGAAGATCTCGTTCGCGTCGACGGATTTGATTCCAATTTTCGCGGCTGGGGCCTCGAAGATTCCGACATGGCGGTACGGTTGATGCGCGGCGGTTGCCGGCGCAAGGAAGGCCGGTTTGCCACGGGCGTGTTACACCTGTGGCATCCGTTCCAGGACCGCTCGTCGCTTACCGAAAATCAGAAACGTCTCGACGAGCTCGCGGCCGCGAGCCGCGTTCGAGCGGTTTCAGGTCTCTCCGCGCTTAAGCCGGCTGGCTGATCAACTCAGCGCCCGGCCCATCGCCAGGAATTTTTCGCGGCGCTGGCGGCGCACCGATGGCGCATCGAGGTTGCGCAGGGGCGCTAGCGCCTGCGCGATCGCGTCACCCACCGCCGCGATCGCCGCTTCCGGATCGCGATGGGCTCCGCCGACCGGTTCGGGGACGATCGCGTCGATGACGCCGAACCGCACCATGTCCTGCGCGGTGATCTTCATATTGGTGGCGGCGTCCTGAGCCTTGCTGGAATCGCGCCACAAGATTGAAGCCGCGCCCTCCGGCGAAATCACGCTGTAGATCGCGTGTTCGAGCATCAGGACGCGGTTGGCGGTCGCGAGCGCGATGGCGCCGCCCGATCCGCCCTCGCCGATGACGATCGCGACATTCGGGACGCTGAGCGCGAGACAGGCTTCGGTCGAGCGCGCGATGGCTTCGGCCTGGCCGCGCTCTTCCGCGCCAATGCCGGGATAGGCGCCGGGCGTATCGACCAGCGACAGGATCGGAAGGCCAAAACGATCGGCCATTTCCATGAGCCGCACGGCCTTGCGATAGCCTTCCGGCCGCGCCATGCCGAAATTGTGCCGGATCCGGCTTTCGGTGTCGGAGCCTTTTTCGTGGCCGAGGATGCAGATGGCTTCGCCGCGAAAGCGTCCGACGCCGCCGATGATCGCTGCGTCGTCGCCGAATTTGCGGTCACCCGCGAGCGGCACGAAATTGGTGATCAGCGCATTGACATAGTCGAGCGCGTGGGGGCGCTGCGGGTGGCGGGCGACCTGCGTCTTCTGCCAGGGCGTCAACTCGCCGTAGAGTTCTTTGAGGGCGAGACCTGCCTTGATCTCCAGCCGACCGATTTCGTCGTCGACGGCAACCGCGTTGCCGCCGGCCGACATCGCGCGCAGCTCTTCGACCTTGGCCTCGAGCTCGGCAACCGGCTTTTCGAAATCGAGATAACTGCGCATCTGCGATACGATTCAAATATCGGGATTAATGAACACGGCGCGTATTTGGTTTCAAAAACTGGCCTTTTGCACTGCGCAAAGTCAAGCAAGCGTCACTTGTCGGCCAGCGGGTGCAAGTCGCGCACCATGCTTTTCAGGCGATCGTCCAGCACGTGGGTATAGATTTGCGTCGTCGAAATGTCGGCGTGGCCGAGCAAGGTCTGCACCACGCGAAGGTCGGCGCCGTTGTGCAGGAGGTGGCTTGCGAAAGCGTGCCGCAGCACGTGCGGGCTTATGCGCTCGGGATTGATGCCGCAGGAAGCGGCGAGCGCTTTCAGATCGCGCGCAAAATGCTGCCGCGTGAGATGCCCCTTTTCCCCAAATGACGGGAACAGCCATTTGTCTTCATCGTTCGTCGCGGCTTCCTTGCGCAATCGCGCATAGTCGGCCATCGCATTGCGCGCCGCATCGTTGAGCGGCACCAATCGCTCCTTGCCGCCTTTGCCGCGGATGACGAGCATGGCCTTGCCGCGTTGCGCCGATGCCGGCAGGGATACCAGTTCGGAAACGCGAAGGCCGGTTGCGTAAGCGGTTTCGATCAGACAGAGCAGCCGTGCCGCGCGCAACCGCGCCGCCGGCGACAGCGCGTCGTCGCTCATCATCATACGCGCTTTGGCGAACAGGCGGTCCACCTCGTCCACGGACAAGACTTTCGGCAGCGGCCGGTTTCGCTTGGGTCCTTCGAGGACGGCGGCCGGATCGTCGTTCCTTTTATTTTCGCTGTAGAGGAAACGATAGAACTGTCGGATCGCCGACAGCCGGCGGGCGCTCGAGGATGCTTTCAGGCCCGCGGCGGCCAGGGTGTCGAGGTAGCCGCGCAAGTCGGGCGTGCCCGCTTCGGCGAGGTTACGTCCTCGCGCGGTGAGATGTCCGGCCAGATCGGCGAGGTCGCGGCGATAGGCGTCGAGCGTGTTGCCGCTCGCGCCCCGCTCGGCGGCAAGCATGTCGAGGAATAGCCCGATCTGATTTTCCGAGGTGGCGGTCATGACCGTAATTGTCTTCACCGCGCCGGCTTGAGAAATTTGTCAGGCGGAATCGTCACGGAGATTTCACGCGGTTTGAAATCGACCAAAGTGGCGAGCGCGAACACCGCGCCATAGGCGAGCCCGCCGAGCAGGGCGATGGCGAACAGGAAACGGAAAAGACTCGGCATTCAATCCTCTTAACGGGCAGTCGTAGCGCGGGTCTTTGAACCGCCGATACCAATCGGCTGGTGCCTCTCCGCAACCTAGCGATAACTGGTATATGGAACCTTGGCGAAGCAAGGAAAGACCGGTGATGCCCGATATTGCCGCGCAAAATGCGGCGGAAAACCCTGCCGAACTGCGTCTGGCCAAGGCCCTGGGCGGGCGTTCGATCGTGCTGATCGGCATGATGGGCGCCGGCAAGTCCTCGGTCGGGCGCCGGCTGGCGGCGCGCCTTGCTATTCCTTTTGTCGATGCCGATAGCGAGATCGAGGCCGCGGCCGGAATGACGATCGCCGACATTTTCGCGCGCCACGGCGAGCCTTATTTCCGGGCCGGGGAGGCGCGGGTGATAGCGCGTCTGCTCGATCACGGTCCCCAGGTGCTGGCAACCGGCGGCGGCGCGGTCATGGATCCGCAAACCCGTGCCTTGATTGCCGAAAAGGGCATTTCGGTTTGGCTGAAAGCGGATGTCGACGTTCTCCTGCGCCGCACCAAGCGCCGGGCCGGCGAGCGGCCGCTCGCTGATCAGATCAAGACGCTTCTGCCGCAGCGCGAACCCTTCTACGCGCAGGCGGACCTCATCGTGCAATCGCGCGACGAGCCGCACGACACGATTGTCGACGACGTCATTGCGGGGTTGTCGCATAAACTCACTGGCGCGCTGTCATGACGGGTCCGATCGTCGTCAACGTCGCGCTGGGCGCGCGCAGCTATGACATCGTCATCGGGCGAGGCCTGCTCGCCTCGCTCGGGACCCGCATCAAGGCGCTGCGTCCCGATGCGAAGGTCGCGATCATCACCGACGCGACCGTTGCCAACAATCATCTTGCAGACACCGAGGCGGCGCTTCGCGCGGCAAAGGTGCTCAGCGCGCGGATCATTGTGCCGCCCGGCGAGGGCTCAAAGAATTACGCGACATTCGAAAAAGTGTGCGACGCCTTGCTGGCCGAACGCATCGAGCGCGGCGATCTGGTGCTCGCGCTCGGCGGCGGCGTGATTGGCGATCTCGCGGGCTTTGCTTCCGCGAGCGTGCGTCGCGGCCTGGATTTCGTGCAGGTGCCGACCACGCTGCTCGCCCAGGTCGATTCCTCGGTCGGCGGCAAGACGGGCATCAATTCTCCGCACGGCAAGAATCTCGTCGGCGCTTTCCATCAGCCAGTGCTGGTGGTCGCCGATTCGGCGCTGCTCGACACGCTGCCGCAGCGGGAATTCCGGGCCGGCTATGCGGAAGTGGCAAAGTACGGATTGCTCGGCGATGCCGCGTTCTTCGGCTGGCTGGAAGAGAACTGGCGGGACGTGTTCGCCGGCGGGCCATCCCGAGACAATGCCATCGCCGTGTGTTGCCGCGGCAAGGCGGGCATCGTGGCGCGGGATGAACGCGAAACAGGGGAGCGCGCGCTGCTCAATCTTGGTCATACTTTCGGCCATGCGTTTGAAGCCGCCGCCGGCTTCTCCAGCCGGCTTCTGCATGGCGAAGCGGTCGCGCTGGGAATGGTCTGCGCCTTCCGCTTCTCGGCGCGCAAAGGCCTCATCGGCCAGGATCAAGCCGAACGCGCCATACGGCATCTTGCGGCCGTGGGCTTGCCGACGAAACTAAAAGACGTGCCCGGCGGTTTACCCAACGTGGACGCGTTGATGGACCTGATCGGGCAAGACAAGAAGGTCAAGCGCGGGCGGCTGACTTTCATTCTGGTGCGCGGCATCGGCGAAGCGTTCATCGCCCCGGATGTTGATCCGGCCGAGGTGCGCGCTTTCCTTCAGGATCAGCTGTGACGTCGACGTCGCTCAATCTTTTGCTGGCGCTGTTTCTGCTTGCGGCCAACGCGTTCTTCGTCGCGGCCGAGTTCGCCCTGGTCAAATCCCGCGGCTATCGGATCGACACGCTTGCCAAGCGCAAATTCACCGGCGCGCGCCTCGCCCAGAAGATGGTCAAGAATGTCGAGGCCTATCTCGCCTGCTGCCAGCTCGGCATCACGATGGCATCGCTCGGCCTTGGCTGGGTCGGCGAGCCGGCGGTTTCCGCGCTGGTGACGCCATTTCTCTTGCCGCTCGGCATGCCGGAGTCCGCGCTGCATTTTACCTCCTTTGTGATCGGCTTTTTGATCTTCTCGTCGGCCCACATCGTCGTCGGCGAGCAGGTCCCGAAAACGATGGCGATCCGCAAACCGGAGCCCGTCTCACTCTGGATCGCGTATCCGCTACGGATCTGTTTCATCGCCTTTTATCCCCTGAACTGGCTGCTCAACGCCGCGTCGAACGGCGTCCTGCGGCTTCTCGGCGTCAAGGAGGCGCTGCACCACGACGTGCTCACGAGCTCCGAACTTGAGGGTTTGGTCGAAACCTCGGCGGAGCACGGCATGGTCGAGGAGGGGCAGGCCGAATACATCCAGAACGTGTTTCGCTTTGGCGAGCTCGAAGTGTCCGATGTGATGGTTCATCGCACCAAGATGATCACGCTGTGCGTCGACGATCCGGCGGAGGACATCGTCAATGCGGTCATCGCCTCGCCGGTCACGCGCTTGCCGATGTGGAAGGACACGCAGGAGAACATCGTCGGCGTGCTTCATGTGAAGGATTTGTTGCGGTCGCTGCACGCCACCGATGGCGACGCCAACAAGATCGATATTCCGTCGCTGTTATCGCCGCCATGGTTCGTGCCGGAAACGCGGCTTGTTTCCGAGCAGCTCAAGGCCTTCCGCCGCCGCAAGACGCCGTTCGCCTTGGTCGTGGACGAATACGGCGAGGTCGAAGGGCTGGTGACGCTCGAGGACATTCTCGAAGAAATCGTCGGCGACATTACCGACGAGCATGACGTCGCCATGCCCGGCGTGCGGCGGCAGCCTGATGGCTCGATCAATGTCGACGGCGCGGTGCCGATCCGCGATCTCAACCGCGTGATGGATTGGAGCCTGCCGGACGGCGAAGCCACGACGATCGCGGGCCTGGTGATTCATGAAGCGCGCTCCATCCCGGAGCCGGGACAGAGCTTCACCTTCCACGGCTTCCGTTTTCGGGTTTTGCGGCGCTCACGCAACCGCATCACCGCCCTGCGGATCCAGCCGCTGATCGTGCGCAAGCAGCAGCCGGCCAAAGCGGGTTAAAGCTGCTCCCCCGGCGCAGTCGCATGAATGGCCAGCGCGTGAATGGAACCGGCGAGCTCGCCCGCGAGCACGCCGTTGATCATGCGATGGCGCTCGATGCGGCTCTTCCCTTTGAAGGCCGCCGACACGATATAGACTCGGAAATGGGTCTGCCCGCCTTCACGCCAGCCGGCGTGACCCTGATGCAGGTGCGATTCATCGGTCACCGCGAGGCTTTCGGGTGCAAAAGTCTCGGTGAGCTTCTTGCTGATGAGATCGGCGGTCCGCATTGCGCGTCGTTATTCCGATGGACTGTCGCATTCAAGCCTTGAACCGAGCGTAAGCGCAGGCGCATACTGATCGGTCATGAAATCTGACTCACCACTTTTCGACAAAATCCGCGTCACGGCGACCAAGGACCGGCGCAAGAAGAAACCGTCCGCCGGCCCGAAATGCCAATGGTCGGGATGCGAGAAAGAGGGCGCGCATCGCGCCCCCCGCGGCCGCGGCAACGAGAAGGAGTACTGGCGCTTTTGCCTCGAGCACGTGCGCCAATACAACCAGAACTACAATTTTTTTGCCGGCATGAACCATGACGACGTGCTGAAGTATCAAAAGGACGCGCTGACTGGGCACCGGCCGACATGGAAGATGGGTACGGGCAAGCGCGGCAAGCCCGACCTCGGCGGGGCTTTCGATCCGCTCCATATGTTTGAGGAAATAGGCGGCCGCGCCGGTCCGGAGCAGCAGAAACAGTCCGAACAGCGAACGGTCCGTAACGTCGAGCGCAAACATCTCGAAACCCTCGGACTAGAGGTCGGCGTCACCAAGGTCGAGGTGAAGACCCGCTTCAAGGAACTGGTGAAGAAACATCACCCGGACGCGAATGGCGGCGACAAATCGTCGGAAGACCGCCTCGTCGAGATCATCCAGTCGTACAACTACTTGAAGTCGGTCGGCTTGGGCTGACGGCGCCCCGCGCTGCAACCCTGACCCGCGCCGCGGGCACGTAAATTTGACTCTATCCCATTGAAAACATTGATAAGGCTTTGGGCGGGGCTGGGTTTTTCCCGTCCCTTGCTTCTGATAAGTTGCCGTTGAATTCCGATCCGTCCCGAGTGAACCAGCGCCCGGTTTCGGCGATTTCCGAACCGATGGAGTGACAATGCCCGCTACGCAAGAAGCCCCAAAAACCGCACCGCTGCCCGACATGAAGGTGTCGGTCCGCCAGGTGTTCGGCATCGACAGCGACATGGAAGTGCCGGCCTATTCCAATGCGACCGAGCACGTTCCGGATGTCGATAGCGATTACCGTTTCGACCGTCCGACCACGCTGGCCATTCTCGCCGGCTTCGCCAAGAACCGCCGCGTCATCGTCACCGGCTATCACGGCACGGGCAAATCGACCCATATCGAACAGGTCGCCGCGCGGCTCAACTGGCCGATGGTACGCGTCAATCTCGACAGCCACATCAGCCGTATCGACCTCGTCGGCAAGGACGCCATCGTCCTCAAGGACGGCAAGCAGGTCACCGAATTCCGCGATGGCATTCTGCCCTGGGCCTACCAGAACAACATCGCGCTTTGCTTCGACGAATACGACGCCGGGCGTCCCGACGTGATGTTCGTCATCCAGCGCGTTCTGGAATCCTCGGGCCGGTTGACGCTGCTCGACCAGTCGCGGGTGATCAAGCCGCATCCGGCCTTCCGGCTGTTCGCCACGGCGAACACTGTCGGCCTCGGCGATACGTCCGGCCTCTATCACGGCACCCAGCAGATCAACCAGGCGCAGATGGACCGCTGGTCGATCGTCACCACGCTGAATTACCTGCCGCACGATAACGAGGTCGAAATCGTGCTCGCCAAGGCGAAGCACTATCGCAACGAGCAGGGCCGCGAAACAGTCTCGAAGATGGTGCGCGTCGCCGATCTCACGCGCAACGCCTTCATGAACGGCGATATTTCGACGGTCATGAGCCCGCGCACCGTCATCACCTGGGCGGAGAACGCCGAGATCTTCAATGACGTGGGCTTCGCCTTCCGCCTCACCTTCCTCAACAAATGTGACGAACTCGAGCGCTCGATCGTCGCCGAGTTTTATCAACGCTGCTTCGGCGTCGAGCTGCCGGAATCGTCGGTGAATGTCGCGCTGACCTGATCGCGCGGAGCGCGAAAAATGGCTTCGAATACCGTCAAGGGCAAAACGCCGCCGCGAGAATCGCCGACCGAGCCGTTCAAGCGAGCGGTGACCGGATGTATGCGCGCGATCGCGCGCAAGCCCGACCTCGAAGTTGGATTCGCGGCCGAGCGGCCGGGCCTCATGGGCGCCAAGGTGCGGCTGCCCGAGCCGCCGCGCAAATTGACGAAAGCGGAAGCCGCGATTGTGCGCGGCCATTCCGATGCCTTCGCCTTGCGGCTCGCGTGCCACGATCCCGCGATGCACCGCCGCTTGCAGCCGCAAGGTCAGCTGGCCCGAGCGGTGTTCGAGGCGATCGAGCAGGCGCGCGTCGAGTCCATCGGCTCGCGGCGCATGGGCGGTGTCGCCGACAACATCACGGCGATGCTCAACGACAAGTATCATCGCAGCAAATTCGAGCAGGTCTCCGAGCGCAACGACGCGCCGCTCGAAGAAGCCCTGGCGTTGATGGTACGCGAGCGGCTCACCGGTCTGACGCCGCCCCCGGCTGCCAAGCGCCTCGTCGATCTGTGGCGGCCCTTGATCGAGGAGCGCGCCGGAAGCGATCTCGACCGCCTCGACGACCTCATCGAGGACCAGCGCCAGTTCGGCGACGTGATTCACGACATGCTGGATTCGCTCGACATGGGGGAGGATCGGTCGAGCGATTCAGAAGAGGACGACGAGAACAACGAGGAGCAGAAGAAGCAGCAGGAGAAAGGCGACGACGGCGAAGCCGGGGAATCCGACGACAGCCAGCAGATGAACGCCGAGGACGCGCAGGCGTCCGCCGAGGAGATGCCCGACAGCGCCGCCGAAGCCACGGATTCGCCGACCGCCGACGTCGGCGACGATAGCGACCTCGGCGACAGCGAGACGCCCGGCGAGCCGCAGCGGCCGCGGCACCAGAGCAACGAGCCGCGCGGTCCCGAGTACCGGGCCTTCACCGCCAAGTTCGACGAAACGGTCGACGCCCACGACCTCTGCGAGCCCGAAGAACTCGACCGGCTGCGCGGCTATCTCGACAAACAGCTCTCCCATTTGCAGGGCGTCGTCGCGCGGCTCGCCAACCGCCTGCAGCGCCGCCTGATGGCGCAACAGAACCGCTCCTGGGAATTCGACCTCGAGGAAGGCCAGCTCGACACCGCGCGCCTGCAACGCATCGTCATCGACCCCATGCATCCTCTGTCCTTCAAGCAAGAGAAGGACATGCGCTTCCGCGACACGGTCGTGACGCTGCTGCTCGACAATTCCGGCTCGATGCGCGGGCGGCCGATCACGGTTGCGGCAACCTGCGCCGACATCCTCGCGCGCACGCTGGAGCGCTGCGGCGTCAAGGTCGAGATCTTGGGCTTCACGACCCGCGCCTGGAAGGGCGGCCAATCGCGCGAACATTGGCTCGCGGCAGGCAAGCCGGCCAATCCGGGGCGCCTCAACGACCTGCGCCACATCATCTACAAGTCGGCGGACGCGCCGTGGCGGCGCGCGCGCAAGAATCTCGGCCTGATGATGCGCGAAGGCCTGCTCAAGGAAAATATCGACGGCGAGGCGCTGGATTGGGCGCACAAGCGGCTGCTCGCGCGCAGCGAGCAGCGCAAGATCCTGATGATGATCTCGGACGGCGCGCCGGTCGACGATTCCACGCTTTCGGTCAATCCGGGCAATTATCTCGAGCGGCACTTGCGCTTCATCATCGAGGAGATCGAAACCCGCTCGCCGGTCGAACTGATTGCCATCGGCATCGGCCACGACGTCACGCGCTACTATCGCCGCGCCGTCACCATCGTCGATGCGGAAGAGCTCGGGGGCGCGATGACCGACAAGCTCGCCGAGCTGTTCGAGGAAAATCCCTGGTCCGCCGAGACTCAGCCGGCGCCGCGCGCGGCGGCTGGCCAGCGCCGCCGCCTGCACTGACCGAAATGGCGATCGATCGCCGGACTCTGTTGGGGCTTGCGATTGCGGGTCTGGCCCCGCAAGCCTTTCGGATCGGCCCGGCGGCCGCCCAGGCACCGTTCGACCCGCCGCGCAAGATTCCGCTCTCGGCCACTCCGATCGAAGCCTTCTCGCTGCAGGATCCGGCGCTGCGCCGATTCGGCGAACTCGAATATCGCGGCGGGCTCGTCCTGCGCTCGCCGAACCGGCACTTCGGCGGCTATTCCGGACTGAATATCGCCGCCGATGGCGCGACGTTCATTGCAGTCAGCGATCAGGGAACGTGGCTGAGCGGGCGTATCCTCTATCGCGACGCCGTCCCGATCGGCATCGCGGACGCCGAGGTGGCGCTGGCGCTCGACGCGCAGGGCCGTCCGGTCAAAGAGCGCAAATGGTACGACCTCGAAGCGTTGGCCGCCGATGGCGACACGCTTTACGTCGCGATCGAACGCGTCAATCAAATCCTGAAATTCGACTACGGCAAGGACGGGCTTTCGGCCCGCGGCCAGCCGATCGCGGTGCCCGCCGCTTTCAAGGACCTGCCCTACAACAAAGGGATCGAGGGGCTCGCCTTCGCACCGCCCGGCCATCCGCTGGCCGGCGCGCTGATCGCGATCTCGGAGCGCGGGCTCGACAAGGCGGGCAACATCCGCGGATTTCTGATCGGCGGTTCGCAGCCGGGACAGTTCACGATCCGGCGCGACGACGAGTTCGACATCAGCGACTGCGCGCTCTTGCCGCGCGGCGATCTGCTGATCCTGGAGCGGCGCTATTCACCCGCGCGCGGCCTTGCGATCAGGCTGCGGCGCATCGCCCAGATGCAGATACGACCTGAAGCGGTGCTCGACGGCCGCACTCTTTTCGAAGCCGATCTCGGTTTCCAGATCGACAACATGGAAGGCCTTGCGGTCCATCGCGGCGCGAGCGGCGAAACGATCCTGACGATGATCTCGGACGACAATTTCTCGTTCTTGCAGCGGACCTTGCTGCTGCAATTCGTGCTGGCCGGGGAATAAAGCTAGCTCGCCTGCTTCTTCTGGATCTGGCGCTTGAGCGCCACCAGCTTCGGGGCGAGGTCGGTGTCCTTCGCCTTGAGCAGGAAGGCATCGAGGCCGCCGCGGTGATCGACCGTCTTGAGCGCGTTGGTCGAGGCGCGCACGCGCACCCGGCGTCCGAGCGTGTCGGAAATGAGCGTGACATTCTGCAGGTTCGGCATGAACCGGCGCTTGGTCTTGATGTTCGAATGGCTCACTTTATGGCCCACCAGGGGCTTTTTGCCGGTCAGGTCACAACGCCACGCCATAGCCATTCCTCTCGCACGTCCGGCGCAAATGCGCCCGTTCCATCGGTGTCCGGAAGACGGCGGAGCTATAGAGAGGCCTCGCAAAGGCGTCAAGCGAGCCAGCCAACACAGAATCGGCCGATTCTGCGCAGAAACACCGCGTTGAACGCGCCGATCGGCCTTGCGCCAACGCGCTCCGATCCTTTTATTGCTTTGGTGATTTGAGCCAGCCTCGTTGCTGGCAGGGAACATCCCGGTGCAGAAGCCTTCCATCATTGTTGTTCTTGGCGCCCTGGCCGCGGCGGCCGCTGCGCAGCCGGCGAGCGCCCAAGGCAAGCTGGAGGCGCATTACACGGTTCGCCTCGCCGGCCTTCCGATCGGCAAAGGCACTTGGGTCGTCAATATCGGCGACACCAGCTTTACGGCGGTGGTGAACGGCGCGACCTCCGGTCTGCTTAAGGTCATTACGGACGGCCGCGGCAGCAGTTCGGCGCGCGGCACGCTGCAAAACGGGCGCCCGGTCGTGTCGACCTACACCGCCTCGATCAAGACCAGCAAAAAAAGCGATGACGTCACAATGACCGTCGCCGAGGGTCAGGCCAAGGACATCAAGCTCGAGCCGCCGCTAGAACCAAGCCCTGATCGTGTTGAAGTGACCGATGCGCACCGCACCGGCATTCTGGATCCGATGGCGGCGGCGATCGTCCGGGTTCCCGGCGAAGCGCCTGTGCTCGGCGCGGAGGCCTGCAACCGCTCGGTCGCGGTATTCGATGGCCGCCTGCGTTACGACCTCAAGCTCTCTTTCAAGCGGATGGACAATGTCAAAGCGGCGCGCGGCTATTCCGGCCCGGTCGTCGTCTGTGAGGTCGCCTTCACGCCGGTCGCGGGCTTCAATCCCAACCGCTACGCCATCAAATACATCACGAATCAGCGCGCCATGGAGGTGTGGCTCGCCCCCATCGCCGGGACGCGGGTGATGGTGCCGTTCCGCTTCGAAAGCCCCACGCCCGTCGGCGCGGCGGTGCTTGAGGCGACGGAATTCGTCACCACCGCGAGCGCGGCGTCCGTCGGCGGCGCGACCAAGTCGGTCAAAAACTAGCGCGCGGCGTGGTTGACTCTTGCTGGGACACTTTTCGCCGTGACGTTAAGGAATGAGAGACGGAAAATGGCCTGCCGGACCCATTCGGCCACTTGATCTTGTAGCTTCGTACTGAAAGGTCGCCAGATATCGCCGTGAACGAACGCATACAGGGCCCGAGTCAGTGATTCGGGCGCGATTCGTTCCAGACTCGTTCTGATGTTTAACCGCGACGCCGGTTTTGCGCCCAAACCGTCGCATTGTGAGACAACAAAGCCGCGCCGCGCATGTCTCTGGCGCGTCGCACCCCGGTCCCGATGAGTTTTTCCCGCCCAGCCAGAGATGCACGCGCCCGTGGTGCCGGCGTCACGGCGGTGCTCGGCCCGACCAATACCGGCAAGACCTTCCTCGCCATCGAGCGGATGCTCGCCCATTCGTCCGGCATGATCGGGCTTCCGCTGCGGCTGCTGGCCCGCGAGGTCTACAACAAAGTCGCCGACAAGGCCGGCAAGGAAAACGTCGCGCTGATCACCGGCGAAGAGAAGATCAAGCCGGAGAAGGCGCGCTACTGGGTCTGCACCGTCGAGGCCATGCCGCGCGATCTCGATGTCGCGTTTCTGGCGATCGACGAGGTGCAGCTTGCCGCCGATCTCGAGCGCGGCCACGTTTTCACCGACCGAATGCTCAATCAGCGGGCGCGCGAGGAAACGATGATCCTCGGCGCCGCCACGATCAGGCCGATGGTGGAAAAGCTGTTGCCGGGCGCGAATATCGTGACGCGGCCGCGGCTCTCGCAGCTCACTTATGCGGGCGAAAAGAAGATCACCCGGCTGCCGCGCCGCTCCGCGATCGTCGCGTTCTCTGCCGACGAGGTCTATGCGATCGCCGAACTGATCCGCCGCCAGCGCGGCGGCGCTGCGGTCGTTCTCGGCGCGCTGTCGCCGCGCACGCGTAACGCGCAGGTTGCGCTCTACCAGAATGGCGACGTCGATTATCTGGTGGCGACCGACGCGATCGGCATGGGACTAAATCTCGACGTCGATCACGTGGCATTCGCTGCCGACCGCAAGTTTGACGGCTACCAATACCGCAAGCTCAATCCCGCCGAGCTCGCTCAGGTCGCCGGCCGCGCCGGTCGCGCGACGCGCGACGGCACGTTCGGCGTGACCGGACGTTGCGAGGCGTTCGAGCCGGAGCTGATCCGCGCGCTCGAAAGCCACGTTTTTGAACCGCTGCGTGTGTTGCAATGGCGCAACTCCGACCTGGAATTTGCGTCGATCGGCGCTTTGCAGGCGTCGCTTGCCGCAACGCCGCAATTGAGCGGATTGACGCGCGCGCCCATCGCCGAAGACATCCAGGTGCTCGATCATGCCGCGCGTGACGCGGATGTGCGCGCCATTGCGACCTCCAAAGCCGCGGTGGAGCGCCTTTGGGAGGTCTGCCAGGTCCCCGATTATCGCAAAATCGCGCCGGCGACCCACGCCGAACTCGCGACCACGCTCTATGGATTCCTCATGGGCCGGGAGGCTACTATCCCGACCGATTGGTTTGCGCGCCAAGTGGCGCATGCCGACCGTGCCGACGGCGATATCGATACGCTGTCGAACCGGATCGCCCATGTGCGGACCTGGACTTTTGTCGCGAACCGGCCGGACTGGCTGGCTGACCCGGCCCACTGGCAATCGGTTACGCGCGCCGTCGAGGACAAGCTCTCCGACGCCTTGCATGAGCGATTGTCGGAACGATTTGTGGACCGCCGCACCAGCGTGCTGATGCGACGGTTGCGGGAGAATGTGACCTTGGAGTCGGAGATCGGTAAGTCAGGTGAAGTGACGGTCGAAGGCCATGTCATCGGCCGTCTCGACGGTTTCACTTTCGCGCCCGATGCTTCCGCCGCCGGCTCCGAAGCGAAGGCGCTCAATGCCGCCGCGCAAAAAGCTTTAGCCAGCGAAATCGAAGCGCGCGCCACGCGGCTCTCCCAGGCCGCCAACGAGCAGATCGTGCTCGCCGCGGATGGCACCGTCCGCTGGCAAGGCGATGCGGTCGGCAAGCTGATCGCCGGCGACGATACGCTGCGCCCGCGCATGCGCCTCCTGGCGGACGAGCATCTGACCGGACCGGCGCGCGATCTCGTGCAGAACCGGCTCGACCTCTGGCTCAAGAACCATATCGAGAAAGTACTGGCGCCGCTGTTTCAGCTTTCCGCCGCGGAGGACATTACCGGCATGGCGCGCGGCGTGGCCTTCCAGCTCGTCGAAGCGCTCGGCGTGCTCGAACGGCAAAAGGTTTCCGAAGAAGTCAAAGGCCTCGACCAGCCGGCGCGCGCGACCCTGCGCAAATACGGCGTGCGGTTCGGCGCCTACCACATTTATCTGCCGCTGCTGCTCAAGCCGGCGCCCCGCGCGCTCGCGACGCAGCTCTGGGCGCTCAAGCACGAAGGCGGCAACGCAGCGAAGGTGCCGGATCTCCTGCATCTCGCCGCCAGCGGGCGCACCTCGATCCCGGTCGATAAGGAGACGGCGCGATCGCTCTATCGCGCGGTCGGTTATCGCGTCGCCGGCGAACGGGCGATCCGGGTCGATATCCTGGAACGGCTCGCCGATCTCATCCGTCCGGCCTTGTCGTGGCGCGAAGGTGCGACGCCGAAGCCGCCCGGCGCATTCGATGGCCGAAGTTTCACCGTGACCGGCGCGATGACGTCGCTCACCGGCGCGGCCGGCGAGGATTTTGCCTCCATCCTGCGATCGCTCGGCTACCGCATGGATCGCAAGCCCAAGCCTGCGGAGCAGGCAAACGAAACAAAGCCTGCGGAGCAGGCAAACGAAACAAAGCCGGCGAGCGAAGCGACGCCGGTCGAGGGAAAGCCGGCGGAGCAGGTAACCCAACCGGCGGAAGTTGCGGACGCGCCGGTTGCTGCCGTGGCGCCGGATGTCGCGCCGATCCGGGTCGCGAGTTCGCTGTCGCTGTTGCCCGCGACCGATTTCTTTCCGGTGGCCACGGCGCCTGTCGCGCCGCCGGAGCCGCAATCCGCGCCGCAGGAAACAGCGCCCGCGCCGGCGGCCGAGGCCGCCGCCGCAGCGCCGCCGGCGGAAACATCAGCCCCCGCCGCGGAGCAGTTCATCGAAGTGTGGCGGCCCGCGGGGCGCGCCGATCACAAGCCGCGCCACAAGCGTCCGCCGCGCCGCGACCGGCCGCAGGCGGCGGCTGCGACTTCCGCCCCCATTGCCGGGGATGGCATGGCCGATCCCGCAGCGGCAGCATCGCCCGCAGGGGAGACGTCCTCGGCGCCCGAGCAGAAAGACCAGCGCCGCGATCGACCGCCACGCCGTGAGCACGGCGAGAAACGCGTTGATGTGCAGAACCGCCGCGAGCGCGACCAGCGCAATCAGCGCCAGGATCGCCGCGACAAGCGCTCCGAGGGCAGTCAGGATGATCGTCCGCGCCGCCGCGATCGCGGGCCGCAGGTCGATCGCGCCGAGCGCGAGCAATATTACGCCAAGCCGCATGGCGGCTTCCGCCAGGGCAAAGAGGCCGACCCCAATTCGCCTTTCGCCAAGCTCGCCGCGCTCAAGCAACAGCTTGAAGACACCAAGCAGCGCTAGCGCATTGCGGGATCCGCTCGACAGCCAGCGCGTCGACAAATGGCTGTGGCATGCGCGTGTGGTGCGCACCCGCAGCGCCGCGACCGCGCTGGCGGCCGCCGGCTATGTGCGGGTCAATGGCACGCGTGTCGCCGCAGGGCAGGCGGTGCGGCGCGGCGACGTGGTGACGGTGGCGCTGGACCGCTCGGTCCGGGTCATGGCCGTGCAGGATTTCAGCGAAAGGCGCGGGGATTCCACGCGGGCGCGGGGCCTCTACCGCGCGGTCCGCGCATGAAAGGTTTTCGTCGAAGCGGCTTGCCCGCCATTTTTCGATGCGTTAGGCGAAGCCAATGACCTACGTCGTCAATGAAGCCTGCATCAAGTGCAAGTACATGGATTGCGTCGAAGTCTGTCCGGTGGACTGCTTCTACGAAGGCGAGAACATGCTCGTCATCCACCCGGATGAGTGCATCGATTGCGGCGTGTGCGAGCCGGAATGCCCTGCCGAGGCGATCAAGCCGGATACCGAGCCGGGACTGGAAAAGTGGCTCGCGCTCAATGCCGAATTCGCCAAGATCTGGCCCAACATCACCGTGAAGCGCGATCCCCCGCCGGATGGGAAGGAATTCGAGGGGATGCCGGATAAATACGAGAAGTATTTTTCGCAGAAGCCGGGGCAGGGCGACTGACGCGGCGTCGACCGGCACCCGATACCGTTCCTGCCGATTTGTTGCCGGTCTTGCTCGGCGTTGAATGGTCCGGCCACGCCGGCGTTAACCTTTGAGGGAATTTGCACGGCTGAAATGCCGGCAAAACCCTGCCGCAACGCCATAAAACATTGATTTTTGGGCAAAATGTGCTATATTGCCGATAAATCAGATGCAAACGACCGCCGGACATAGCGCTCCCCCTTCGGGAGCCTATTTTTTCGGCGGTTCCAGTAGAGGGCGTGCGGTCCACGCTTTGATCAGTGGCTAGCAAATCGCGTCAAAAGTCCAAGAAAAGTTCCGACGCCGGTCGTCGGGACAAGAAATCCGCTGCCGTGCGGCGGACCCCGCAGGCCGTCCGCAGCAATGCGAGGGCGGTCCCCGTAGCCAAGGCCGGTGCCAAAAAGGGCGCCGGTGAAGGAGCACTTCCTGGAATGCCCAACAAGAAGACGACCCAACGCCAAGGCTTCAAGGTCAACGAGTTCATCGTCTATCCGGCCCACGGAGTAGGCCAGATTCAGGCCATCGAGGAGCAGGAAGTCGCGGGCGCCAAGCTCGAACTTTTCGTCATCCAGTTCATCAAGGACAAGATGACGCTGCGGGTCCCGACCGCGAAGATCGTCTCGGTCGGCATGCGCAAGCTCGCCGAAGGGCCGCTGGTCAAGCGCGCGCTCGAGACGCTGAAGGGCCGCGCGCGTATCAAGCGCACGATGTGGTCGCGCCGCGCCCAGGAATACGAAGCCAAGATCAATTCGGGTGACATCGTCGCGATCGCCGAGGTCGTGCGTGACCTCTATCGCTCCGAGACCCAGCCCGAGCAGTCCTATTCCGAGCGGCAGCTCTACGAGGCAGCGCTCGACCGGCTGTCGCGCGAGATCGCGGCGGTGCAGAAGATCACCGAGACCGAAGCGATCAAGGAGATCGAGGCGGCTCTTGCCAAGGGTCCGCGCCGCGGGCCGAAGCCTGCGGAAGGCGAAGCCGCGGCCGACGAGCCGGCTGAGGAAGAAGCGGCCTAAGGCGCGCACAGACCAGAAAAGAAAAAACCCGGCTTCGCGCCGGGTTTTTTTATGCGGTCCGCAGGACGCGGTCAGAATGCCGTGCTCATGCGGCTGCCAAGAAGGTCGTAAGCCGAGCGTGACCGGGCGGGCCTTTCGAAGTCGCGGTCGCCGCCTCCGGCTCCTGTGGTTTCAGCCGGCGCCCGGCGGGACGCCGTCACAGTACCGCGGCCGCCGGCAAGTTTGCGGATATTTTGTTCGGCGATGGCTTGCGCCGCAGGGTCAAGCGAAGTCGAGCGCAAGCGCACGAAAGGTCCTTCGCTCAGCGGCGGCGGGATAACCCGTGTCGCCACCGGCGGCTCGTAGACGGCGAGGCCGGGATTCTCGTGCACTTCTGCCGCATTGAAATAGTAAAACGGCGCCACGAATAGCGCGAGCGCGCCCGCCATCAGCGCAAAATAGAGCGCCAGCGAACCGCCGAGCCCTTCGGTCTGGGGAGATTTCATGGCCTATCAAGGCGCTACGACGCCGTTTGGTTCCCGCCGGCGCAGCAAGATCGCGAACAGGGTTAGGCGCCTGCTAATGCCGGGTCGGGGAACCGTGCTTGCTTGACCTGGCACTCATTTTCAGCGCTTCCCGCAGATCGGCGCTGCGCCCGTGCTTTTTCAGGAGGTCGCGGAACGCCTCTTCGGCGATCTCCTCAAGATCTTTCATTTGATCGCGAGCGAGTTGCTCGACCTCGCGCCAGGTTTCGCGGTCAAAACGGATGCGCTTGCCGACCGTGCGCTCCGGATCAGCTTTGCGCTTGGCGCTGCCCATGGCTTAGGTGCCGTTCGTCAAAAAGCCGACCAAGCCCATAGCGACGAGCGCAAGAACGACACCGGCGAGAATGGTGCCGAACCACTTCCACGGTTGGACCGGATAAGTGGCATCCCAATCGCTGGCGCGCGGGCGATGTTTCATGACTGCCTCCTGTGACCTGGCTCAACGCCCGAAACCGCAAGGCGGTTGCGCGGAACGTAAGGCGAAAAGCCGCGTTGGCGGCCATGGACATCGCGCGGCGGCAGCAGATTCAGCAGGTTCTCGAGGAAGCGCTGAGGCAAGACGGGTTTATCGCTCTCCAGCGTGAAGGCGGCCACGTCACCACACTGCGGTGCGACCTGATCTGCGAGCTGACCCATGTGGAAGGCACCGACCGCGACGGAGCGTGGGTCAGCGTGCCGTACGAAGACATCCAGGGCGTGCGGGTCACGCACTGATCATTCGACGAGAAGCTTGATCTGTTCGCCGGGCTTGGGCTGCTCATGGGCGCCGAGCCCGTTGAGAATGCGCAGCCGCTCGGCCGGCTTGTCGACCGCCGCCATCCGGTGCGTCAGCGACTGCACCGTGTCGCCGGTTTTTACCGTGACGATCTTGATGCGCAGCGGCCGGACCTCGCGCGCTTCCTTGAGGCTCATGCGGCGGAACGAGCTGACCGCCTCGCGAAACGCACGGTCGCTTTCGAGGCTGCGCTGCTTGCTCGCGAAGATGAAGCGATAGACGTCGCTGCCATACCGCAGCGCGTAGAGGTGGAACGCCCATTGCTCGCCGGTCGCGACGGCGCCCGCGGCCGGAAAGCCGTTCACGGTGAACTGTTCGATGCTGCGCGGATCGACATTCTCGATCCATCCCGACCGCAGATAATCGCCGAGCGATTGCTCGGCGGGCACCGGCACGACGTCAAGCCGCAGCGCTTGCCCGCCGCCATCTTTGATACCGAGCACCGCCTGCGCGGTGTTCTCCAGTCCGAACCCGGGCGGCGCAAGGAAAGTGAAAGCGAGTTTGGGGTGGATGAAGCGGCGCCCCCGCACGAAGCCTTCGTTGGGATCCTCGCCGTAAACCAGGCCGTCGAGATGGGAGAGGTATTCGGCGCGGCTGCGTCCGCCCGCGCCGGGTCCGCTGAACTGGCGCGCATTGGCGAGCGCGTTGCTGACGCGGTCCGGCGTCGCCGGATGGCTCGACAGGAAGTCACGGAAACGGGAATCGCCTTCGCTGTTCTGATTGGCTTTTAGGTCGGCGTTGCGCTGCATCGCGGTGAGGAAGCGCACCGCGCCATAAGGATCGAGGCCGGCGCGGGCGGCAATGCCGACGCCGATGCCGTCGGCTTCGAATTCCTGCGCGCGGGAAAAGCTCGCGAGCGCCAGCTTGGATTTCGCGAGGGCGAGGGCACCGAGCTGCGGGTCGCCGAGAACCTCTGCAACCGACGCGATCGTCACCGATTGGCGCGCCTGATCCTCGCGGATGGCGGCGTGCCGCGCGATCACATGCGCCATTTCATGGGCCAGCACCGAAGCGAGCTCGGCCTCATCGTTAGCCAGCGCGACCAGCCCGCGGCTGACATAAAGCTGGCCGTTCGGCAGTGCGAAGGCGTTGATCGCCGGCGAGTTGAGGATGACGATCTTGTAGCGCAGGTCCGGCCGCTCCGACGCGGCGACAAGGCGGTCGGCGACGCGCTCGAGCATCGCGGTGAGCCGGGCGTCCTCGTAGAGGCCACCATAGGAGGCAAGGATGCGAGCGTGTTCGCGGTCGGTCGCGACCTGGAGTTCGTCTTGGGACGGCGTCTGCGGCAGCGAGACCTGACGCATCGCCGCCGGCGGGCTGGAGCACGCAGCGAGCAGGAGCGCACAGCCCGCAAGCAGAAGGCGAGGCGCAATGATGCGTCGGCGATGGCGGGCGTTCACTCGATGATCTCGATCTGCTCGGGCACTTCCGCTTCGATCGCCGGTCCGCCGCGCAGCTCGATCGTGCCGCGGACGCGAACGTGACGACCCTGCAATGCCTTGAGGTCCATTCCCGCGGCGGAGAAAAGCCGCTGATTGCGTCTTAAAATAGTCAGGGTGAAGTCTTCAGACCAGCGGCGGCCGAAATTGACGTAAATCAGGCTCCCGGCTTCCCGAACCGACAGGACTTTGCCCTCCACCACCGCGAATTGGCCCTGCCGGCCCGCCATTTTGGCCGGTTCGCCGGCGTCGAAGGGCTGCAAATCCGGCTCGCTCCAGAGGCCGCGACGCGCCGTGCGGGCGCCCGCTTCGGCCGCCAATAGCGCAGCCGCGCAAGCGGCGCCGCCGGTCCGAGCGCCGACCCTTGCATGTCCTTCCGCGAGCAGCGCTTCCTGCAACGAACTGCCGTCGATGTAAGCAAAGACAAGCAGACGCCCGTAGCGATCGCTCTCGCTGCCGGGCGGTCGCTTGAGCGTGAGCGTTCGGCCGTGCACTAGCCGATCGAGCGCGCGGTTGTCGGTGCCGGCTTCAATCCCGATCAGGCGAATTTCCCGTCCGTCGGCGAGGAGGAGGGACCGCCCGTCCCGCACAGCGGTGACAACACCGCCCGGCATGTCCTCGAGTTTGCATTCCGCCGCTCCGGCCTGCGTCGCAGCGCCAAAAGCGAACGCGATAGTTCCGGCGCGAATTGCGCAGGTTCGCGCTCTGCCGTAGAAAGTCGGCTTCTCCATTCGTTACGCGGTCCCGTAGCTCAGCTGGATAGAGCAGCGGTTTCCTAAACCGAAGGTCGGAGGTTCGACTCCTCTCGGGACCGCCACTGTTCTCGCTCCCGGCCATTCCTATCTAGAGCTTTGATCACACAGCCTAGCATGGGAACCATGGCGCTACCGCAGCCCGATCTCTTTGCCGAGGATTCGCTTCCGGGGGGACTTGTCTACCGTCCCG
>JAFBAG010000021.1 GCA_019247925.1 Pseudolabrys sp.
TCGCCCACGTCATTGTCGCCTCTTTGTTTATCCAGATGTTCGCACTCGTCACCCCGCTTTTCTTTCAGGTGGTGATCGACAAGGTTCTGGTTCATCGCGCTCTTTCAACACTGATCGTGGTTGCCGTGGGCCTGGCTGTCGTCAGCCTTTTCGATGTCATTTTGCAATATCTGCGGTCATACGCGCTGAGCCATACGACCAGCCGGATCGATGTCGAGCTGGGCAGCAGGTTATTCGACCATTTGCTCAGGCTGCCGCTCGCCTATTTCGAGACGCGGCCCGCCGGTCAAACTGTTGCCCGGGTGCGCGAGGTGGAAACGATCAGGGCCTTCCTCACAAACCAGGCGCTTACTTCAATTCTGGACATGATTTTCGCGACGGTGCTCATCGCGGTCATGTTCGTGTACTCATTGACGCTGACCCTGATCGTGTTGATCTCGATCCCTGTCTACGTCCTGATTGTCGGCTTTATCCGGCCGATCCTGCGCGACAAGATCAACGAGCGTTTCTACAACGGCGCCGCGAGTCAGCAGTTCTTGGTCGAATCCATATTCGGCATTCAGACGCTGAAGGCCGCGGCCGTCGAACCGACCCTTCGCAATCAGTGGGAGGAGCGGCTCGCCGCCTACGTCAAATCCTCGTTCCAGGCGACGGTGATCAGCAGCGTCGGACAAAACTCGATCCAGTATGTCAGCAAGGCAACGTCGGTCCTCGTGCTTTTTGCGGGCGCGGAAGCGGTCATGGAGGGCAGTCTGACCCTCGGCGGCCTCATCGCTTTCAACATGATCATGAATCAGGTGACCGCTCCGCTGCTGCGCCTCGCACAATTTTGGCAGGAGTGTCAGCAGGTCCAGATTTCGGTGCAGCGGCTCGGCGATATCTTCAATTTTCCTCCGGAAAGCCAGCGGATCGCCCACGCCAACCTGCCGCCGGCGAAAGGCGCGATCCGGATCAACAATCTGACGTTCCGATACCGCAGCGATAGCGGCGAGGTCCTGCGCAACATCAATCTCGATATCCCCGCAGGTCAGGTGATCGGCATTGTCGGCCCGTCCGGATCCGGCAAATCGACGCTGACCAAGCTCATCCAACGCCTCTACCGGCCCGAACGCGGCGAAATCTTCCTCGATGGCGTCGATATTGCGCAGGTCGATCCGGCCTGGCTGCGGCGTCAGATCGGCGTCGTTCTTCAGGAAAACGTTCTTTTCAATCGCACGATTCACGAAAACATTGCGCTCGCCAACCCGGGGATGCCGCGTCCGTTGGTGATGCAGGCCGCACGCCTCGCGGGCGCCGACGAGTTCCTGGCCAAATTGCCGTTGGGATACGAAACGCCAATCGAAGAACGGGGCTCTAATCTCTCCGGCGGCCAAAGACAGCGCATCGCCATCGCGCGAGCGCTGGTGACGCAGCCGCGAATCTTGATTTTCGATGAGGCGACAAGCGCGCTGGACTTCGAAAGCGAGCGCATCATCCAGGCCAATATGCGGCAAATCGTTCAAAACCGCACCGTTCTCATCATCGCGCACCGTCTTGCGGCAGTCAGGGATTGCGATCGCATCATCGTTATCGACAACGGCTCGATCATCGAGGACGGATTGCAGAAAGAATTGCTGGAGAGGCCGGACAGCGCATACGGGAAGCTCTGGCGCGATCAAATGGGATTGCATCGTCAGTAGTCGATGTACGACCTCGAACGGAATTAGGGACGACGGCACCGAATGCTCAGAAAAGCCCGACAAATTGCAGTTCGCGACAGGGAGTTCTTGCCGTCGGCGCTTGAACTGCTTCAAACGCCGCCCTCCCCGATTGCCACAGGCTTCATCGTCTTCATCTGCGCTTTGTTCACGTTCGTACTGGTCTGGGCTTATTTCGGCTGGATCGACATCCATGTCGTCGCGCCGGGCAAAATTCAGTTCAGCGGACGCTCCAAGACAGTTCAGCCGCTCGAATCGGGAAGAATTACCGCCATTTATGTTTTGAACGGCTCGTCCGTGGAGCGCGGCAGCGTCCTTGCGGAGCTCGATGCGACCGAAACATCCGCGGATCGCGAGTCCCAGCAACGCGATCTCATGTCTTTCAAGGCGGAGATTGCCCGGCGGCGCGCCGCGGTCGCGACCGCGGCCGACCCGACTCTGAAACTCGCAACCATCGATTTTCCGCCCGAGATTCCACCTCAGATACGGGCGCGCGAGCAGAACGTGCTCGCAACCGGCATTTTGCACCTCGGTGCATCGCTGGACGCCGCGCGGGCGCAACTCGCGGAAAAACGCGCCAGCAAGGAACGGTTGGCCCTCAACATCGAAAGCCGCGCCAAGCTTATCGCTCTGACCAAGGAGCGCGTTCAAATGAGGGAGGACCTCGAGAAAAAGGGCGCGGGCTCTCGCGCTTTGGTTATCGAAGCGGAGCAGCAATATGAGCAGCAGGTCGTGGCACAGACGGCCGATCGTGGGCAATTGCTGGAGGCTGAAGCGGCCATCGAGTCGATTGAGCGACGCCTTGCCGAAACCGTCGCCCAATTCACGGCTGACCAGACCAAAGACCTGGCCGATGCGGAGCGCAAACGCGACCGCATCGAACAGGATCTTATCAAGGCGCAGGCCAAGAACGACCGCACGCAATTGACCGCGCCGATCACCGGCACGGTTCAGCAACTCAACATCACAACTGTCGGCCAGGTCGTCACGAGCGGCCAATCGTTGATGACCATCGTTCCGCTCGAAGGCGCTATCGAGGTTTCTTCCTTGATTGAAAACAAAGATATCGGCTTCATCGAAGTCGGCCAGCCGGCAGCGATCAAAGTCGACGCGTTTCCCTTTACGCGTTACGGAACGATCGATGGCAAGGTCGCCGACGTATCGCGCGACGCTGTCGACGAAAGCGCCTCGACCAGTTTCAGCGATGCGTCAACCGCGACGAAGCCACGCAACGCAGCCAACGATCCGCAATCGCGCGCGAAGAATTTGGTCTTTCCCGCAACAATCGCGGTGGACAAGCCAACCATCGACATCGATGGCAAAACCGTTCCGCTGACCCCCGGCATGTCCGTGTCCGTGGAAATCAAGACGGGGCAACGCCGCGCGATTGATTACGTCCTCTCTCCGCTGCGCGAAGTTGTTTCGAAAACGGCACGCGAACGCTGAGGCGATTATCGGCCTGGGCCGGCGCCGAAGTTGGCGCAGCACAATTTGCCGACTCGAATGAGCGAGAGGCCGGGCACGTTGTTCGGCACGAATTCGCAGCGCGTCACCAACCCGGACGATTGTTTCTGCCGCGCCAGTTGAACGCCTTCGACGGGACCGGCGAAATAGGCGTAGGTTGCGGGGATGACCCGGCGCGAATAGCGCAAAAACGGATAGGTGTAATCGTCCGCCATCAACCTGGGGGCGTTCGGTTTGAGCCCGCATTGGTTCAACGCGGCCCCAACGAGCCGGCCCATATCTGCGTATTTTTCAGTCACCAGAGAAATACCCGGTCCGGTAAATCCCTGCTTGAAGGCGGGATAGATCGTGCGCAGGACGACGGTCTGGCTGAGGATGCTGGTGAAAGCGAGCGTCCCAAAGGCAAAAACCAGGACCGTCATGCCGTGCTTGCGGGCAAGGCCAACTCTGCCCCTGGCGATGGCCGCTGCGGTAAACACCGCGAAGATGAAGAGCCAACAGCCAAGGTCGTACCAGTTTCTGCTCCGGTTCAGCAGCAT
>JAFBAG010000310.1 GCA_019247925.1 Pseudolabrys sp.
GCCGCGATACCCGCAAGAATAGTATTACGCATGTTCAATTCCTCCGTTAGACCTGTGGCCACCAAACCGTCGAGCGCGGCGATTGGTTCCCAGCTGGATCCCTTGTGGCAATCGATGCACGTACGGCGTGGCGTTGCCGCGCAGCTCCGGCGGGGCGCGCCAGCCCGGCTCAACGCCCGTCATGTCGGGCAATTCGTGCGCGATACGCGCGTCGTCGTGCTGATTTCGGCGGCACGGCGGTTCTGTTTGGTGAAATCCATCGCCGTCGCGGAATGGCAGTTGCGGCATTCAAGAGAGTCATTCGCCTTCAGTCGCGCCCATTCATGCTTCGCGAGTTCGAGACGGTATTCGATAAACTTCTGGCGTGTGTTGATCGTGCCGAAAATCTTGCCCCAGACCTCCTTCGAAGCCTGCATCTTGCGCGCGATTTTCGAGGTCCATTCGTGCGGCACGTGGCAATCCGGGCAGCCGGCGCGCACGCCGGAGCGGTTCGAGAAATGCACGGTGCGCTGGAGCTCCTGATAGACGTTGTCTTGCATCTCGTGGCAACCGACGCAGAACTTTTCGGTATTGGTGAATTCGAGCGCGGTGTTGAAGGCGCCCCAAAAAATAACGCCACAGACAAAGCCGCCGAGGGTGAGAAAGCCGAGGCTCAGAAAGGCGCTCGGCCGGCTGATCAGCCGCCAGAACGCGATGAGCCATGCCGTCAGCCTCGCGACGAGTGGCCTCATTGCAGCGACTTTTTCGCGGCCGTCATGTCTTCGAACACATTCGGCACTAGGGGCTGCGCGTCGGTCTGCTGGACATGGCAGGCGGTGCAGAAATAGCGCCGCGGCGTGACATCGGCGAGCACCTGGCCGTCACGGTCCATGAAGTGAGTGACGCTGATCATCGGCGCGCCGGAGCCTTCGGTGAACTGGCGGCGGTGGCAGTCGAGGCAGCGATTGGCGCGCAAGGTGAGCTGGTAGCCTTCGATTGCGTGCGGGATGACCGGCGGTTGTTCCGGGTAATTGCGCATCTTGCGGCGGTCGTCTGTCACGGGACGCGCGAGCGGCGGCGCGGCGTGGTCGTCCATCGGCTGCACGGTGCCGGTGACGCGCGGCACGATTCCAGGCGGCTCGCCCGCCGACATCGCGCCGACGACGAAGACGATTGAACCGCCGATCAGCGAGGCGGCAAGCGTCAGGACGAGCCTTTTCAGACCGGAACGATCTTGACCGCACATTTTTTGAAATCCGTCTGCTTGGAAATCGGATCGGTGGCGTCGAGCGTCGCTTTGTTGATGAGCTGGCTCGCGTCGAACCAGGGCACGAACACGACGCCGCGTGGCGGCCGGTTGCGGCCGCGCGTCTCGACCCGGGTCCTGATCTCGCCGCGGCGGGAAATCACCCGCACCTCGGCGCCCTCATTGATGCCGCGGGCGCGCGCATCCTCGGCGTGCATGTAGCAGCGCGCGCCGGGGAAGGCCTTGTAAAGTTCCGGCACCCGCATAGTCATCGAGCCAGAATGCCAATGCTCGAGCACGCGGCCGGTGACGAGCCAGACGTCGTATTCGCGATCGGGTGACTCGGCCGGTGGCTCGTATGGCACCGCGAGAATGCGCGCCTTGCCGTCGGCATTGCCGTAGAAGCGCACGCCCTCGCCCGGCTTGACGTAGGGGTCGTAGCCTTCGCGATAACGCCACTGCGTTTCCTTGCCATCGACCACAGGCCAGCGCAGGCCGCGCACCTTGTGATAGGTGTCGAACGGCGCGAGGTCGTGGGCATGGCCGCGCCCGAACGCCGCGTATTCCTCGAACAGGCCCTTCTGCACGTAGAAGCCGAAGGCCTTGGATTCCTGATTGTCGTAATCCGCCGGAATTTCGCTTGTGGGGAAGCGATCCACGTTGCCGTTGCGATAGAGCACGTCGAACAAGGTCTTGCCGCGATAGTTCGGATTGGCGGCGAGAATCTCCGCCGGCCATACTTCGTCGGTGGTGAAGCGTTTCGAGAACTCCATCAGCTGCCATAGGTCTGAGCGAGCCTCGCCCGGCGCCTTGACGAGTTGGCGCCAGAAATGAGTACGACGCTCGGCATTGCCATAGGCGCCCTCCTTTTCGACCCACATCGCCGTCGGCAGGACGAGGTCCGCCGCCATCGCCGTTACCGTCGGATAGGGATCCGAGACCACGATGAAATTCTGCGGATTGCGGTAGCCCGGATAGGTCTCGCGCGAACTGTTCGGCGCCGACTGCAGATTGTTGTTGGTCTGAATCCAGTAGAAGTTGAGCTTGCCGTCCTTGAGCATGCGGTCCTGCTCGACAGCGTGGTAGCCGATATTGCCCGGCAGCAGGCCTTGCGGCACGCGCCAAATCTCTTCGGTGTGCTTGCGGTGCTCCGGGTTGGTGACGACCATGTCGGCCGGCAGCCGGTGCGAGAAGGTGCCGACCTCACGCGCCGTGCCGCACGCGGAAGGCTGGCCGGTCAGCGAAAACGGCGAATTGCCCGGCTCGGAGATTTTTCCGGTGAGCAGGTGGATGTTGTAGAGGAGCTGGTTCGCCCAGACGCCGCGGACGTGCTGGTTGAAACCCATGGTCCACAGCGACATCACCTTGCGCTTGGGATCGGCGTAAAGCTCCGCGAGCTCTTGCAAGAAACCGCGCTCGACGCCGGTGAGCGCCGAGACGCTCTCCAGCGTGTAGTCCTTCACAAACTTGGCGTAGGCGTCGAAATCGATCGGCTGCGTCGCCGTGGCGGTGGCCGCGCCCTTGGCCTTTTGCTGCAACGGATGCTCGGGACGCAAGCCGTAGCCGATGTCGGTCGTGCCCTTCAGAAAGGTCGTGTGCTTGTCGACGAAGTCCTTGTTGACGCGTCCGGTGGTGATGATGTGGTTCGCAATATAGTTGAGAATGGCGAGATCAGTGCCTGGCTTGAACACGATCGGGATGTCGGCGAGATCCGAGCTGCGATGCGTGAACGTCGATAGAACTGCGACCTTCACATGCGGATGGCTCAAGCGGCGATCGGTAAGGCGCGTCCACAGGATCGGATGCATCTCCGCCATGTTCGAGCCCCACAGCACGAAAGCGTCGGCGGCTTCGAGATCCTCATAGCAGCCCATCGGCTCGTCCATGCCGAAAGTGCGGATGAAGGCATAGGCGGCGGACGCCATGCAGTGACGCGCATTGGGGTCGAGATTGTTGGACCGGAACCCGGCGCGCATCAGCTTCGTTGCGGCATAGCCTTCCCAGATCGTCCACTGGCCGGAGCCAAACATGCCGACCGCGGTCGGGCCTTTCTCGCGCAATACGCGTTTGGCCTGAGCGGCCATGACATCGAAGGCTTCGTCCCAACTCACAGGCGTAAAATCGCCGTCCTTGGCGTAAACGCCGCCTTTCTTGCGCAGCAGCGGCATGGTGAGGCGGTCGCCGCCATACATGATCTTGGAGAGAAAATAGCCCTTAATGCAGTTGAGCCCGCGATTGACCTCGGCGAGCGTGTCGCCGTGCGTCGCGACGACCTTGCCGTCCTTGACGCCGACCATGACCCCGCATCCGGTCCCGCAGAACCGGCACGGCGCCTTCGACCACTTGATTTCGAGAGCTCCGATGCCGCCGGCCACCGGCTGAGCGGCGGCGGGTAAACTGATATTGGCGACAGCCGCGGCGACGGCAGCGGCTTGCGACTTGAGGATGTCGCGGCGAGAGAGCGTCATGGGCGTTCCCCAAGTTCGGCGAGCGAAGCCGCCTGCTCGAAAACCATGTTGGCCGAGAGCACGCCCTCGAAGGTCGCGATTTCGGCAAGCCGGCCGCCGATCGCGCCGCTTTCCGCGGCCTCCATCACGATGACAATTTTAGACAGCGACTGATGGAAAACCTCGACGCCCTCAAGTCCGGAAAGCAATCGCGCGACGTCCTGTTGACGGGCCGGCAAGACCGAGACAACGGCGCTCGAGATGTGGACCTTTGCGCTCATGCAGAAGCCTTACGCCCCTGGCGGGCCCGGCGGCCCGAAAACGACTTGAAACATCCATACGCAAAAGCCGTAGCCGCCGACGATGGCAATGGCGAGAACAGGCCAGATCAAAACGGCAAGAATGACGAAGGCGAGAATCTCGCCGCGGCGGGCGGACGCCGGCACGCCGGATCCGCGATGCAACGCAGTCGATTCGGTCATCGGCTCGGCCCCGATATCGTTGCGCGGGAGAATTAAAAACCGTTCCACGGCGACATTCAAGTGCACTTTAAGTCCCGCTCCGGCCGACTGGGACTTAAGGAGTTATCCTTAGGTGCCGCTATTAAATGCGCGGCCTCTCAATGGCTTGCGGAACGACACTGCACTAAAGTGCATTCATGGAATTCAGCCGTGATGAGATCGAAGCCGGGCGCAAATTGTTCGCCGTGGACTGGCAGTTCGAGACGGCCGCCGCCACCGCGGCGTCGCTGCCGAAGATGCGCGGCGTCGAGATCGC
>JAFBAG010000341.1 GCA_019247925.1 Pseudolabrys sp.
CCTCGTCGCCGAAATCCAGGTCGCTCAGGGGAATCCGCCACGACATGATGTGCTGTCCCGCGCCCTATCGACTCATCCGATGAACAGTTGCCGGTTTTTTTCAAACAGATCTTGCGCCGCGGCGTAATCGTCGGGCCGACCTATATCCAACCAAAGGCCCCCGTGATTCCAGGCACAAACCTTCTCGCCGGCCGATATCAGCCGCAACACCAGCTCCGGGAAGTCGACATGGGTCCCTTTTTCGATCAAATCCAGCGTGTGCGGCTCGTACACGTAGATGCCCATGCTCACGTCGTAATCATAGGAGGGCTTCTCTCGGTAGTTTATGACGTGTCCGCTGCCGTCGACTTCCAGGACGCCCAAGTCGATTTGTGTCGTCCGCCGGCAAGTAGCGATTGTAAGCGCCGGCCGGTTTGCGCGATGAAAGGCAATCAGCTCCGCAAAGTTGAGATCGGTGAGAATATCGCCATTCATAGCCAGGAAAGTGTCCGTAAGGTTGGGTACGAACGCAAGCGAGCCTGCGGTTCCGGTGGGCGCATCTTCCGTTAAAAATGTAAGATTGAGGCGTGAGGTGAGATCGACGCGATGATCGAAATAAGCCTTGATGAGTTCGGCGAGATGACCGAGCGTGAATGTTATGTCGGTGAGCCCGAACGACACGAGGCGCCGCACCAGGATCTCGACGATGGGAACGTCACCCAATGGCACCAGAGGCTTCGGGAAAGTCGCGGTATACGGGCGCAGCCGCGCTCCCTTGCCCCCGGCGAGAATGATAACGCGCGGTTTGAAGCTCTCTTCACTCATATTGAGTAGCCATGACTCGAGTAATCCATCAAGTTTTTCTCGATGAATTGGGCCGTCCGGGCAACGCCCTCCTCAAGCGAGATATTGGGGCCCCATCCTATCCTCGCCTTGGCATAGGAAGCATCGCATAGCAGCAATTCCACCTCGCTCTTTTCCGGACGCATCCTGTTGATCACGGAAATGATCTCAGCATCGCTTCCGACCACTTTCAGGCAGAGCTTTGCGATTTCCTCCATCGAATGCGCCGCTCCCTGCCCAAAATGAATCGTATCCCCCTCTATGCCTTCGGCGCGCGCCGCCAGCAAGAAGGCCGCGGCCGTATCGAGCACGAATGTAAGGTCGCGCTGAGTCGCGACATTCCCGAGTTCGATCTTTTTGGAACCCCGCAGTGCCTGGGTCAGCACGGTCGGAATGAAGGCGCGGGCAGATTGCCTCGGGCCGTAGGTATTGAAGGGACGCAGGGTCACGACGGGCAGGTCGAAGCTGCGGAAATACGATTCGCACAGCTTGTCGGCAGCGATCTTGCTTGCCGAATAAGGGGACTGCCCTTGCAGCGGATGGGATTCGTCGATGGGCGTGTATTTTGCGGTTCCATAGACTTCGCTCGTGGAGGTCACGATAACTCGCTTCACCGAAGCGCGGCGGCACGCCTCCAGAACATTCACGGTCCCGCCGATGTTCGTGGCGATATAGGAGGCGGGCGCGACATACGAGTATGGTATTCCGATCAAAGCGGCGAGGTGAAAGACGATATCGCATTGCGCAACCAGGTCGCGGATAAAGAAAGGATCGGTTACGTCGCCAAGGATGATCTCGAGATTGCCGGCAGCTTTTCGATTGATGTATTTCAAATTTCCAGGATCGCTGCGGCCGTTGTAACGTGCCAGCGCCCGCACCTCGAAGCCATCGTTCAACAGCATCTCGGTAAGATGGCTTCCGATAAAGCCGCCCGCCCCGGTCACAAGCGCTCTCATACCTGCTGCTCAATTCCTACGCCCTGGCTACTGACGCGGTTGCTCGACGGTCCCTACGTCGACCCGATAGGGAGGCGCTGGCAGTCGCCCGCCGCGACTGCGGTGCCGGGGAGAAACTTTGGTATCGAAGGCGTCGGCCGGATGGTCGACGACCATTTGCACGTCGACCTGCTACCGTCCCCGGTAACGCTGCCATGAACAAAACGGAAGCGCGGCGAAGCCGCGGGACCGTTTATCGATGCCCATAGACGCTATTACCGCGTCGCAGCAAGGGTCCCGTCAACCGGAACCCGCAGCGACCAGGGCGTTCATTCGCTCCGCGCTTCACCTCAGTGCGTGGGGGGCGGACTGTAGGCATAATCAACGCCCTCTGCAATTCGCAGGTTTGAACAGGGATCAAAAACTCGCTTTTTCCGAGAATTCCCGGTCATCGGCCCTGTTCTCTTTTTGTGCTGGCCGGTTCGACGACCGGCACGATAAAGATCCGGCCGTCATGCCAGACCGAATTTTCGCGTATCCACGCCGCAGGTGGGGCGACCGCATAGAGGAAAAACCATTTGGCCTCCCGTTTGCGCACAAGCGCCGTGAACGAGGGGTAATTTGGCGCCGCAAGGATATTCGCCTGCAACGATTCAGGTGGAGGGGGTCGCTCGGGGTCGGTCGAGAGGGGTGTGATTGACCGAGGTTCGCACTCTTCCGGAAAATGTACCGTACGGTCAACGATCGCCCACAGCGGACCGCATTGATAGATGGTTGCCGCCAGGACGAGGTCCGTCGGCGCCGAATGCTCCCGCAGGAAGGTCGCAGCTTGGAAAAAGCCGGGGGGCAGCGTCAGGCCGACATAGGGCCGCGCCCAGTTCGCGTTGGGTTCGCGCCCAAAGCCGTGGGGATACTGGGCCATTGGCGACAACAGAAACGGAATTGGCAGTAGCAGCAAGGCGGTCGCCGGCACGGCGATCCACGCCAGCCGCTGCGACCAAGCCCGCAGGAACGCTGCGGCCATCCCGCCGCACCAGACCGTGAGCACCGCATAGACCAGAACGAACGCTCGATGCTGCATCTCTGTCGGGCTCGACATCTTGGTCGGCGGCACCCCCAAGATGATGAGCAGGTATGCGGCGATCACCGCGACCGGATACCAGCGTTCGATGCGAAAGGTCCCCTGCCGGCCGGACCAGACAAATCCGACGGCAAACAAGACCAACATCGCGCCACAGCTGGCAAGCAGCACGTAGAGGAGTCCGACGCCGAGCAAGACCCAGCGCGGCGCGACAGCCTGGAGCGAGTCGAACGCCGCCAATTGGCCGACCGGCCCCATGGCAAGCATCTCCAGGACGAAGCGCAGCGGATGCGGCGGCCAGTCGGTGAGCAGGTGAGGGGCGCGCGGAATGTGTTGCGCGATCCACACTCCCGCCGCGAGGCAGAGCGCGATTGCCAACAGTGCGGCTGCGCGGATCCAATTCGAGGCGGGTTGCCAAAAAAACAACATCAGCAGGGCTTGCGCTATGGCCAGCGGCAGGAACACTTGCGAGCGAAACAGGAGAACGCAGACACTGATCGCGATGCTCAGCCCGAACGCGCGACTGCAGCTCTCGCGTCGCGCCACGACACTGAGCGCCAAAGCAACGAGGGAAAGGCCGGTGGCGTAGCCGCCGCCGGTTGTGATTTGCTCGAGCCAATGGTAATCGAAGTATTCGTTGCGCAGCCCGTAGTAGGCCGCGTTCGGCACGAGCAAAAGCGCGGCGCTGGCCGCGATGCCGCCGAGGCGGCCGTTGAGCGTTGCGCCGGCCGTGTAAGCCCCAACTCCAAGGACCACGAAGCCCAGCACCGGCCACAGCGTCGTTGTCGCGATCATTGCCGGCATTTCGGCGAGCGCGGTCAG
>JAFBAG010000307.1 GCA_019247925.1 Pseudolabrys sp.
CGTCGTCGCGGTTCTTCATTCGACGATCGCGATTGAAGGAAAAGCGGCGGGGGGCGAAGCATACGGAGACGCGGCGGCATTTACTCCGCATCCGCAATTTCCATTCAATGACTATTTTTCGAAAAGCACAAATCTGCAGTTTGCTGAGGGTATCGCAGAACTCGGCGTTATTAAGCGTTTGCTGCATGCGAGCGCCTACAATGATGACCGCATCCGCATCGACCCCTCGGTCGTCCGCGGCCTCGAATACTACACCGGCCCGGTCTACGAGGTTGAACTCCTGCTCCAGACCAAAGACGAGAAAGGCCGGCCGGTGCGGTTCGGTTCGGTCGGCGGCGGCGGGCGCTATGACGGTCTGGTGTCACGCTTTCGCGGCGAAGCCGTACCGGCGACCGGTTTTTCGATCGGCGTATCCCGCCTCGCCGCGGCGCTGCAGCTGATCGGCAAATTAGGCGCCGAGTCGGAAACCGGACCTGTCGTCGTGACTGTGTTCGGCCCGGACAGCGTGCCCGACGCGCAACGCCTTACCGCCACGTTGCGCCAGGCCGGCATCCGCGCCGAGATGTTTCTTGGCAATCCGAAGAAAGGCGTTGGCGAGCAGCTTAAATATGCGGACAAGCGTCATGCGCCGTGCGCGGTGATCCAGGGCCCGGACGAGAAGGCGCAAAACAAAGTCACCATCAAGGACTTGGCCGCCGGACGCGCTCTGGCCAGCGGCGAAGCAAGCCGCGCGGCGCATCTGCAGAAACAGAGCGAAGCGCAGCGCACGGTGCCGGAGGCCGAACTGGTCGTGGCCGTCAAAACGATCATCGGCAAAAAATAGTCTTCGCGGTCGGTCCCGGACCGGAACAAATCGGGCGCCGGCGCATTGGGGTGCACTTCCTCCAGTGAAAGTGCGATCCGTGGGCTCCTGGTCCTATTGCATACCCCAGGCGATGCAGCGCCATACCGGCTACCGGTTCGCCAAGCCGGCGATCTCCAGCGTGCAGGACACGCAAAAACCTCAGCAGGACGAGCCGGTTTCGGCCGTCCCTCCAGTGAAAAAGCCCGAAGATCCTAGGGAAGATGCGCAGGATTGAGCGCGCCCCTTCCGCCCTGCCATAAGTCCGACCAATGAAATTCCTTACGGTCCGCCACGCGACCACCTACCGCTATGCGCGTCCCGTGACGTTTGGCACGCATCGCCTGATGCTGCGGCCGCGCGACAGCCACGACCTGCGGCTGACTGGCGCCGAATTGACGCTGTCGCCGCCGGGCGAAACGCGCTGGCTGCATGATGTGTTCGGCAACTCGGTCGCTGAGGTCAGCTTCACGGCACCCGCCCAGGAGTTGACCATTATCAGCACGCTCCATCTCGAACGCTACGGCCTTGCCCGCCCGACCTTTCCGATCGCGCCGGAGGCGCAGAATTATCCTTTCGTCTACTCGCCCGGTGACCGCACTGATCTCGGCCGTCTTCTGGAGAAACATTATCCCGATCCGCAAAATCAGATCGATGCTTTCGCAAAACGCTTCGTCACCGAAACTCCGATGTCGACTTATAATCTGCTGTCCAACATGAACTTCGCGATCAGGAACGAGTTCAAATATCTCGGGCGCGACGAAGAAGGCACGCAGACCCCGATTGACACGCTGGATAAAAAGACCGGCTCCTGCCGCGATTTCGCTTTGCTTTTCATCGAGGCGGTGCGCACGCTCGGTTTCGGCGCGCGCTTCGTCACAGGCTATCTCTACGATCCCAAACTCGAAGGCGGCGACAGTGAAATTCAAGGCGCCGGCGCGACGCACGCCTGGGCCGACGTTTACATTCCCGGCGCCGGCTGGGTTGAGTACGACCCTACCAATGGACTGATTGCCGGCGAAAATCTGATCCGCGTCGCGGTCACACGGGATCCGCTGCAGGCGGTGCCGATTTCCGGATCATTCTCCGGAAACGCAAGTGACTATCTTGGAATGAACGTCGACGTCGTCGTGACGACGAAGCCTTAGACCGCGACCAGATCGTCATCCGCCGATGTGGGCGCTTCGTGCTTGGGCAGCTCGATATGATGGCCGATTACCTGTTCGGCGGCGTCGAATGTGTCGAGCACAGAGCTGTATTCCACGATCTTATTGTTGCGGAACCGCAGGAAGTGACAGATGCGATAGCTGATCGTTCGCCCATTCGGCTGCGTGCCATGCAGGCGCGCCAGGATTGCGGCACAGTCGCCATCGACAAGCTTCATGTCCGGAATCAGATCGCGCGTTGCGAGCACGGAGGGGACGAGCCGCGTGATGACGTCCATGGCCGCCGCCTTGCCGTGACGCTGACCGCAGAACGGCAGCAGTTCGACCGGGCCGCTGATCGACCACTTGATGTTGTCGTCGAGATAGAGCGCGACCCGATCGTAGTTGCGCGCCGTCAGGGCCCGGTAAAAGCCCTCGACAACTTCGCGCTTCAAGGTCTTTCCCGAGCTTCGCCCCATCCCGCTATTCAACCTGGGTTGTATTGAAATACTCTTACGGTTGAAGGGGTTATGGCCTATTGCACGGCTCTATAGGTTCCCTCGGGGCGAATTCTTAACGCCGTCAGTCATTTAGCCGGCCGCGCGTTAAGCCCAGCAGGGGTTCTGCGTCGAAACATTAAGCCTGCCGTGCTACAGGGCGCGCCTTCGCAACAGGTCGATCGAATGAACGCGGACGGCCAAATCGCTGGCCTGAAGAACGGCATTGCGGCGGGCGGAAAGCCCGATCCGCGCGCCGAGGGTTTGGTCGCGTCCTATGAACGCGCCGGCTATCGCCGGCTCTTCCCCGCCATGCTCCAGCCCGCCGAGCCATTCCTCGATCTATCCGGCGAAGACATCCGCCGCCGCATGTTTTTGACCACGGCGCCGAGCGGCGAAGAGTTTTGTCTGCGGCCCGACCTCACCATTCCGGTCTCGCTCGATTATCTCCAGTCCGGTCAGGCGGGGCGCGCGCAAGGCTATTGTTATCTTGGACCCGTATTTCGCCATCGCGCCGGAACGTCCGGCGAGGTGATGCAGGCCGGCATTGAATCTTTTGGCCGCAGCGACACCACAGCCGCCGACGCCGAAATGCTGGCGTTGGGGCTCGAAGCCGTGACGCAGTACGGCTTGACCAAGCCGGACGTGCAGATCGGCGACGTCGCGCTGTTTTCGGCCATGGTCGCCGCGCTCGACGTGGCGCCAGCCTGGAAGCGGCGCCTCATCAAGGATTTCAACCGCAAGAGCAATCTGGCGCAGGACCTCAACCGGCTTGTGCTCGGCGGTAGCAATGAGAGGCCCGAATACCAAGGCGTGCTCGCAGCGCTGGCCGGCTCCGATCCGAAAGGCGCTCACGCGCTCGTCACCGATCTTCTGTCCATCGCCGGGATCAGCGCGGTCGGCGGCCGGTCGGTGGGCGAAATAGCGGACCGCTTTCTCGAACAGGCGACACTCGGCGCCAGCGCCAAGCTGCCGCGCGAAATGCGGGCCGTGATCGAGAAATTCCTGGCGATCGCCGGCGAACCCGACGAAGCGGCCGCGGCGCTGCGCGCGCTCGCCGCCGAAGCGAAATTGGACCTTGGCGGGGCGCTTGATCTGTTCGAAAGCCGCATCGGTTTTCTTGCCGCGCGCGGCATCGATGTAGGTGCCCTGCGGTTCGCCACAGCCTTCAGCCGCGGCTTCGACTACTACAGCGGCTTTCTGTTCGAGATCACCGATCCGTCGCGGACCGGCGATCCCCTGGTGGCTGGCGGCCGCTACGATGCGCTCTTGAGCCGCCTCGGCAGCACACAACCCATTCCGGCAGTCGGCTTTTCGGTATGGGTCGAGCGCCTCGCTATTTACGGGAGCGCGTCATGAGCGGCCCGTTCGTCATCGCGGTGCCGGCCAAGGGCCGCCTTCAGGACAATGCCGAAAAGTTTTTCGCCCGCGCCGGGCTGGCTCTCATCAAGCCGCGCGGCGCGCGCGACTATCGCGGCGCCATAGCCGGGCTCGACGGTGTCGAAGTTGCTTATCTTTCGGCGTCCGAGATCACCGGCCAGCTGGCGCAAGGCGCGGTGCACATGGGCGTTACCGGCGAGGATTTGGTGCGCGAAATGATGCCTGACGTCGACGCGCGGGTCGTGCTGGTGACGGGGCTCGGCTTCGGTTTCGCCAATGTGGTGGTTGCCGTGCCGCAGGCGTGGATCGATGTGCGTACCATGGCCGACGTGGACGACGTCGCCACGGCATTTCGCCATCACCACGGCCGCAAAATGCGGGTCGCAACCAAGTACGTTAACTTGACCCGCAACTTCTTCTCCCAGAATGGTGTCATCGACTACCGCATCGTCGAAAGCGCGGGCGCCACTGAAGGCGCGCCGGCCGCAGGGACCGCGGAAATGATCGTCGACATCACGACGACCGGTGCGACTTTGGCCGCCAATGCCCTCAAGATCGTCGAGGACGGCACCATTCTGCGTTCGCAAGCCAACCTTGTGGCCTCGCGCGCGGCGGCGTGGGGCGAACGGGAGCGAGAAATCGCCCGCATTATTCTGGATCGCATTGCCGCGCAGGGCCGCGCCGGCGCGTTTCGCGAAGTGCGCGCGCGTTTTGCCGCCTGCGATAACGCGCTGGTCTCGGAAGCCGAGCAAAGGTTCGGCGTCGAAACACCCTTCGGCGGGCCGACGTCATCCGGCATGCTCACCCTGCACTGCCCGCCCGATGAGGTTTACGCTCTGACCGCGTTCCTCCGCGACAAGGGCGCCGAAGCCGTCGCCGTCGCCGATCTGGATTATGTGTTCTCGCGCGAGAATCCGCTCTTCGCCCGGCTTGCCGAGCGTCTTGCCTAACTGCGTTTCCGAAACACCACGAAGTTTGACAGCGAGAAGTTGACGAGGAAGCTCGCGCCGATCGCCAGAACCTTGCCGACAAGTACCGGCATGAAATACGAGCACGCAAAAACCGTCGCGGTATTGGCAAGGAAGCCCGCGAGTTGCGCGACGGCAAACATGAAATAGGAACGCACGCTCAGCCTGCGCCCCGATTCCGCGGCGAATGTGAATTTCGTATTGAGAACGTACGAAGACGTGACGGCTACGAGCCAAGCCAGCAGATTGGCGCCGATGATCGGCAGGGCGAGCACCAGATAGGCCACCGAGAATATGCAGAAATCAACGCCAGCATTGAAAACGCCGACAAGCCCGAAGCTCAGAGCTTTGCGCAGCAGGCCGTGCTTGCCCAGGCGGATGTCGATCATCGCGCCGGGTTAACAGATTTCGCGGCGCGACAAAATTGCGCGTTTGCGCTATAGGCTTATTGCAAGGAAGAACAATGGCCCGCCGACCGACGAAGACGACGACGATGCGCCGATCAGGCCCGGAGCTTTCGATCGTCGTGCCGGTGTTCAACGAGGCGCGCAGTTTGGAAAAGCTGCACGGCGAACTCGTCGCGCTTGCGCGTAACTTGAAGAAAACGCGGCAGATGCGGCTCGAAATCGTCTATGTCGACGATGGTAGCAGGGACGAAACCTATCGCATCGCCAGCGGACTTCAGGCCGACGATGTGGATATCCAGGTGGTCGCGCTATCGCGGAACTTCGGCAAGGAGGCGGCTCTGCTTGCCGGTCTCGACCACGCGCGATTTGGCGCGGTGGTCTTTATGGACGGCGACGGCCAGCACCCGCCGCAAATGGTCGAAACTTTGGTTTCGCGCTGGCTCGACGATGGCTATGACGTCGTCTTCACCGCCAAGGCGCACCGGGCCAATGAACCGTGGCTCAAGCAGATGAGCGCGAAAGCTTTTTACGCCGTGCTCAATTGGAACGCCCGTCACGAAATCCCCAAGGATGCCGGTGATTTCCGGCTGCTGTCTCCCCGCGCGGTCACGGCTTTGCGCGCGATGCCGGAGCGCAACCGCTTTCTCAAAGGCATGGCAAGCTGGATCGGCTTTCGGCAGGTTCGCGTGGATTACGAACCCGCGCCGCGCGCGCATGGCGCATCGAATTGGGGGATGCGTTCGCTCATCGGTCTGTCGATCGAGGGGTTAACTTCGTTCTCGGTTGCGCCATTGCGGCTAGCGAGTTTGCTCGGCGTATTGATTGCGGCGCTGGCGCTTATCTTTGGCTTCCTTATCGTTCTCGAGACGGTCCTCTATGGCAAAGACGTGCCCGGCTATCCCTCGCTCGCGGTCGGACTGATGGTGCTAGGCGGCGTCCAGCTCGTGATGATCGGCATTCTGGGTGAATATATCGGCAAGCTGATGTGGGAAACCAAAGGCCGCCCGGTCTATTTCATCGCGGAACATCGGCTCAAAACCCGGGCTGATGCCGAGCGCCCGGCGCCCTGAGCCGCGATGCGAAAAATCGTCCTGTGCGCGGATGATTATGGGCTCACCCGCGCGATCAACGGCGCCATTCGCGAGCTCGTAGAACATCGCAAGCTCAGCGCGACCTCGGTGATGGTGGTGGCGCCCGGATGCGAGGCCACTGAAGTCACCGCGCTCACGAAATCCGCCGCAGGCAAAGCCCAGATCGGCTTGCACGTCACGCTCACTGCACCTTACCAGCCCCTTGCCTCCGCCAAGTTCGACCCGCTGCCCCAGCTTATGCAGCGCGCCCTGCTCTACCGGCTTGATCGGTCGCGTCTGCGAGCCGAGATTGTCGCTCAAATTGAGCGCTTCAAGGCGTTGTTCGGCCGCCCTCCGGATTTCGTTGACGGTCATCAGCACGTACAGTTGCTGCCGCAAATCCGCGATGCTTTCCTCGCCGCGGTGGCGTTGCACGCGCCGCAGGCCTGGGTGCGGCAATGCGGCCGCGCACCCACGGCGCCGCATAAAACGCGCGACCGCAAAGCGCTGATTCTGGACATTTTAAGCGTGCGCTTTCGCCGCAAAGCCGCTGCCCTGACCGTCCGAACCAATCCAGCCTTTGCCGGCACATACGATTTCTCGACCAACCGGGATTTTCCCTCCCTATTTGAGGGGTTTCTGGCAGGGCTACCCGACGGCGGCGTTGTCATGTGCCATCCGGGGCAGGTCGACGCCGACTTGCTGGCGCTGGATCCCCTGACCAGCCAGCGCGAGCGCGAATTTGAGTTTTTCAATTCGACCGCTTTTGATCACCTGCTTGCGACAAAAGGCGTCACCCTGGCGTGACCTAGCGCGGCCACATTCGCGTTCCTAGATTCAACTGTAGGAGCACGGAGGAACGCCATGACGCCGCAAGAACGTCAGCTCGTCGACGAACTGTTCGACAAGCTTGCTCGCCTGGAAAATGCGCCGCGCGATCCCGCGGCGGAGCGCGCAATTGCCGAGGGGCTACAGCAAGCGCCGCATGCGATTTATCCCCTGGTGCAGACCGTCCTTGTTCAGGACGAGGCGCTCAAGCGCGCCGAAGCGCGCATCCGCGAATTGTCCGGTGAAGAGCCGCAGCAGCAAGGCGGTTTCCTCGACAGCATGCGCAATATGTTCCTGGGAGGGCGCGGCTCGGTGCCTTCGGTGCCCGCCAATGACCCTCGCTATGGCGGCCAGCAATCGCCGATTGGCGGCGGCGGCTCTTTCCTCGGCACTGCCGCAGCCAGCGCCGTCGGCGTGATCGGCGGCGCGATGCTCATGAACAGTTTGAGTTCGATGTTCGGCAACCGCGGCCATGCTGCCTCGGCTTTCGACTCGCAGCAGGGTTCGCCTTGGGGTGACGAGGCCAACCGCGGCCCCTTCGACGACTCCAAGACCAATTATGAATCGGCGGACAATGCCGGCGGCTTCAATGTTGCGGACAGCGGCGATTTCGACACCGACTTCGGCAGCGATAGCGGCGGCGATTTCGGCAGCAGCGACGCCTGACGTCAGATCACGACGACGCGCGCGCCGACTTTGACGCGGTCGTAGAGATCGATGACGTCTTCGTTGCGCATGCGGATGCAGCCCGAGGAAACATTCTGACCGATCGTCCAGGGCTCGTTCGAGCCGTGGATGCGGTAGAGCGTCGAGCCGAGATAAAGAGCGCGCGCGCCGAGCGGGTTATTCGGACCGCCGGCCATGAACTGCGGCAGCCACGGCTGGCGGACCAGCATCTCATCCGGCGGCCGCCAATCGGGCCATTCCTTTTTTGCCGTCACGGTGTGCGAACCCGACCAGGTGAAGCCCGGCCGGCCAACGCCGATGCCGTAGCGTCTCGCTTTGCCCGGTGCGGTCACCAGAAAGAGATACTTGCTCGGCGTGTCGACAACGATCGTCCCGACGGGCTCGTCGCCTGCATAGTCGACGTCCTGCGGAAGATAGCGTGGATCAGTCTGGTAATAGCTTTGCGGGTCGAGCGCCGCCTGTGGCGGGGCACTCGTCTGATAGATCGGGCGCTGATCGTACTGCGGTTGCGGCGACGGAGCCGTGATCGGCCGCGGGCCGCGCTCGCCGAACAGATACTCGATGAAGCCGCCGCCGAGATCCGTGCGATCCGACGGCGTCTGCTGCACGACGTAATAAGGCTGCGCGGGGCGGCCATAGTGCTGCGCCGACGCGGCACTTGAAACGCAGAGCAAACCTATCGCCAACGCGACGCGCATCACGCGACTCCCCTTGCGCGACCAGTATCGCGGCGAACAAAAAACCGATTGGTAAAACGCGCGGGGTTTGGCGGTAACGTGTTCGAGCGCGTCGCTTTAGGCTTTATTTTGAGTAAAACGCGCGCGAGCATGGTCAATGCCGCGTTAATCGGGCGCCGCAAGGCGGCGTTAAGCGCTGTGCCCTTAAAAAGCTTTGGGGAATTGGGGGCGTTGCGTGCAGCGTAAGACTTTCCGCATCGAGGCGATGTTGACGCGCGCGCGTTCGCCGCTCGCGCAAAAAGCCGCACCCGCGGCGCAGCCGAACGGCGCCGATGTCGCGCGGCTCGAGCGGGAGCTCTCAGCGATTTATGAAGCCGTCGATCGCAGCCGCGAGGATCTCGTCGCACTCGCGGGAAACGGGCCCGAGGGCGCGTGCATGACGCGGGCCGGTCACGAGCTCAACGCCGCGATCGGCGGCATGGAGAAAGCGACCAATCAGATTCTAAAAGCGGCCGAAGCCGCCGACGAAGGCGCGCGCGCCCTGGTTGCGACGCTGCAGGATGATTACAAGCGCGGCGTCGCGCAGGACGTCCTCGAAAACGTCACGCGGGTCTATGAGGCCTGCAACTTTCAAGATCTATCCGGCCAGCGCATTGCCAAGGCGGTGGCGACCCTCAAATTCGTTGAGCAGAGGATCGCCGCGCTATCAGCACATTGGGGCGGACTTGAAAAGCTGCGCCGCCACGCAGCCGCGCCGCCCGAGCCAGCCCGGCTGATCAATGGTCCGCGGCTCGAGGGCGACCAAGGCCATGCGAGCCAGCGGGATATCGACGCCATGTTCGCCGAAGGCGGCCTCGAAGGCTGCGCCTAGCTGCGCTTCTTGCGCCGGCTGCGGCGCACGTCACCGCGATCGCCCTCACCTTTCTTGACCTTGCGCTTGGCCTTGCTGCGCCGGTCAGCCGCGAGGGACCGCCCCACCGACACCTGCTTTTTGGTGAACCGTCCTTTTTTGCGACGCACGTAGCGCTTGTTGCCGCGCGGCGCGATCAAGTCTCTTGGCATGCGAATGCTCCTTGGTTTGCCTTCCCTCCAACGTCAAACTCGGAACAAGGTTGCTCAAGCTGACGGTGGCACCGACTCAGGACCCATGAAGATCGCGACCTTCAACATCAACAACATCAATCGCCGCTTGCCGAACCTGCTGAATTGGCTGCGACGCGCAAAGCCCGATGTCGTTTGCCTGCAGGAGCTGAAATCCGCGGATGACGCGCTGCCGCGCGCTGCAATCGAGAAGGCCGGATACGGCGCGGTCTGGAACGCGCAAAAGACCTGGAACGGCGTCGCTATCCTCGCCCGTGAAACCGAGCCGGTGCTGATCCGCCAAGGGCTCCCGGGCGACATCTCCGATACCCAAAGCCGTTACATCGAAGCGGCGATCAACGGCATCGTGGTCGGCTGCCTCTACCTTCCGAACGGCAATCCGCAGCCCGGGCCGAAATTCGACTACAAGCTCGCCTGGTTCAAGCGTCTACACGCTCACGCCGGCCGGCTGCTGCGCCAAAGAGTGCCAGTCGTGCTCGCCGGCGATTACAACGTCGCGCCGACCGGGCTCGATATCTATCCGACCAAATCCTGGGACGATGACGCGCTGGTGCAGCCTGAAAGCCGCGCCGCCTACGCGCGCCTCGTCCGCCAAGGTTGGACCGACGCCTTGCGGGAGCTTCACGGCGATGAGCGGATTTACACGTTCTGGCACTATCTTCGGAATCGGTGGCCGCGTAACGCAGGTCTACGGCTCGATCATCTCCTGCTCAGCCCGGATTTGGCAAAGCGTTTGCACGGCGCCGCGGTCGACCGCAGCGAGCGCGGTAAGCCGGGCGCCAGCGACCACGCCCCGGTGTGGATCGAGCTCGCCGACAGCGCTAGGCGGGCCGCCGGATCAGGACGAAGCAAGCCAGCGCAACGGCCGCGAAAGCCGCGGTCAGCGACAGCGCCGCAGGGTCGGAAAAGCGCTCGACGACAAAAGCCATGACCAGCGGCGCCGCCGCCTGCATCAGCAGGAACGGCATGGCTAGCCGGCCCATCAGACGGCCGTAGCCCGCCGCGCCGAACAGAGCGAGCGGCACGGCGCCGCGCGCGATGGTGATGAGGCCGTTGGCGGCGCCGAACATCAGGGCGAAAGCCGCCGCGACCGGCACCGAGAAGCCGAGCAGCGCCAGCATCGCGAAGGCGCAAAGCAACAAGGTCAATGCGATCCGGCCGATCCAGACCGGATGCATATTGCCGCCAAAGGTGAGTTCGAGGATTCGCGCGCCGACTTGCGCGGGGCCGAATAATGCGCCGATCCACACAACGGTTGCCGCATCGATACCCGCGCGCTTGAAGATCGCGAGCAGATGGGCGGACATGCCCGAGGGCACGAAGGCATAGGTGGTGAAAGCCGCCGCCACGAGCAGGAAAATCAGCCCGTGAGGCGGATAGATTCTGTGCGGCTTGACGCCTTCCGGCAGCGGCGCGGCGGCATGATCGAAACGCTCCCGCGGCAATAAAAAAGCGTGAAGCGGCGCGCAAATCACCGCGAGTACAGCCGCATAGATCAGATAGGTGCGCTGCCAGCCGACGTTGACGAGCAGATGATGGGTAACGGGCCAGCTTACGGTGGATGCAAAGCCCCCGGCGAGCGTCAACAAGGTGATGGCGCGGCGCGCGCCGGTGCCGAAAATCCGGCCAAGCGTGGCAAAGGCCGGATCGTAAAGTCCAGCCGCCATCCCGACACCGAGCACGATCCACACGCCGTAATAGGCCGCCGGATGCGCGGCCATCGTAATCAAAGCGAGCCCTGCGGCGCCGACCAGCGAACCGATGCCCATGACGACATGCCCGCCGAAGCGGTCGATCGACCGGCCAACGATCGGGGCCGACAGTCCGCCCGCCAGCAGCCCGAAGGAAAAGCCACCCATCGCGAAGGAGATCGACCAGCCACGGTCGGCGGCGATCAGCGGCACGACCAAGACCGGCGTGTAGAAGATCGCGCCCCACTGCAGGATTTGCGTGACGCCGAGCACGAGCACGGCGCGCCAGCGGCCGAAAATGAAATCGCGCGACGCGGTCATAGGGAACCGCATCATGAAGTGCCGGGAGGCTTCCGGCAATCAGCGCCGGGGAATGGCGGCTAGCGCGCCAGCGCAGGTGCCGGTGGCACAGGACGCGCCGCGGGTGCGGCGGCGGGTTTTGGCTTGGCCGCCGCGCGGCGTTTCGGCGGCGGCTTCTTCTCACCTTCCGCGCCACAGCGCACATAGACCATGTCGCCGTAACGCCCATGGACTTCCGGATCAACAAAGCGCGTGATCAGGACGCGGCCATTGAAAGACACGACCTCGCGGTCTTGCTGGGCACCAGCTTCGCCTTCGGGACCGATAAAGGTGCGGTTGCCCGGCGCGCCCTTGAGGCGCAATTCCTCGGGCTGGGCTTGATCCGCCAAATGCATCATCACGCCGCCGGTCGGGCCAAGGGTGATGATGTAGGGCTGACGGCACTGATTGGCGGCGGCCGCCTCGGTGCGTTCGCGATCTTCCGCCTTGTGATAGGCGGCAAGGCCCCAGCGCCCTACGATGTCTTGCGGCGGGAAAGCCGGCGGCAAGGCCGGCACGGGGGTCGGCGGCGGCGGCTCCGCCGGGGTCGAAGGAAACAGGCTGGGCAAGCTCGGCATGCCGCCCGAACAGCCGGCCAGCGCCAGCGCGGCCAAGGCGGCAAACAAGGTTTTACGTGACAACATACGAGCTCCCGGTCGTGCGACTGTGTGAGCCAATAAAGGCAAGGGCAAGCCGAACCTAATGCCGATTGCTTGACACTTTCTGCGCAATTCCATACCTAGCGGGCGGTTTAGCACTCCGGGCGAGCGAGTGCTAAGTCGTTCTGTCACTGGGTTTTTCCGGCTCGCCGTGTCGAGTGAGGGGTTATGGCCAAGACCAGATTTCGTCCGCTGCACGACCGTATCGTCGTCCGCCGCGTCACCGCTGAAGAAAAGACCAAGGGCGGGATCATCATTCCCGACAGCGCCCAGGAAAAGCCGTCCGAAGGCGAAGTGATCGCCGTTGGCCCCGGCGGGCGCGACGAGGCCGGCAAGCTCATCAAGCCCGATGTGAAGGTCGGCGACCGCGTTCTGTTCGGCAAATGGTCGGGCACCGAGGTCAAGCTCGAGGGCGAGGATCTCCTGATCATGAAGGAGTCCGACATCATGGGCGTGATCGCCTGATCCAACCGATTTGTGGAGTGAAGTGACATGGCTGCCAAGGACGTACGTTTTTCCGGTGACGCGCGCGACCGCATGCTGCGCGGCGTCGACATTCTCGCCAATGCGGTGAAGGTGACACTCGGCCCCAAGGGCCGCAACGTCGTGCTCGACAAGAGCTTCGGCGCGCCGCGCATCACCAAGGACGGTGTTACCGTCGCCAAGGAAATCGAACTCGAAGACAAGTTCGAGAATATGGGCGCGCAGATGGTGCGCGAAGTCGCCTCGAAGACCAATGACATCGCCGGCGACGGCACCACGACGGCGACCGTGCTCGCTCAGGCGATCGTGAAGGAAGGCGCCAAATCGGTCGCCGCCGGCATGAACCCGATGGACCTCAAGCGCGGCGTCGACATCGCCGTCGAAGCGGTGGTCAAGGACATCGAGAAGCGCGCGAAGAAAGTCGGCTCGTCGGCCGAAGTCGCCCAGGTCGGCACGATCTCGTCGAACGGCGATGCCAATATCGGCAAGATGATCGCCCAGGCGATGCAGAAGGTCGGCAACGAAGGCGTCATCACCGTCGAGGAAGCCAAGGCGCTCGAGACCGATGTCGAGATCGTCGAGGGCATGCAGTTCGACCGCGGCTACATCTCGCCGTACTTCATCACCAATTCCGAGAAAATGACGGCCGAGCTCGAGGACGTCTACGTCCTCCTGCACGAGAAAAAGCTTTCGGGTCTCCAATCCATGCTGCCGGTGCTCGAAGCGGTGGTGCAGTCCGGCAAGCCGCTGCTCATCATCTCGGAAGACGTCGAAGGCGAGGCGATTGCGGCTCTGGTCGTCAACAAGCTGCGCGGCGGCCTCAAGGTCGCGGCGGTAAAAGCGCCGGGCTTCGGTGACCGCCGCAAGGCCATGCTCGAGGACATCGCGGTCCTCACCGGCGGCCAGACGATCTCCGACGAGCTCGGCATGAAGCTCGAATCCGTGACGCTCCAGATGCTCGGCCGCGCCAAGAAGGTGCTGATCGAGAAGGAGAAGACCACGATCGTCAACGGCGCCGGCAAAAAGGCCGACATCGAGGGCCGTATCGCGCAGATCAAACAGCAGATCGAGGAAACCACTTCCGATTACGACCGCGAGAAGCTGCAAGAGCGGCTGGCGAAGCTCGCCGGCGGCGTCGCCGTCATCAAGGTCGGGGGCGCGACCGAGGTCGAGGTCAAGGAAAAGAAAGATCGCGTCGAGGATGCGCTCAACGCCACCCGCGCCGCGGTTCAGGAAGGTATCGTGCCGGGCGGCGGCGTCGCGCTGCTGCGCGCCAAGAAGGCGGTCGGCAAACTGACCAACGGCAACTCCGACGTCCAGGCCGGGATCAACATCGTCCTCAAGGCGCTCGAAGCCCCGATCCGCCAGATCGCGGAAAATGCCGGCGTCGAGGGATCGATCGTCGTCGGCAAGATCATGGAGGAGAAGTCCGAAACTTTCGGCTTCGACGCCCAGACCGAGGATTACGTCGACATGGTGCAGAAGGGCATCATCGATCCGGCCAAGGTTGTGCGCACGGCACTCCAGGATGCCGCTTCGGTCGCGGGCCTGCTCATCACCACGGAAGCCATGGTCGCGGAAGCGCCGCGTGAAGCGGCTCCGCCGGCGATGCCGGGTGGCGGCATGGGTGGCATGGGCGGCATGATGTAATCACCGCTGCGATGAAAAGAAAAAGGCCCGGTCATGCCGGGCCTTTTTGTTGCGCGGTCCCGCTAATTCGTCATCGGCCGGAACAGCAGGGTCGCCGCGCCGGAGAATTCCACCGCGTCGCCCTTGCGACGCCAATTTGTGGCGCCGAGGAGAAACATGCGCATCGCCTCGTCGGCGGCCATCCGTTCGGGCGTGCACTGACCGGCGCTCTGCTGTGCCGGCGGCTCGGCCGGCAACTCCGGCGCTTCGACCTCCACGGTATCGCCGCCGATCGTCACCCGCGCCGGAATTGACCGGCACCATAAATCGAGGACGGCGCTGCCATCCGGTGCAACGGATATTCCCGGCATGCGCTTGCCGGGCCGCATCGGACGCGCATCGAGCAGCAGATCGCGATTGAAGGGAAATTCCTGCGCGAGCGCCGCGCCACTTCCCGCCGCGAGCATACCAAATACAAGCCAAATGCCGGCGATGGGCCAGTGACGCAGCATGAAAACTCCGGGTGAAGGTCGCTCGGCGCGCAGAGCATCCGCAATGCCGCGCGACGGTGGCCGCGTCAAGGCAACAGGTCACTCGGCAGCGTGAGCCAGGGGCTTTTCCTCAAGAAGATGCGCGATCGAATTGGCGTAATAGCGCAGCAGCAACTTCTCGTCGTCCTTCGCGCGAAACAGGCCGTCGTTTTCCTCGGCCAGATGCCGCAGCCGCACCATACGCAGGCCAACCTCGATGGCGTAATCATGGTCGCCGCGCGGAATATGCACGTGGGCGCCGGCTTGCGTCAGACGCCGGATGAGTTCGCTCACCCGCACTTTGAGCTCCAATGCCGAAAGCGGTGCCGATGCGTCGAGCAGCACCGTCGCGACCAGCGCGACGGGCAGGACCGGCACGACCGTGCCGACCTTGTCCATCAGCAGTTTCGCCAGCCGTTCCACTTCCGCAAAGCGCGCCTCGCGGTCCAACATGCGAAAATCGACGCCACGCGCATTGGCGTAATCGCGCAGCGACACGGGGGCGCCGAAGCTCACGCAGGCATAGCCGAAACGATACCAGCGGCCGCGCAAACGCAGCGCGATGTGAGTCAGGAAATGCTTGAGGAAAATCCCGGGATTGAACCGCGTGGCCGGGCGCTGTTTCGCTTCGAGCCCGACCAATCCGGTCTGGATGCGATCTTCGAGCACGCGGTCGTAATTGATGCCGACGGGGATAAACACGGCGTCGCGCGGCCCTTTCGGATCGAAGCCGCTGACCATGTAACTGATCAGGCCAAGTTTCGGCTCCCGCAGCCGTCCGTCGCGGGTCAGTCCGCCTTCGGGAAAAACGGCCTGGGCGAGTCCGCCTGCCACCGCCATCTGAACATAGCGCGCCAGAACACGCCGGTAGAGCGGCTCACTGGAATCCCGGCGCACGAAGTAGGCGCCCATGGAACGGATGATGCTTTGCAGAAGCCAGACCCGTGCCCACTCACCGACGGCATAACTCAGCGCGGTGCGGGTCGAGGCCATGTAGGTGACCAGCACATAGTCCATGTTGGAGCGGTGATTGATGACGAAGATCACGGCGCTGTCCGGGTCGACCGTGCGCAGCGCGTCCTCATCCATGTAGCCAAGCCGGACGCGATAAAGCACCGTCGAGAGGAGGCGGGCGAGCCGCGCGCCGATACCGAAATAGGCGTAAGTCGAGAAAGACGGGACGATCTCGCGGGCGTAACGGCGCGCCCGCTCCTGCGCGGCTTCACGCGTTACGTGGTTGTCGCGAGCATATTGCGCCACCGCGTCGAGCACGTCGGGATCAAACACCAGCTGATCGATCAGTGCGGCGCGCTTGGCGAGCTTGAGCGGCTGAATGCGCAGCTTGAGGCGCGTATTGAGTTCATCGATCGCCCGGTTAAGCCGGCGGCGCATCAGCCAACGGAAACCGGGAATGACGATCCGGTCTATCGCCGCGAGGACCGACAATACGCCGATCAAGACGACAAGCCACAGCGGCAATGTCACCGAGTTCGACATCCGCGCCCTCCCCGCGCAAGCCTAGCAAGGACGCGATGGGGCTGTCTCAGCCGAGCTTGTTGACCAGCCAGTTCGCGGTGCGCAGCAACCGCCCGTCATCGCCCGGCGCGCCGACGAGCTGGACGCCAATTGGCAGACCGCCCTCGCCGCTCAGGAGCGGCAGAGTGATGGCCGGCAGGCCGAGCAGCGACCAAAGCGAATTGAACACCGGGTCGCCGGTCGCTTCGAGACCCTTTGGCGCGACGTCGGGCGCCGCAGGCGTGAGGATCGCGCTGGCTTCCTGCTGGAACAGTTCTTCTATCGCGCCCTGCATCACGCGGCGCATCTGCAGCGCATCAAGATAATCCGTGGCGGTGACCTTGCGGCCTTCCGCCATCAGATCGTGGAAGCGCCTGGAGACCTTGTCACCACCCTTGTCAGCGAGGCGGCCAAGATTGTGCGCCATTTCCGCGGCCATCACCGCGCGATGCGCAGGCCAGGCCTCGGCATAATGCGGCGGCAGATCGTAGGCGAAGCAGGCATCGCCGAGTTCGGCCGCCAATTCCTCAAAACCGGCGCGCGCGTCCGGCGAGGCCTTTTCCCACACTGGTGTCTTGACGAAGGCGAACCGGGGTTCGAGGCCGAAGTCCTCGCGCGCCGTCTGCAGAAAATTGCGCGATGCCAGCGGGCGGGTGTCTGGATCGGCAGGGTCGAAGCCGGAAACGGCATCGAGCGCAAGCGCCAAATCATCGACCGAGCGTGCGAATGGACCCATGTGATCGAGCGTGCGCGAGAGCGGCAGCACGCCAGCCCGCGAGACCAGACCGTGGCTTGGCTTCATGGCGAAGACGCCGCAGAACGACGCAGGCCGGATGATCGAGCCGTTGGTCTGCGACCCGATCGCGAGCGGCACCATCCCCGCCGCAACTGCGGCCGCGGTGCCGGACGACGAGCCGCCCGGCGTGTGGTCGAGATTCCGCGGATTGCGCGTCTTGCCGGGCGTGAAATACGCCATCTCGGTCGTCACCGTCTTGCCGACGATGACGACGCCCGCCGCGCGCAGCCGCGCGACGATGGTCGCATCGGCGCGGGGCCGCCGGCCGGACATGATCGCAGTGCCGCATTCGGTCGGCCAATCGGCGGTGTCGATGATGTCCTTGAGCGCGACCGGAACGCCGTGCAGCGGGCCGGTCCCCTTGCCGCTGCGCCTGAAATCGTCGCTCTCGCGCGCCTGCCGAAGCGCGACCTCGCGATCATAATGGGCAAAAGCCTGGACCTGGCCCTCGATCGCCTCGATGTGGTCGAGACAGGACCGCGTGATTTCCTCGGAGGAGGC
>JAFBAG010000041.1 GCA_019247925.1 Pseudolabrys sp.
GAGAAATCCTTGGCCCGGACGACGTCAAAGGCAGCCGCCTCCATGCGCTGCGCCGCGTCGAATACCTTGGTGCCCTCATCGGTCAATCGGGTGCCGTCGACATGGCGAGTGATCAGCGCGACGCCAAGGCGGCGCTCGAGTTCGTCGACGCTGCGCCGCAATCCGTTGACAGAAACCTTCAGCCGATCCGACGCCGAGCGAAACGAGCCGCAACGAACGACTTCGAGGAACAGGCGCACGCTGTCCCAATCGAGTGCCGAACCCAGCACCTCGATGGTTGCGTGTTCCTTTTGCGGAACACCCCTTTGCGCCGTCGAATGCATACGCGCCTCCGCGAAGTGCGTAAGCTTTTCAGACAAACTGGACGGCTGCAACCAGGAAGGGTGCGCACAATGACAGCTCACGACTACAAGACCGCCAATGCGGCTAAAGCCGCGCCACTGGCCGATCCCAAGCACCCCCTGCCAGCGGCGAATCTTGATGAGATCGCCCAAGACATCATTGTTTTCACCCCCAGCGCTGATGAGGTCGAAGCCTTGCTCGCGCGGGCCTCCGAAGACGTGATCGGGCTCGCGCCCAAGGAGGTTGTGTTGCGGGTCATGAAGCAAAATCCGGATACGTTCTGGGCAATCGCACGGCGGCCTGAGCACGACACGGCTTATCCGAACGCACAAGGCTTCGCTGCGTTTTTACTGCTCAACGACGCGGGGCTCCGCGAACTTTTGGCCGGCCGCTTCGATGGCAGCAATCCGAGTAGCGAATTGTTGTGCCGACAGAACCAAAAGCCCGCAGGTATCTATCTGTGGTGCATGCACGGGCGGGACGGCCTCTCAGCCGGCATCCCTCTCGCATTCGAAAAAATGTGGACCCCGCTTTATCGCGAGGCCGATATCTTTGCGCGGGCGATTACCCGCAAAGGCCAGCGTTTCCTTGAGATCATGGGGTTCCAACGGCGCACGGATTATCGCGGACAAAACGCATCGCATCTTCACATCCTGACCCGATCTGAGGAGAACGAAAGTCTTCCGCTTTATGATCGTTACCGCCCCGGTCGAAACAAAGCTCCCGCCTTGAGCGTCACGATGGCGCGCTCAATCGAAGACATCATGAAGATGATCGCGATCCGCAGCGCGGTCTACATCGCCGAGCAGGCATGCCCCTACCTAGAAGAGTTCGACGACAACGATTTCTGCGCCACCCATCTACTCGGCTATGTCGGCGAAGAGCCAGCGGCCTGCATGCGCATCCGGACATTCGCTGGTTTTGCAAAAATCGAGCGGCTCGCTGTGCGCAAAGAATACCGCAACACCCGGATCGCTTTCCAGGTCGTGCGGGCCGGCATCGAACTTTGTCGGGTCAAAGGCTACGAAGTGCTTTACGGGCACGCGCAAAGACGCTTGGTCAATTTCTGGGGCCGCTTCGGCTTCAAGCCGATCCCGGGCGCTCCTGAATTCGTGTTCTCGGATTTCGACTACGTCGAAATTCGCCTCGATATGAAAGCAAGCCCGCAATCCATCACCATCGGACTTGATCCCTATGTGATGATTCGTCCTGAAGGCCGCTGGCATATGCCGGGGATTCTCGAGAAGTCGGCATCGCGCCCCGTCACGCGGCCCTCCGTCGCGGAGAACGCAGCGTGACGGTCCATTTCGATCTGCGCAGCTATATCGACTCTCGGCACATTCCAACGCTCGTGCTCGTCGACGTGCAACAGGAATACGTCGCCTCGCCTCGCAGGCTCGCGCTGCCTCATGCCGATGCGGCTCTCGAACGCTGCCGCGCGGCTCTCTCATCTGCGCGCCAGCTTGGTTTACCGGTCGCCTTCGTGCGCTGGATCGGCAAGTCGGCATTTTTCAATGCCGCTTCTCCCTTCGCAGACTGGATTGAAGGCTTCACCCCCCAACGGTCGGAAATGGTGTTCGAGCGCGCCAAGCCGTCCTGCTATGCCAGCACACCCTTCGCTAATCTGATCGACCAGGCGGGCGGGCATTTCGTTGTTGCCGGTTTTGCTGGGGAGGCGGCATGTCTATCCACTGCAGTCGATGCGTTCCATCGTGGGCATTCCATGACGTTCTTGTTCGACGCCTCGACCAGCCATGCCCTCGAGGACATTGCTCCGGCAGATGCGCACCGCGTGATCTCGCAGGTTATTTCGCTTTATGCGCGGGTGACCGATACAGCGGCGTGGATTGCCCAGCTCTCGTGTCAACCGCGTGGAAAATCCGAGCATGACCCGCGCGTCGCCTAATGGTTTTCCAAAGCTCGTGTCGCATCGCGTCGAAGCGATCATCGACCAGCTCGAAGGCTTACGACCCGAAGTAGCCAGACTCGGCCATGTCATGGCGGCGCAATTGCTTGCGATGACCGTGTTACAACTGCGTCTGGATCATTTCCAAATATCCGATGAGGAGCTAGCAGCGTTCCGCCAAGCCCTAACCGACCGTGAGCCAGGGGCCGGGGCCGCTCATCGCGAGCCCCATCCCCATCATCGGGCAGTCAAGTCGCGGAGGCGCTCGCGCGTGACGGCAGCGGCCCCTTCAGTCGCCTTTCCGGCTAAGGACAAGCGCTTGTGAAAACGGCGGCCCCTACCCCGCTTTCGCCTTCCGACACGCACAACCGCAAAGACGCTGTGTGGGAGCTCATGCGCAATCTCATCAGCGGCGAGGCCTCAGCTGAAACGGTGCTCGAGCTGTATTATTGGAGCCGGGATCCCGAAATGCTGAGAATCCTGCGAGCAGTGATCGAGCTGCCGCCATCCAGCCGACGGACCATCGCGACGTTTTTGGCTGCCAATCAGCCCCGCAATATCACCGCCGAGCAGCAAAGCGCGCCACCGCGGCTTATACTGTCGGCATGAGGGGCGGGAGCAAGCGCAAGGCCACAACGACCCGGTCTCGTTCACTCGCATTCGCTGCGATCTATTTCGGCAATGCGCTCGAGTGGTTTGACCTTGTCATTTTTGGCTACCTAGCGACGCTTCTCGGCCGTTTGTTTTTTCCGCCCGACAACGACGTTATCCCGCTGCTGCTTGCCTTTGCGACTTTTGGCGTCACTTTCCTATTTCGACCGATCGGTGCCGTCATCCTCGGCGGCTACGCCGATCGGCATGGCCGCAAGGCAGCGCTACTCGCCTCTGCCCTGCTGATGACCGTGGGGACCGTACTGATCGCGGCGACGCCGACCTTCGCTACCATCGGCTTGTGGGCCCCGCTCGTCCTGTTGGTCGGCCGCATAATTCAAGGTGTCGCGGTCGGCGGCGAATTCTCTAGCGTCACCAGTTACCTTGCAGAACAGGATCCTGCGCGCCGTGGCTTTTTTGCCGCGTTTCAGTTTTCCAGCCAAGGCGTGACGGCGTTGTTGGCTACCGGGTTCGGCGCAGCATTGACTGTGGGTTTTGACACCCCGACGCTCGAAGCCGGCGCCTGGCGATTGCCTTTCGTGTTTGGAGCCTTGATCGCACCGCTCGGCTATCTGATGCGCCGCTATGCCAGCGAAACCCTGGAATTCCGTTCCAGCCCCGCCCCACTCACTGCCTTGGCGCAGCACGGCAAGACCGAGGCGCTCCTGTCAGCGAGCGCTGTCACCCTCGGCACGGTCTGCACCTATACAATTTTATATCTGCCAACCTACGCTCAACGCGAATTGCACTTGCCGATCCAGAGCGGCTTTGTCAGCGGCGTCATCACTGCGCTGATCCTGGTCGTAGTACCGCCTTTGAGCGGCGCCCTATCCGACCGCTATGGCCGATTAAAAGTCATCACCCCGACGGCGATTCTTATTCTCTTCTTTGCTTATCCCGCGTTTGCTTGGCTTGCCGCCGCGCCGAGTCTTTTTCGGCTGATTATCATGCAGGCCGGGCTTTGTATTCTCACCGCGGCTTATATCGGCGTGTTGCCAGCATTGATGGCCGAGCTGTTTCCGCCGCGTTATCGTGGCAGCGGCCTTGCCATCAGCTACGCCGTCGCCGTAACCTTGTTCGGCGGTTTTGCGCCCTTCATTATCACTGCCCTAATCGAGCAGGCCGGCCCGGTAAGAGCGCCGAGCTTTTATCTGATTTCTGCCGCGCTGATCAGCCTCGTCGGCTTTGTTGCGATCGCCAACCGCAAGAAAACTTACCACCGCATATAGGCACCCGTTGCTTGTTCGGAAGCAGCCGATAACATAGCGGCGTGGCGGCTTCTCCCAAAAACGGCATCGACAAAGTCGACAAGGCGGTCGGTGCCCGTGTTCGGTTGCGCCGGATGGAGCTTGGCGTAAGCCAGTCCGCCCTTGGTGACGCGCTTGGAGTGACTTTCCAGCAGATCCAGAAATACGAAAAAGGCACCAATCGAATATCGGCGAGTCGCCTGCAACGGATTGCTGACGAACTCAAAGTGCCAGTAGCGTTTTTCTTTGGAGCCGCAAAGCAGTCCGAGGCGACTGACGAGCCGATCCTCGAATTCTTAAAAACTACGAGCGCGTTGCATTTGGTGCAGGCATTTACTCGCATTGGCGATGCCAAAGTCCAAAGCGCACTGGTACGGCTGATCGATGCTTTGGCCAAATCCGACCGTTAGCTCACTAAGGGGTTTTGCTCGGCGCCGCGGTTGTCACGGGGCCTGTTAGGACGCTCGTTTAGTCAACGCCGCAGGCGGGATTAGCGGTCTAAATATGCTACTGACAAGGGTCGAGTAATGTTTGATCGGTTGCGGCCTCCAGGACGAACTCATTGAGTATCATTCCGCTCGGTATTTCAATTGAGCTGGGCAGACCGCTAGTACCCGCGGCGGTGTGAGCACCATGAAACGCAAAACACTTAAAGATCCGCTGGACGAACTGGCGGCACGCCCCGTGAGCGAGATATCTTGACGATTTTCATCTAATCCTATCGCAGCATTTCCAACCGGTTAGCGCCGCCGAAAGTGTCTAACCCACCAACGGAGATCAACGGGTTAGAGCGGATTTGTCTAACCTGAGCGGTCTTCGGACTATTACCCTGGTTTGACGCCGGAAAATTTCACCACCTTCGCCCACTTCTCCGACTCGACAGCGATCAGCTTCCCGAAGTCTGCGGTAGAACCGGCTAGAGGAGTGCCGCCGAGGTCCGCGAGGCGAGCCTTCACCTTGTCATCGCTGAGGATCGCGTTCATCGCCTTGTTGAGCGCGTCGACAATCTCACTGGGCGTGCCTTTGGGCGCACCGAGTCCGAACCATCCGCTCGCCTCGTATCCCGGCACGAATTCGCGGATCGGCGCCACGTCCGGCAATGCCGCGGCGCGCGTCGTGGAGGTCACGCCCAGCGCGCGCAGCTTGCCGCTACGAACGTATTCGACCGACGACGGGATGAAGTCGAACATCATCTGCACTTGCCCACCAATAAGGTCGGCAAATGCGGGACCGGCGCCGCGATACGGCACGTGAACCAAATCGACGCCGGCCATCATCTTGAAGAGTTCGCCGGAGATATGGGGCGTCGCGCCAATCCCGCTCGACGCCATACTGATCTTGCCAGGATTCGCCTTCGCATAGGCGATGAACTCGGGAATCGTCTTTGCCGGCAGAGACGGACTGACCACCATGACCAGCGGCACGCTCATCATGCTCGCGACGGGCGTTATGTCGCGGGCGAAGTTGAAATTGAGGTTGTCGTAGAGGGCCGCGTTGACGACGTTGTAGGCGGCGACTTGAAGCAGTGTATATCCATCGGGGGCCGCCCGCACGACAGCTTCAGTGCCGACGGTCCCGCCCGCACCCGGCCGGTTCTCGATGACGAATTGTTGCCCGAGCCGCTCTGACAGCCATTGTCCGGTCAGGCGGGCGACGATGTCGGTGGGTCCGCCGGCCGCGAATGGAGCAACCAGCCGAACAGGTCGGTTAGGATAGGTTTGGGCAAGCAATGGACGCGGGTTGATGGCGAGAACGGCAGCGGCTCCCGCCGCGCCGAGAAGCCGACGGCGTGTGATGGTCGATGACATGGCCTGTGCCCCAGGATCGATTGTAGGTCCGATGCTTCGAGTATGCCGGACGTTTGCGGGCCTCGCTTTACCGGCGGCTTCCTTTTCCCTTACCGCGACGTTGATTTTGCTCCGTGAGGGTTGTGCTAGGCTGTTTTCAACTGAGCCGAAGTTCCCGGAAGTCTCCAAGTTGCGGTATTTGTTTGAAGATTTCGTGCTCGATACCGACCGGCGCGAGTTGCAGCGCGGCGAAAGCCTGATTGCGGTCGCGCCGCAGGTCTTCGACCTGCTCGCTTACCTGATCCGCCATCGCGAGCGCGTCGTCACCAAGGACGACCTAGTTGCCGCGATATGGGAAGGCCGGGCGGTCTCAGACTCGGCCCTTACCACCCGCATCAACGCGGCGCGCGTCGTCCTCGGTGACAGTGGCGAAGGTCAGCGGCTTATCAAGACGCTCCTGCGCAAAGGCGTACGTTTCGTCGGCGAGGTGCAAGAGCAAACGGCGGTGACTGAGGCCCGCACCGGCGCAGAACATTCAGCGCCCGGGCCGGCTCCAACCGAAAAGCCATCAATCGCGGTTCTTCCGTTCAACAACATGAGCGGCGATCCGGAACAGGGTTTTTTCGCCGACGGCATGGCGGAAGACATCACCACCGCTTTGTCAAAGGTGCGGTGGCTCTCCGTCGCGGCGCGCAACTCGGCCTTCGCCTACAAAGGCAAAGCCGTCGATGTGAGGGAGGTCGGCCGTGACCTCGATGCGCGGTACGTACTCGAAGGCAGCGTGCGCAAAGCCAGCAACCAGGTGCGGATCACGGCGCAGCTTCTTGATTCTACGACCGGGCACCATGTCTGGGCCGAGCACTATGATCGCGAACTCGCCGACACGTTCGCGGTCCAGGACGAAATCACCGAGCAGGTCGTGGCAGCGATAGGCCCTCAGCTCTACACGGCGGAGGATTTGCGCGCGAAGCGCAAGGCGCCAGACAGGTTCGACGCGGGGGAATGCGTCGTCCGTGCCTTGGCGTTGCTGAACAGTCGCGCCAGGGCCGACATTGAGGCGGCACGCGTTCTTTTGAACAACGCTGTCCTGATCGATCCGGGTTACGCCAAAGCGCACAGCCTCTTGTCGTTTGCGATAACACTCGGTGTGCATATGGGCTGGGACAAGATCGGGGATGCTGCCGCGGCAGCATCGGCCGCAGCGCATCAAGCCCTGCAACTCGACGCTGACGATCCGTGGTCGCATTTGGCGGTTGGTTACGTTCTTGCCTGGAGCAGGCGACCAGCCGATGCGGTTCCCAAATACGAGAAGGCGCTGGCGCTCGATCCCACCTTCGCCACTGCGCATTGGCTTCTCGGATTGTCGCTGAATTACCTGGGACGTGCTGACGCAGCCTTTGCTCATGCCGACAAGGCAGCGAGTCTGAGCGCGCGCGATCTGTTTGCGCGCGGTAACGCTGGTGTGGCTAACAACCTTCGCTCCATGTCATGTTTTATTCGTGAGCGCTACCGCGAAGGAAGCGAGTATGCTCGTCGGGCCATCATAGAAAGTCCCAATCTTTCTGCCGCTTGGCGGCCACTGGTCGTCAATTGCGCGCTCGGCGGCGAATTGGAAGAGGCCGTAAAGGCTCTTGGTCTGTTAAAGCAGAGGTTTCTGCCTCATCTCACGTTAAAATGGATCGACGACGAACTGCCGTATGTTCGCGCCGGCGACCGGCAGAGATACTTGGAAGGATTTCGCTTAGCGGGCTTGGATTGAACTGCGGGCATCAGTGCTAGAAAAAATGGTGCCCAGGGGCGGAGTCGAAGCAGCCCGGTTAAGCAGATAAAAACAGATACTTCTCGGGTCACCTCTACGCGGTACCCGCGTTCGTACCCTTATAAAGTCGAGAAAATATGAGGCGCTATGATTCGCCTGCCGGGGTGCCCACGGGATCAGTCTTCTAGGTTACGCACACGATCAACCCAGGATCATCTGGGCAATCAATTGGAGGCAGCGGTGATAGATGTTCAAGAAAAAGA
>JAFBAG010000156.1 GCA_019247925.1 Pseudolabrys sp.
CATCCCGCCGACCGCGACGAGGTCGTGAACAATTTCCGCAAGGCGATGGCGACCGGGCAAGACCTTTACGAAGCCGAGTATCGCATCGTGCGCCCGGACGGCGAGATACGCTGGATCTTTGGCCGCGGCCGGGTGTTTCGCGACAAGGACGGCGTTCCGCAGCGCTATAGCGGCGTCGACATCGACATCACAGCGCGCAAGAAATACGAGGAGCATCTCGCTTTCACGACCCGCGAACTGTCTCACCGCACCAAGAACATCCTCGCGGTGGTGCAGGCGATGATCCGCCAGATCAGCCAGCGCGCGAAGAACCTGCCCGAGTTCGAAGAGCGGCTCTACGGCTGTATCTCGGCGCTGGCGCACAGCCACGACCTCTTGGTCGCGAGCGATTGGCAAGGCGCCGATCTGCGCGGTCTCTTGGAACTACAGCTCACGCCCTTCGGCGCCGCCGAGCAGGAGCTCGACGCCGCGCGCTTCCATATCGACGGTCCCGACGCCAGCCTCGCGCCGCAAGCCGCGCAATTGATCGGACTCGCTTTGCACGAGCTCGCCACCAATGCCGCCAAACACGGTGCGCTGTCCGTTCAGAAAGGCGTCGTCGATGTCACCTGGAGTGACGACGGCAAAGGCGGCATCAATCTGGTATGGCGCGAGCGCGGCGGCCCCAAAGTGACGCCGCCGAAAGCGACGGGGTTCGGCCATGTCGTGCTCAAACGCATGGCCGCCTCGCTCGATGCCACGGTGTCGCTCGAATTCCCGCCCGACGGCGTCGTCTGGACGATGCCGATCGACGCCAAATACCTGGTGCGGGCCTAGTTTCCCATCCGATGCAGCTTAAGCATCGTCCATACGGCGTTTGACGCCGGCGTCGGCACGTTGAGTTCTTTGCCAAGCGCGCGCACCTTGCCATTGAGCCAATCCAGCTCGAGCCGATTGCCGCGCTCGAGGTCGTGCGCCATCGAGGCCTTCATTCCCGGCTCGACCTTGTTTTCCAAAAAAGCCATGCGGGCATCGACATAGCCCGCGTCGAGCGCGACGCCTTTCGCTTTGCCGACCGCAAACGCCTCCTCCATCAGCTTGCGAAAGAAAGCCTTGGTTTCCGGGTCGTCGCGGATGGGACCGATCGGCGAGCGCAATGATGCGGTGGCGCCGGCCATTGCCGTGAGGAAGATAAATTTCTCCCAGCGCTCGACCGCGATGTCCTTGGACAGATCGATATCGAGCTTGGCGGCTTTCGCAGCGGCCACGAATTCGTCGAGCACCGGATCGGCGTGCTTGTCGGGATGTCCGAAACGCATCGTTGCGAACTGGCTGGTGTGCTTGATGACGCCCGGTGCGGCGATCACTGTCGCAATATAGGCGATGCCACCGACAGTTTGCGCCGCGCCGATGATTGGAGCGACGCGCTCGGGGCTGTCGACGCCGTTTTGCAGCGTGATCAGGCGGGTGTTGGGGCCGATCAGCGGCTTCGCCAGCGCTGCGGCCTTTTCGGTGTCCCACAGCTTCACCGCGAACACGACGATGTCCACCGGCCCGACCTTGGCAGGATCGTCGGTGACGTTGACCTTCGGCAAATGCAGGTCGCCGTGGACGCTTTCGATCTTCAGGCCGTCGCGCGCAATCGCATCGCGATGAGCGCCGCGGGCGATGAAGTGAACGTCGTGGCCGTGAGCCGCGAGGCGGCCACCGAAGTAGCCGCCGACTGCGCCAGCAGCGAGAGCAGCGATCCTCATATGAACTCTCCTGACGAGAATTTATCCGGGGAACGGGACCGTGTGGAACCTAGTTTCCTGCATCGTTGTCGCTTACAAAAAATCGTGTCGCGATTTGAGGCGGTGGAACTGCGCAAAAACGGAACTTCGCGCCTTCGCTCACGTTGTTCCCTGCGATCAGGAGGATGCGTTCCTCCTGTGTGTTTCACCGTACATAGGAGCGACCCCAATGAAAAAGATCCATGCTTTGACGCTCGCCACCGCGCTGGTGTTCACCGCCGGCGCCGCGATGGCGCAGTCGAGCGCCCCGACCAATGCGCCGGGCGCCTCGGCCACCGAAAATCAGAAGAGCGGCACCGTGAAGGCTGACGGCGTCGATCAGGCCAAGAAGGGCCCGACCGCGATGCCGGCCGGCACGACCGGCGCGGCCATGAAGTCCGATCAGTCCGGCGGCCAGACCAAGGATAAGGGCGGCCTGGATAAGCCGAGCATGCAGGAAAACAAGGCGCAAAACACCCAGGGTCCGAAGTAAGCCCGTTTTGCACTTGAACGAGAAGCCCCGCTTTTGCGGGGCTTCTTTTTTTATACGGGCCAAAAAAATTGCCCGGCGTGAAAGCCGGGCAAGGTTTGGAGGAGACGAGATTTAGAGAGAGAGAGGTCAGCGAATAGTCGCCCAGACGCCTTGGGCGCGGCTCGGCGCGGCCGGTGCGTAGGAATTGGCCTCCATGCGCCGCTGCGCCATCGCGGGCCCGGCCATCGG
>JAFBAG010000285.1 GCA_019247925.1 Pseudolabrys sp.
GCATGCTCTACCAACTGAGCTACCTGGGCCCCGGAGCCAACCGCGAGCGGCCGACCATTGAGAGCGCCGCGTTATAGAGGCTCGATTTTAGGCTGTCTACCGACGCCCCTTTGGCTGGAAAGCCTTATGGCGCGGCCCCAATGGCACGGCGGAACCGCTGCTTGATGACAGCGCCGTCGCGCTCCGGCAGCACACGGGGTGGCTCCTCTCGCACGATCTTCACCCGCGCAAACAGGAGGCCGCCGCCCGCACCAAGCTTCCCAGCCAGCGTATCCAATTCCGGCTCGCTGCCGACATCGAGGCAGTTGGCGAATCCGCAGGAGCGCGCGGTGGCGACCAGATCGACGCCGCTCGACGTGTGGCTCGGCTGCATGCCGGTCTCGCCATAGACGCCGTTGTCGAACACGATGATGGCGAGGTTCGGTGGCCGCTTCACGGCGATCGTCGCAAGCGAGCCAAGCCCCATCAACATTTCGCCATCGCCCGTAATGGCTGCGACGCGCTTGTCGGGCTGTGCGAGGGCGAGCCCCAAGCCAATCATGGCCGCGCCGCCCATGGCGCCCCATAAATGAAAGTCGCGCGCGTCTTCGCCAAGCGAGGTGACGTCCCACGTCGTCGAGCCGAGACCCGGCACCACGAACAGATCGCGCGGCCGATTGGCCAACAGGCGCTTGATCGCTTCCCGGCGCTCGATCATTTGGTCCAGACCTTCTTGCCGATCAGCTGCTGCGAGAGCAGCACCGCCACGGCCTTGTCCGCACCGAAAACGCGCTGCGCGGCCGCGTCGGCGAGTGGCTCGACATCATCGGGCTTGCTAGCGCGTTCGACCTCGACCTGGCAGAGCTTCAAGACCGGCTCGACGGTCGAGCCCATCGGCACTTGCCAGGGATTGAACTCTTCCCACTCGCCGCGCATCGTCACGAACATCAGCATGGGGAAGCGGCAGGTGCGGATCAGCGACAGCATGTTGATGCAATTGCCGACACCGCTCGACTGCATCAGGAGCACCGCGCGCTGACCACCAAGCCAGGCGCCGGCGGCAAGCGCCACGCCTTCTTCCTCGGTGGTCAAGGCGACGTCGTGAATACCCGGATCATCGCAGCACAACTGAATAAGCCGGGCATGACCCGCGTCAGGCACATAGCCGACCTGGCGCACCCCCGCCCGCTTGAGCGCGGCGTAAAGCCGATCCGGCCAATGCGGCACGGTCAATGCCGCCGTTCCGGCGCGGGCGCTTCTTCGGTGCCGTCCTCGTCGGTCTCTGCGGTGATCGGAATGGCGTAAACCCCCGACAGCCAGCGATTGAGATCGACATCGGCGCAGCGCCGCGAACAAAACGGCCGGAATTCTTGCTCCGGCGGCTTGCCGCAGATCGGGCACGGCTTCGGCAGCGCGATCTTGTTCATGCCGTCACCGCATTGAGCCAGCCGAAGCGGATGGGATAACCCTCGCCCGAAAGCAGGTTCATCGTCTCATAGAGCGGCAGCCCGACAACGTTGCTGTAGGAGCCGACCAGCTTGACGATGAAAGTGCCGGCAATGCCCTGCGCGGCATAGCCGCCAGCCTTGCCGCGCCATTCACCCGACGCGAGATAGGTTTCGATGTCCTCTTCCGACAGCCGCTTGAAGCGCACGCGGGTGTCGACGATGCGCTGGCGAAATGCCTCACGCGGGGTCACCAGGCAGATCGACGTGTGAACCCGGTGATTGCGGCCGGAAAGCAGACGCAGACACTGCGCTGCCTCGTCGAGGAGTTCGGCCTTGGGAAGAATACGGCGGCCCACCGCGACCACGGTGTCAGCAGCGAGCACGAAGGCGCCCCGCAATTCGTCGTCGAGTTTGACGGCTTCGAACGCCGCATGCGCCTTGGCCCGCGCCAGGCGATTGGCATAGGCGCGCGGCAGCTCGCCGCGACGCGGCGTCTCGTCGATGTCGGCAGGCTTGAGCGCGTCCGGCTCGATGCCGGCTTGATTGATCAAGCTCAGGCGGCGTGGCGAGCCGGATGCGAGAACGAATTTGGGACGGCCGATCATCTGCGTGGACGGGTTTGTGCGCGCGGAAGCTAGCGAAAGATCGGTGGTTTCACAACCGAAGCGGCAGGCGGAAGGCCTGACGTTTTACTCGTTTCCGCGCGCATGAGGCCCGAAGCGTGACCTAATCTTGGCCAGCAATTGGTCTCGCACGGCGCGGTAGGATTCAAGACGCTGTTCGCGATTGCCCTCCTCTACGGTCGGGTCTGGCGTCGGCCAATATTCGACGGCGATAGGCAACGTATGGGTAAGTGTCATCGCCTTGTGGTGCGCGTCCGGCGACAAGGTGACGACGAGATCGGCTTCGATACCTTCGAATTCCTGAAGCTCCTCGAAACTCATCGGCCTGTGCCGCTTCATATCGATACCGAGTTCATCCATGACGACAACAGCAAAGGGATCGAGCTCGCCCTTATGCACCCCGGCGGACGTGGCCGGGATGGCCTTGCCGAACATTTGCTGCATCAGCGCGGCGGCCATAGGCGAGCGCACGGCATTCATACTGCAGGCAAACAGCACCGCCTTCGGGCGCGCGGCGGCCATCTCTCAGCCCTTCCAGTGCAGCACGCAAATCAGGGTGAACAGGCGGCGCGCGGTGTCATGATCGAGCTCGACCTTGCCCTTGAGCCGCTCGAGCAAAATCTCCGAACCCTCATTGTGGATCGCACGGCGACCCATATCGATCGCCTCGATCTTGTCGGGCGTCGCGGTGCGAATGGCCTGATAATAGCTGTCGCAGATCATGTAATAATCTTTGACGATCCGGCGTAGCGGCGACAGCGAGAACAGATGCGTCATCACCGGCTTGCCGTTTTCAAGCCGGATGTCGAAGACGAGCCGGTTGCCGTCGATCTTCAGATGCAGCGCGTAGGGTCCGCCGGCGTGGCTGACCGGCGCGAAGGAGTTTTGCTCGAGCAGATCGTAGATCGCGACTTCGCGCTCGTGCTCTACGTCTTCGTTGGAACGGCCGATCGACTCTTCATCGAGATGCACCGCGACCAGGCGCTGCTTCTTGGCTGGAGGCGACGCTGCGGCACTCATTTCGTGTTGAGACGAATGGCGACGGAGCGCGCATGTGCAGTGAGTCCTTCCGCATCGCCCAGCGCGATCGCAGCGCCGCCGAGCTCGCGCAACTGCTCCGCGCCACATTTGAGAATTGACGTGCGCTTCATGAAATCGAGCACGCCAAGCCCGGAGGAGAAGCGCGCCGAGCGCGCGGTGGGCAGCACGTGGTTCGATCCCGCGACATAGTCGCCGATTGCCTCCGGAGTGTGGGCGCCGAGGAAAATCGCGCCGGCATTGCGAATTTTCTCGCCCAGCGCATCGGCATTTGCCGCCACGATTTCGAGATGTTCGGGCGCGAGCCGATCCGTCAACGCCACCGCATCGTCAAGCTTTCCCACGGTGATGATGACACCGAAATCGCGCCAAGAGGCGGCGGCGATGTCGGCGCGCGGCAGTGTCTTGAGTTGCGAAGCAACGGATTTTTCGACCGCATCAGCCAAGCGCGGCGCGTCGGTGATCAGAATGGCTTGCGCGCTTGCGTCATGCTCAGCCTGCGCCAGCAGATCGGCGGCGATCCAATCCGGATTGCCCGTCTGATCGGCGATGATCAGCACTTCGGAGGGACCCGCGATCATGTCGATACCGACGGTGCCGAAGACCAGCCGTTTGGCGGCCGCCACATAGGCGTTTCCGGGACCGACGATCTTGGCCACGGGATTGATGGTCTGAGTGCCATAGGCCAGCGCTGCCACGGCCTGCGCACCGCCAACCCGGTAGATCTCGTCAATGCCGGCGAGCTGCGCAGCCGCGAGCACCAGCGGATTGAGCTTGCCTTGAGGCGCCGGCACCACCATGACGATACGCGGCACGCCCGCCACTTTGGCCGGCACCGCATTCATCAGCACTGACGATGGATAGGCCGCCGTACCGCCCGGCACATAAAGGCCGACCGCCTCGATCGCGGTCCAGCGCGAGCCGAGCTCGACGCCGATCGAATCGGAGAAGCGGTCATCCTTCGGAAGCTGCCTACGGTGATAGGCTTCGATGCGATCGCGCGCGAGCTTCAGCGCGTCGAGTGCTTTTGGATCGCAGCCCCTCGCGGCTTGAGAAATCTCTCCGGGCGTAACGCGCAGGTCGACCTTCTCCAGATCGACGCCGTCGAATTTTTTGCTGTAGGCGATCAACGCGCGGTCGCCGTCCTTGCGGACATCGGCGATGATCGTGCGGGCCGCGCTGTCGACATCCGCCGCCGTCTCGCGCTTGAGCGCGAGGACGTCAAGGAAGCGCGCCGGAAAATCGGCAGCTTTGCTGTCGAGACGGATCGGCATGGAAATAGTCCTGCGGACGGCGACGGCCGCCCGCCGGACAGGTCAATGAGCGAAGGCCTCGGGCACGTCAACCCTCGGCTTCAGAACGGAGCAAAACACAACAAAGCGGCGCGAAACGTCAGCCCTTTTTCTTGGCCTTGCGCATGCTCATTTTCTTTTTGGGTTCGTCATACTGGCACACGAAGGCGCACACGCCGCCTTTCGCCATGCAGGCGTTGATGCCGGATACGCAGCTCGCAACTTCACCGAGCTTGACGCAGGCACAGCCCATCTCGGCACGCGCCGGCGCCGACGTGAACAACAAGCCACCAGCCATAAAAAGAGCGGACAAGAGGAGAAGCGGTCGCATGGAAGACCCCCATGTGTTGCGTGGAAAGTCAGAAACGCCAACCGCCACCGGCATTATCAAGCCGATGGAACTCTTACAATGGCGCGCGGGGTTTTGAACCGAAAGATTTGCCGCCGTCAGGCGGTTTGGGTGGGCAAATCGGCGTGGCTCGGACAAGCGGCACAGGCCCAGGTCGGACCGAGATCAGCCAGTTCGGCCTCCAGGCACTCCACTTCGAGCCGCAGCGCGGCCCCGCCCGAAAAGGTCAGTGTCACGATGCCGGCCGGCGCATCATTGGCGGCGAAGTCGACCGCCAGAAGATTGAGCGCGGCATTGCTATTGGCCGGATCGATCTGGCGCGCCTTGCATGCGCGCACGCGCTCGAAGCGCAAAGCGGCTCGGCGGCGCCGATATTGCGGATTGGCGGATTGCGCGGCTTCCCAGTCGAAACGGGCCAAGCCAAGGACGAGGCGATGCTCTGCCGGCCGCCAGAGAATTTCGGCAGGGTTGACCACCGCGTCCTGAAGATGAGCGGAGACGACCTCGAGGTCCTCGCCATCCAGCGCCACAAATTTCAGTTGATCGGCCGCGACATCCATAAGGCTAGTTAAGGGGAGCCCATGGCAACCGCAAGGTGTTTGAACGCCCTAAAACAACGGCTTCAGTCCGGCGGCCGACCAGCGGGCCCGGGTCTGCGGCGCGACAAGAGCCGCAATGAACGCAGCGGCTTCGTCCCGCACTTTGGCCGTCAGAGGGATCGCCGCGGCATAACCATTGGTATCCCCGAGATCGCCGGGCAACTCCCCAACCACCCGCGCGGCGGAATGCGGTAGCACTTCACTGATGAAAGTTGCGCCCATGTCAGCCCGCCCTTCAGTCACATGGGCGACGACTTCGACGCCGCGATTGCCGAACACGGTCTTGCGATCGATCTCGGCCTTGATGCCGAGCCGCTCCAGCATGGCCGCGAATAGTTTGCCACCCGTCCCGCCCCCGGCCGGATCCGAGTAGGCAAAGGTCTTGGCGGACAGAAGCGCCTGCTTGAACTTCTCCGGCGTCGAGATATCGGGCAGCTCCGCCCCGGCGCGCACGAACAATCCTGTCGAGGTGGAAGCCAGATTGGCGACACTCCCCGCGACGAAGGTGCCTGCCTTGTCGAGCGCCGCGATCGCCGCCTGTGAGGAGATGGCGACATCGACCGGCTCGCCGCCCGCAACGCGCTCCTTCACTTTTCCAGCCGTGGCGAAATTGAGATCGAGCTTGTGGCCGCTCGCCCGTTCGAATTCAACGCCAAGGCTCGTCACCATCGCCTGAACCGCGCCGGCGCTGAGGATGCGAATGGTCGCCATCGTCTACGCGCTGAGCCGCTCGATCGCCGCGCCGCAAGCCGCGAGTTTGGCTTCGAGCCGCTCGAAGCCGCGGTCGAGATGATAGACCCGGTTGACCATGGTTTCGCCTTCAGCCGCGAGCGCGGCGATGACAAGCGAAACAGATGCGCGCAGATCGGTCGCCATCACCGGCGCGCCCTTGAGCCGCTCAACGCCTTCGATCGTTGCCGTTTCGCCGTTGAGCTGAATGCGCGCGCCAAATCTCGCGAGCTCCTGCACATGCATGAAGCGGTTTTCGAAAATCGTCTCGGTGATGTGCGAGGTCCCTTGGGCGCGGGTCATCAACGCCATCAATTGCGCCTGAAGATCGGTTGGAAAGCCGGGAAACGGCGCGGTCGTCACATCGACCGGCGCGATGCCCCCGCCGTTGCGGGCAATCCTGATCCCTTCGTTAGTGGGCGTCACGGTCGTGCCGGATTGGACGAGCACGTCGAGGGCCGATTGCAGCAATTCCGGCCGGGCATGCTGAAGCAGGACGTCGCCGCCCGCCATCGCCACAGCCATCGCGTAGGTCCCGGTTTCGATGCGATCGGGCAACACGCTGTGCCGCGCACCGTGGAGTTTTGGCACGCCATCGACGACGATGCGGCTGGTGCCGGCTCCGGAAATTTTTGCACCCATCTTAATGAGGCAATCCGCAAGGTCGCCGATCTCAGGCTCGCGCGCCGCATTCTCGATGATTGTGGTGCCCTTCGCCGTGGCCGCTGCCATCAGCGCCGTATGCGTGCCGCCGACCGTGACTTTGGGGAAGACGATCTCCCCGCCGCGCAAGCCCTTTGGCGCGCGCGCAAGCACATAGCCGTTCTCGATTTCGATATCGGCGCCCAGCTTCTCCAGAGCCATGATGAGCAGATCAACCGGACGCGTTCCGATCGCGCAGCCGCCGGGCAGAGAAACTTTTGCCTCTCCTTTGCGTGCGAGCAGCGGAGCGACCACCGAGAAGCTCGCCCGCATCTTCGACACCATCTCGTAGGGCGCGGTGGTGTCGATGATCGCACGCGCTGAAATGTGAACGGTGCGACCGGCATTGGGATCGTCACCGGGCCGTTTGCCGGCGATCATGATGTCCACGCCATGATTACCGAGGATGCGCTGCAGCTGAATGACGTCAGCCAGGCGCGGAACATTTTCGAGAATGAGCGTTTCGTCGGTCAGCAGGCTGGCGATCATCAGCGGCAACGTTGCGTTCTTGGCGCCGGAAATGGGAATCGTCCCATGCAGTTGCTGGCCGCCGACGATCTTAATGCGATCCATAAAGAGATTCCGTGGGTCCTTGAGGGGACTTTCGCAGGACGATTCCGGCGAAAGTCGGACCTCGCTCAGCCGTCTTTTTTAGGCGCCGCGCCGGCACGCCCTCGCGCCTGCGCCTTGCGGCGTTTGAGATTTTCGCGCAACTGCCGCGCCAGACGGTCCTGCCGCCGGTTTTGCGATGGCTCCGGCCGCGATTTTTCCACCATTCTGACGAGCCTACGCTTTAGCGGCGCGCATGCAAGCGCCGCTCGACATCGCAGCCACTATCGGATATTCGCTGCCCGTTCCGCACGACGCCGAACGCTGCCGTAGCTCAGTGGTAGAGCACCCCCTTGGTAAGGGGGAGGTCGAGTGTTCAATCCACTCCGGCAGCACCACTTTTAAAAATGCTCAAGCCGCAGGACTTTGACGGCGACGGCGTGGAGTTTCCTCCGGCGCAGCGAGCCCGAGCAACTCGGCATAAGTCTCGATCCGCGCCGGCTGTCCGATCAGATAGCCTTGGACTTCATCGCATCCGGCACTGCGCAAGAACGCCCGCTGCTCTTCGGTCTCGACGCCTTCGGCCACCACGGGCAAGTTGAGGCCGTGCGCCAGCCCGATCACCGCGCGCACGATCGCGCCTGACTGCTCATTGCGTCCGACATTGATGATGAAGGATTGATCGATTTTGATTTTGTCGAATGGAAAAGACTGCAAATAGGACAGCGACGAATAGCCGGTCCCGAAATCATCCATTGCAATTTGGACGCCGAGAGCCTTGAGCCGGCGCAGGATCGAAACTGCGCGCGAGAAGTCCTGCACCAGCACGCCTTCGGTGATTTCCAGATCGAGACGGCCTGCCGTCATTCCGGTTTCAAGCAACGTGGTGTGAACCAGCGCGCTGAGATCGCCGGTCTGGAATTGCAGCGGCGATAGATTGACCATGACGTGCAGATGCCGCGGCCAGGTCGCGGCCTCCTTGCACGCCGCGCGCAAGACCCATTCGCCCAGCGCGCCGATCAGACCGATTTCCTCGGCGATTGGAATGAATGTGCTCGGCGGCACCATTCCGCGCTTCGGGTTGTTCCAACGCAGCAGCGCCTCGAAGCCGATCAAATTGCCGGCGATGGCATTGACCGGCTGGTAGTAAAGCTCGAGCTCGTTTCCGGCCAACGCGGTGCGCAACTCGTGCTGCAATGCCCGGCGGTCGCGCAAGCGCTGATCCATGGCCGGCTCAAAGAAGCGAATGGAGCCCCGGGCCTGGGACTTGGCGCGGAATAGCGCCGCGTCGGTATTGGCAATCAAAGTGTCGGGCTCCGCACCGTCTTCCGGGTACACTCCGATCCCAACGGTAATGCCGATGCTGACCCGCCGGCCGTCGACTTCAAATTCTCGGGACACGCCCTCCACAAGCCGCTCGGCCAAAGCTTCCGCGGAGGCTGGCTGCGGGCCGGTCGGAGAGATCACCACGAATTCGTCGCCGCCCGCGCGCGCCAGGAATGCGCCCTGGCAGGCTTCCTCGAGCCGGGTCGCGACCTGGCGCAGCAGCGCATCGCCCGCGGAATGTCCGAAGACGTCGTTGATGCCCTGAAACCGGTCGAGGTCGATGCTGAGCACGGCAAATTGTTCATTCTCCTTATTGGCCAGCTCGCAGGTCGCGGCCAGGCACTTGGAGAATGCTTCGCGGTTCGGGAGGTGCGTCAGCGGATCGTGATGCACCATGTAGGAAATGCGGGCCTCGTCGCGCTTGCGCTGCGTGACGTCCTGCACGACCGAGATCAGATATTCGGGCGTGCCTGCCGCGTTCTTGATGGGAACGCGCGTCGTCGTGACGACACGGCTCTGCCCGTCGTGTGTGGTGATCGAGTGCTCATCGGAGACCGCCTTGCGGCCAGTCCTGAGCACTTCACGATCTTTGGCCGTGATCGCGTCTGCCCACCCCTTTTCAGCGATTTCATGTGCGGTCTTGCCGAAGAACTCGCCGTCTGGGCGGCCAAAAAATTCGGCCGCCGCCTTATTGACCAGCATGTAGCGGAGATCCGGCAGATTCTTGACCACGATCGGCATGGGGACGTTGCTGATGATCGTGTCGAGAAAGCTGCGGGTCCGAACGAGCTCGCGCTCGGCGCGCACCCGCTCGGTAATGTCCTCGTGGGTGGCGACCCACCCGCCGCCCTCGATCGGCCGATTGACCACCGCGACAATGCGGCCGTCCGGCTGTTCGATCTGCGTGGTGAAAGGCTTGCCTTCGCGCACCGATGCGTTAAGGCGGTCGACGTAAGGTTCTAAATCGGGCGGAAACGTTCCGGCCTTTACGCGCGCGGCGAGAAGGTCGCTCACCGTCCATCCCGCGCGAACCTTGGCGGAGCGGAGACCAGACATTTCGATATAGCGGTCGTTCCAAACCTGCAATCGGCCTGCCGCATCGAACATGCACAGGCCCTGGCACATATTGTTGAGCGCGGCGTTGAGGCGCCGATTGTAAAGACCGCCGCCCTGCTGCTCGCGTCGCCGCAGCATTACGCTGCCGAATGTGACTCCGATGAATGAGATGACGACCACAAGGCCGGCGGCGCCGATGAATTCGAGAGTCGTCAGATCGTTCGGGTTGATGAGAAGAGCGCCCAGCCCGCCAAGAGAGCAGGCGATGGCGCCGACCAGCACCAATTTCCAATCGTGACTTCCGAAGTCGGCTTCAACGCGCCGGAACATGCGTTCCGCACCTGACGAATTTTTCAATTCGTCGAAGCTAGGGAACTGACATATTACCGACGTTAAAATGTCTGCGCGCGCGGCGGTAAACGGCGGTTATGCCTACAGCGGCGTAAAGCCAAGGCGTACAACTCTACGCAAATACCGTCAGCGCGGCTTGAGAAACGCGAAGTCGCAGCCTTCATCGGCGCCGAGGATCTCTTGCGCGTAAAGCTTGGCGTAACCGCGCTGCGGCGGCTGCGGCTTTGCTGGCAGAGACCGAGCGCGTTTCTTGAGCTCGGCGTCGTCGACCAACAGATCAATGCGGCGGTCCTTGACCGACAGGCGGATACGGTCGCCGCTGCGCACCAGGCCGAGCGGCCCGCCGGACGCGCTGTCCGGCGTTATGTGCAGCACGATGGTGCCGAATGCCGTGCCGCTCATCCGCGCATCGGAAATACGCACCATATCCTTGACGCCCTTCGCGGCGAGCTTTCGCGGAATGGGAAGATAGCCGGCTTCCGGCATGGCCTCCGGCGCATTGGGTCCGGCATTCTGCAAGACCAGAATATCATGCGCCTCGACTTCAAGCTTGGGATCGTCGATCCGCGCCGCCAAATCCGCGAGTGAGCTGAAGACGACCGCCTTGCCTTCGTGCTCGAACAGCTTGCTGTCGGCCGCCGAGCGCTTGAGGATCGCGCCCTTGGGCGCAAGATTCCCGAACAGCGCGACCAGACCGCCATGCGGCTCAAGCGGCGTTGCCCGTTCGGCGATGATCGTGCGGTCGACAAGTTCGCCGCCTCCCGCTGCCAGCCGTTCGCCCAGCGTTTCGCCGGTCACCGTCATGCAGTCGAGATGCAACAGGTCCTTGAGCTCGCGCAGCAGTGCGCCGACGCCTCCGGCCGCGAAGAAGTCTTCCATGTAGCCGTTGCCGACCGGCTTGAGATTGACCAGCACGGGGGTGGTGTTGGAAAGCTCGTTGAGCCGCTCGAGCGAGACAGGAATGCCGGCGCGCCCGGCGATCGCCGTGAGATGGATGACCGCATTGGTCGAGCCGCCAACGGCGAGCAACACCCTGAGCGCATTCTCGACCGATTTTGGCGTCACGATCGCGGACGGAACGAGCTTCGAGCCGATCATGCGGACTGCGGCCGCGCCGGTCGCTTCCGCCGCGCGCAGCCGGTCAGCA
>JAFBAG010000294.1 GCA_019247925.1 Pseudolabrys sp.
CTAATCTCGCCAGCGCCGAGCAGCTTTACACCATCACGAGGTTTCGAACACACGCCCGCCGCCAGAAGGGCTTCGACCGTGACCGGCTCGCCCGCAGCGAGCTTGCCGGATTCGACGGCCTGCTGAATGCGCCCAAGGTTGACCTCGTTGTAATCGGTCGAAAACGGGTTCCAGAAGCCGCGCTTCGGCAACCGCCGATGCAGCGGCATCTGGCCGCCCTCGAACCCCTTCACGGCGACGCCGGTGCGGGCCTTCTGGCCCTTCACGCCGCCCTTGGCGCGATTGAGCAAGCCGGCCTTGATCATGCCCGCAACGTCGAGCGGGCCTTCGATCTTGAGCGTGCCGGCGTCAATCGCTTCCTGGATGTCGCCGATATTGATCTCGTTCAGCTTGACCGCGAAGGGCGTGTTGCGGAAGCCGCGCTTGGGCAGGCGGCGATGCAGCGGCATCTGGCCGCCTTCGAAGCCCTTGTTGCGATAGCCGGTGCGCGCGGTCTGGCCCTTGCCGCCGCGGCCGCCGGTCTTGCCCATGCCTGAGCCGATGCCCCGGCCGATGCGCATGCGTTTCTTGCGCGAACCTGGATTGTCGGCGATCTGATTGAGTTTCATGGCGTCCTCACTTCTCGACCACGCGGACGAGATGCTGAACCTTGCGCAGCATGCCGCGCGTGGCCGGCGTGTCCGGAACGTCGCGGCTGCGGCCGATCTTGTTCAGCCCAAGTCCGACCAGGGTCTGGCGTTGGTCGAAATGCCGGCGCTGCGGGCTGGCATATTGCTGGATCTTGATGGTCTTGCTGTCTTTGGCCATGACGAATTCTCTTATTCAGCCACCTGCTCGGCGTCACCGTCGCGGCGGCGCGACTGCAGCGCCGACACCTTGATGTTGCGGCGCGCGGCGACCGAGCGTGGCGAATCCTGGTGTTTGAGCGCGTCGAAGGTGGCGCGCACCACGTTGTAGGGGTTCGAGGAGCCGAGCGACTTGGCGACGACGTCCTGCAAGCCGAGCGTCTCGAATACCGCACGCATCGGGCCACCCGCGATCACGCCGGTGCCGGGCGCCGCAGCGCGCAGGAAAACCTTGCCCGCCCCGTGACGGCCGTAGACGTCGTGATGCAGAGTGCGGCCTTCGCGCAGCGGCACGCGGGTGAGCGCACGCTTGGCTGCATCGGTCGCCTTGCGGATCGCTTCCGGCACTTCGCGTGCCTTGCCGTGGCCGAAACCGGCGCGGCCCTTCTGGTCGCCGACGACGACGAGCGCGGCAAAAGCGAAGCGCCGGCCGCCCTTGACCACCTTGGCGACGCGATTGATGTGGACGAGCTTGTCGACGAACTCGCTGGCCTCGCGCTCCTCGCGCCGGCCGCCGCGATCTCCCCGTTTTTCCCGCCGTTCCCGTTCTGCCATCGTCTTTTCCTCTTTGCGCATCAACGATGCGCGTGATCCTTTAGAAGTTCAGCCCGCCCTCGCGGGCGGCGTCGGCCAGCGCCTTGATGCGGCCGTGATAGATATAGCCACCGCGATCGAATACGACGTCCTTGATACCTTTTTCCAAGGCGCGCTCGGCGAGCGTCTTGCCGACCGCCTTCGCGGCATCAATGTTGGCGCCGGTCTTGCGGCCGTCACGCACCGTCTTTTCCATCGTCGATGCGGAGGCGATCGTAACGCCTTTATCGTCATCGATGAGCTGCGCGTAGATATGTTTCGACGAACGGAACACCGAAAGCCGCGCGCGCCCGCGCGCCGCCGCCTTCACCTTGCGCCGGGTCTTTGCGGTGCGCCGTGCCGCCTTCTTGCGTTCGTTTGCTTTGGACATGGGGCGCTCCGTTACTTCTTCTTGCCTTCCTTACGGAAGATGTATTCGCCGGCATATTTGATGCCCTTGCCCTTGTAGGGCTCGGGCGGGCGGTAGCCGCGGATTTCGGCCGCGACCTGACCGACCTTCTGCTTGTCGGAGCCGGTGATCTTTATTTCGGTGGGCTTCGGCGTCGCGATCGTGATGCCTTCCGGGATCGGATAGTTCACGTCGTGCGAGAAGCCGAGCTGCAGCTGCAAGGTCTTGCCCTGCACCGCGGCGCGATAGCCGACGCCGGTGATTTCCAGGTTTTCCTCGAAACCCTTGGTTACGCCGGTCATCAGATTGTTGACGAGCGTGCGCGCGGTGCCCCATTGCGAGCGCGAGCGCTTGCTTTCGTCGCGAGGGTCGACCGCGATCGCGTTCTTGTCCATCTTGACGACGACGCCGTCGGGCAGCGCGATTTCAAGGTTGCCCTTGGGGCCCTTCACCTTGACGGTCTGGCCCGCGACGTTGGCGGTGACGCCCTGCGGCACCGCGACCGCTTTTTTACCGATACGCGACATCAGAACACCGTGCAGATCAGTTCGCCGCCGACATTGGCGTCGCGAGCGGCGTGGTCGGCCATCACGCCCTTCGGAGTCGACAGAATGGCGACGCCGAGGCCGTTATTGATGCGCGGGAGATTTTTCACCGCGACATAAACGCGGCGTCCCGGCTTGGAAACGCGCTCGATCTCGCGGATCACCGGCTCGCCGTCGAAATATTTCAGTTCGATTTCGAGCTCGTTGCGGCCCGAAGCGTGTTTCACCGAGGCGAAGCCGCGGATGAAGCCTTCGCTTTTGAGCACTTCGAGCACGCGCTCGCGCTGCTTGGAGCCAGGCATGGTGACCTTGCCCTTGCTGCGCAGCTGCGCGTTGCGGATGCGCGTGATCATGTCGCCGATCGGATCGTTCATCAATGTCATCGGTCGACCCCCCTTACCAGCTCGACTTCACGAGGCCGGGAATGAGCCCCTTGTTGCCGAGCTCGCGCAGCGCGATACGGCTCATGCGGTGCTTGCCGTAGAAGCCGCGCGGACGGCCGGTCAGCTCGCAGCGATTGCGGATGCGGGTCTTCGAGGAGTTGCGCGGCAGCTTGGCGAGTTTCAGCGAGGCCGCGAAGCGGTCCTCCACCGGCAGCTTCTTGTCCTGCATGATCGCCTTGAGCTTCGCACGGCGGTTCGCAAACTGCTTCGACATCTTGCGCCGCCGGTTGTTCTTCTCGATCGAACTCTTCTTCGCCATCTATTGCTCCTTACGGTTCCGCGTTTGATCGGCTGATGCCGCTCACTGCCGGAACGGGAAATTGAATGCTGTCAGCAGCGCGCGCGCTTCTTCGTCGTTGCGCGCCGTCGTGCAGACGGTGATGTCCAGGCCCCAGACGTCCGACGCCTTGTCGAAGTCGATTTCCGGGAAAACGATGTGCTCCTTGATGCCGAGCGAGTAATTGCCCCGGCCGTCGAAACTCTTCGGATTGAGCCCGCGGAAGTCGCGCACGCGCGGCAACGCGATGTTCACGAGCCGGTCAAGAAAGTCGTACATGCGGTGCTTGCGCAGGGTGACCTTGGCGCCGATCGCCTGACCGTCGCGCAGCTTGTAGGTCGCGATCGACTTGCGGGATTTGGTGACGACAGCCTTCTGGCCGGCAATGGCGCTGAGATCCTGCGCCGCATTGTCGACCTTCTTGCGGTCCGCAACGCCTTCGCCGACGCCCATGTTGAGCACCACTTTGGTGATCTTGGGCACCTGCATGCCGTTGCCATACCCGAACTGCTCGGTGAGCTGTTTGCGGATCGTCTCGTTGAACTGCGTCTGCAGACGCGCGACATAGTCCGACTTCACGCGCGGCTTCTTCTCCTTGGGAGCGGCCGCGGCGGCCTTGGCCTTCGCGGCCTGCACCTTCTGCTTTTCGGCCTTGGCATCCGCCGCGGCCTTACGGGTCTGTTCGGTTTCAGCCATCGATCTCTGCTCCCGAGCGCTTGGCGACGCGCACCTTGCGGCGGCCTTCGCCCTCGCCCACAAATTTGAACCCGACGCGAGTCGGCTTGCCGTCCTTGGGATCGGCGAGCGCCAGGTTGGAGAGGTGAACGGTCCCCTCCTTGGAAATGATGCCGCCCTGCTGCTGCGGGGTCTGGCGCTGGTGGCGCTTGATCATCGCGATGCCTTGAACCACCGCGCGGCCTTGCGCGGGACGCACTTCGAGAACTTCCCCGGTCCGGCCCTTGTCCTGGCCGGACAGCACGACGACCTTGTCGCCCTTGCGGATCTTCGCGGCCATTACAGCACCTCCGGCGCGAGCGAAATGATTTTCATGTGGTTCTTGGCGCGAAGCTCGCGGGGCACGGGCCCGAAGATGCGGGTGCCGACCGGCTCCATTTGCGGCGTGATCAGCACCGCGGCGTTGCGGTCGAAGCGGATGATCGAGCCGTCCGGACGCTTGATGTCCTTGGAAATGCGAACGACGACGGCCTTCATGACCTCGCCCTTCTTCACGCGGCCGCGCGGGATCGCTTCCTTGACCGAAACGACGATGACGTCGCCGATCGTGGCGTATTTGCGCTTCGAGCCGCCCAGCACCTTGATGCACATGACGCGGCGCGCGCCGGAATTGTCCGCCACATCGAGGTTGGTTTGCATCTGAATCATTGGCGCTTCTCGTCTTTCTTCTAAATCCGGCGCGGCGGTTAGACCGCGGCCTGCTTCTTATCGCCCTTGGTCACGGCCCAGCGCTTGAGCTTGGAGATCGGTTTGCTCTCCTCGATCCACACTGTGTCGCCGACCTTGAATTCGTTCTTCTCATCGTGCGCGTGATACTTCTTCGAGCGGCGGATGGTTTTGCCCATCGTCGGATGCGCGAACCGACGGTCGACGCGCACGACAATGGTCTTGTCCTGCTTGTCGCTCACCACCACGCCTTGCAGCGTCCGCTTCGGCATCGTTTAGGCCTCACCCTTCTTGGATTTCTTTTCTGTTTTCGCTTTCGGCGCGGCTTTCGCCTTCGGCGCCTTGGTTTCAGTCTTGGCACCCGCAGACTGCTGCGGCGCCCCGCCACGCTTCTGCGCGGCGATGGTCTTGAGACGCGCGATGTCGCGCCGCACGACGCGCACGCGCGACGTGTTCTCGAGCTGGCCGGTCGCGCGCTGGAAGCGCAGATTGAACTGCTCTTTCTTGAGCTTGAGCACCTCGTCGTCCATCTGGTCGACGGTCATGGTGCGGATATCGGCGATTTTCATCGTTCTTACTCCGCGATCCGCGCGACGAAGCGCGTCTTGACCGGAAGCTTCGCGGCGGCGAGCGCCAGCGCTTCCTTGGCGAGCTCCAGCGGAATGCCGTCCACCTCGAACATCATGCGGCCCGGCTTGACGCGGCAAACCCAGACTTCCGGATTGCCCTTGCCTTTGCCCATGCGCACTTCGATCGGCTTCTTGGACACCGGCACGTCCGGATAAACCCGGATCCAGACGCGGCCGGCGCGCTTCATGGCGCGGGTGAGCGCGCGGCGCGCGGCCTCGATCTGGCGCGCGGTGACGCGATCCGGCTCAAGCGCCTTGAGGCCGTATTCGCCGAAGGCGAATGTGGCGCCCGACGTTGCGACGCCGTGGATGCGGCCTTTGAACGCCTTGCGGAATTTGGTGCGTGTCGGTTGCAGCATGACTTAACCCGTAATCCTTATGCGGCGTCGCGGCGCGGACGGCCGCCGCCCTGGTCGCCCTCGGCGAGCTTCTTGTCCTGCGCCATCGGGTCGTGTTCGAGGATCTCGCCCTTGAAGATCCAAACCTTGACGCCGCAGGTGCCGAACGTGGTGAAAGCGGTTGCGACGCCGTAGTCGACGTCCGCGCGCAGTGTATGCAGCGGCACGCGGCCTTCGCGATACCATTCCATGCGCGCAATTTCCGCGCCGCCGAGGCGGCCCGAGCAATTGATGCGGATGCCTTCGGCGCCGAGACGCATCGCCGACTGAACGGCACGCTTCATGGCGCGGCGGAACGCGACGCGGCGCTCAAGCTGCTGCGCGATCGATTCCGCGACCAGCGTGGCGTCGAGCTCGGGCTTGCGGATCTCGACGATGTTGATGACGACGTCGCTCTTGGTGAGCTCGGCGACGCGCTTGCGCAGCTTCTCGATGTCGGCGCCCTTCTTGCCGATGACGACGCCAGGGCGGGCCGAATGGATCGTGACGCGGCACTTCTTGTGCGGACGCTCGATGATGATCTTGGAGACGGCGGCCTGCTTGAGCTGTTTCATCAGCTCTTCGCGGATCTTGATGTCCTCGTGCAGCAGCGAGCCGTACTCGTTCTTGCCGGAATACCAGCGAGAATCCCAAGTGCGGTTGATGCCGACGCGCAGCCCGACCGGATTGACCTTTTGACCCATCTAATCCCTCTCCTGCCTCACGCCGACGCTTTGGCTTCGGCCTTTTCG
>JAFBAG010000312.1 GCA_019247925.1 Pseudolabrys sp.
CTGTCGGCCGCGGCAATGCTGGTCGCGGAAGATATCGAGCCGATCCTCCAGTTCACCTGCCGCGACCGCAACCGCATCGCTTTGCAGAGCGAACTGATGGGTGCGGCCGCGCTCGGCATTCGTAACTTGCTGGTGCTGCGCGGCGACAACCCGGAGGCTGGCGATCAGCCGGAAGCGAAGCCGGTGTTCGACCTCGATCCACGGCAGTTGCTCGACGTGGCGCGCCGGCTACGCGACACCGGCGAGCTGCCGACCGGAAAGAAGGTCGGCGGCAAGGCCGAATTTTTTCTCGGCGCCGCGGACAATCCCATCGATCCGCCGCCCGGCTGGGAGCCGAAGGCCTTGCAGGGGAAAGTGGCGGCGGGAGCCCAATTCGCCCAGACGCAATTCTGCATGGATGTTGGCGTGGTCGAGCGCTATGTGTCGCGCCTCAAGGAGACCGGCGTATCGCTGGCGTTAATTGTCGGCATCGCGCCGCTGCGCTCGGCGAAATCCGCGCGCTGGATGAAGGAAAAGCTGTTCGGCACCATCATTCCCGATGCGACCGTGGAGCGCATGGAGAAGGCGTCTGATCCGATCGCCGAGGGCGTCGCAATTGCGGCCGAGTTGATCGGCCAATTGTCGAAAATCAAAGGGGTCGCCGGCGTGCACATCATGGCGCCCAACAACGACGCGGTTGTCCCGGGGCTCGTCCAGCAGGCGCGCAAAGCGATCTAGGCCAGCGCCTTCACAGCGGCAAACAAGTCGCGCACCTGTTTATCGGAAATGCCGCGGGTGATGAAAACGACGCGGCTTGCTCGCTTGCCGTCCGGCCATGCGGCGAGTTCGACCGGCGGGTGGGCGAGGTGCTGGACGAATTGTACCAGCACAGGCCCTTGGCAGCCGGCGACATCGAGAAAGCCCTTGGCGCGCAGCAAGTCGGGCCCGCGCAGCATGGTCAACGTCTCCATCGCCCGCGCGAAGGCCGGCCATTGCATCGGCTCCTCGCTGGTCCAGGTGAAGCTGACGACGCCGTCGCTATGCGTGGTCTCGGCCGAGAACGGATTGTACTCGCTTGCTTCGGGAGTGATCAGCACGCATGGATCGAGCCCGCCATTGTCGGCGCGTACGAGGGATGCGCGCGGATTGAGGGCACGCAGCCTTTCAGCCAGCGGCGCGGGATTGGCGAGATCGCCTTTCGTGATGATGAGCACGTCGGCGAGTATCGCTTGCCGGCGCGCTTCCGGGTGACGATCGAGCGTCGTGACGCCCGCTGCCGCATCGGCAACGGTGGCGACGACCTCGACGTGAAACGTGCCGCCCAAAGCGCGGTCGGTCGAAAACGTCTGCAACACGGGGCCGGGATCGGCGAGCCCCGACGTTTCGATGACGACGCGCCGGAAATCCGGGATGTCGCCGCGTTCGCGCTCCGCCACCAGGCGGCGCAAGGTGCGCTGCAGGTCGCTGCGCGTGACGCAGCAAACACACCCATTGCCGAGCAAGGTCACCGCGTCGCTCGATGAGCGCAGCAACACGTCGTCGATGCCAGCCGCACCGAATTCGTTGACGACGATCGCGGTGCCGGCGCCCTCGGGGCTCCTCAGAAACCGCTGCAAAATCGTGGTTTTTCCGGCGCCGAGGAAGCCCGTCAGCACCGTTACCGGAATGCGCGCGCCGCGCTCGCGCTTCTGTCGGGGCCCGAACAGGCCGGCGCTTTGCGAGCGGAAAGATTGCGGCGCGTTCAATCAGAATTCCTTTTCCAGAATGTAGAGCCCGCCGGAATGGCGGTCGACCGTGTAGACGATCTCGCGCTCGTCGACGAACACGTCATTGAGCTGGATCGCGCCCGGATTTGTGCCGCGCGGCGCCGGCGGGACGAATGTGCCGACTTCCTTCGGGGCGTAGGGGTTGGAAATGTCGTAAGCGCGCAGCCCGCCATTGAAGAAGGTGCCGAGCACGATCTGGTCGGATTGCCATGCCGTCGGCAGGGGCACGTTCTCGTGGATGTTGTGCGCGCCAAAGCGGCCGCCGCGATCCTTGAAGGCGTCGACCGGCGGCATCGGGCAAGTCGCAATCGAGACGAGGTTTTTTTCGTCGCGCGCGTCGAGCAGCCAGATCAGCTTCGGCCAGTCCACCGCGCCGTCCTCAGTCGACTCGTCCGTGACGACGTAGAGGTCGCGGTCGAACAGCGGCAACACGGTGTGCATGAAGCCGGTATAGGGCGGCGAATTGGTCCAGCTCGATATGACCTGCGGCTTCGACTTGTCCTTGATGTCCATGACGAACATGCCGCCGTCGATGTATGTGAGATAGAGGCGGTCGCCGCGCTGCGGATAGACGTTGGTGTTGTGGGCGCGATAGCCCTTGTCGAGCGGATGGCGTGGCGGCGGCGCCACGTTGTCGCCGCGGCGCGTGCCCGGCATCCACCAGCGTCCGACTTCGACGGGCTTTTGCGGGTTTC
>JAFBAG010000304.1 GCA_019247925.1 Pseudolabrys sp.
GCGATCTTGCGGAATTCGACTCCCGCGGTGCCGATCGGCGCGGTCACGATTTCGAAGGCGCGGGCATCTGGACCTTCTGTCATCTTCGCCGCGAACTTTTCGCGGATGCGGGTCAGCGCGATCGCGTCTTCCGCGAGCGCATAGCAAATCGCGGCGCGCAGGACGTCCTGGCGCTCAGCGGGGTTAAGCGGGGTAAATTCCTTCCAACGCTCGCCTTGATGGAGCTCGATCTGTTCGGCGGCCTCGCCCCAGCGCTTGGCCGACCACAGGATATCGCCGCGCAGCCTAATGGCTTCCCGCCCCTGCATACCGGCGATGAGTTCGAGCGCAAGGTCATGACGCCCGGTGTCCGACAGAGCCCGCGCTTCAATCAGCAGACGCTGCTCGCGCAGGTCATTGGCGACTTCCGATACCCGCGTCGTGCGAATCGCGGCCAGCGCCTTATCGGGCTTGCGGCTCATCAGATAGACGGTGGCTAACCGCGTTGCGACTTGAGCGCGGGCAGCGCCCTGCAAGCGGTTGCTGACCTGGTGCTGGAGGAGCTCGGCGGCCTGGTCGAGCAGATCGACAGCCACCAGGCGGTCGGCAAGGCGCCGGATCATCTCGTCGCCGCGGCGGCCGATCGGCGTGAGCTCGCGGTAGTCGTAGAACAGCCCCAGCGCTTCGACCGGCGCCATGGCTTCGCTTTGTCCTGACAGGAACAGGCTATCGAACGTCTTGGCCGCTTCGTCCTGGATTTTGCGCGTGAGATCGGAGCCAGGATGCGCCAGCAGCGCGGTGCGCATAACGTGGAAAGCGTCACGCGCCCTGCCCTCCTCGGTGTAGAGATGCGCCAGGTGTTGCAAACCCTCGGCTTCGGTCTCATCACCGCGCCACGTTGTCGTCAGGCCCTCAAGCTGGTCGATGAGGTCTTTGCGCCCGAGGTCGCCGAGCGAAGCCTGCATCAGGAGCGTGCGAAGCCGGCCTTGCGCGGCCGCTTTTCGATCCGGCGCGGCGGCGGCCGTGCGGTAATTGGCGAGCGCGGCGTCGCGCCGTCCGAGCGCCTCGTCGAGCCGTCCCGCGAGCAGGGCCATCGACGATTCCATCTCCCGCGGCACGCCGAGGGTTTCGAAGTCATGGATCAACTTGGCGGCGCCAGTGAAATCGCGCACCTCGATCGAGGCACGGATCGCTTCGTGCAAGGAACGACGCTGCAATTCGAGTGGCAGCGTGCCGACGGCGCTGTCGGCGGCTTTGAAACCTTCGCGAGCTTCGGGCCATTTGCCTTGTCGTGCCCAGGCCATGGCCCGCCACACCGGGGCATCATGCTGATTGCCGATTTGCGGATGCGCGAGATCCTTGAGCGCCTCTTCCGGACGGTCGAGAAGTACATTCGCAACTGCGCGCAACACGATGCCGGTCACGTCATCGCCGCTGCGCTCGTCGCCGATCGCGACGTCGAGCACAGCCTTAGCTTCCGCCGCCAGGTCCCGCGCCAGATAGAAGCGCGCGAGCGCGAGCCGCGCCGCGCGGCGCTTGGCTTCGGGCGCGGTAGCGGCCTTGTGCATCAGATCCGCCTGGCGCTCGATAAATGGGGCGTCGCGATCGAAGCCCCAGGTTTGGGTGTCGAAAACGACCGGATTGGAGACGGCGCTGTCGCGCTCGTTAAGCCCGGACGTGGACAGCGTCAGGCCCTCCGGCCGGCTGAGCACCACCTTGTCGGGCGCTGTTTCGGCCACCAGGTCGTCGGCGATGGGCTGCACCGCCACTCCGTGGATCGATGCGAGGGCGCGCAGTTCCACAAAATCCTGAGGCTTCAGGAAGCCCCGCGGCGGGCCGAGCGCCGTGACGACGAGCAAGGTGTCGCCGACCTCGGCGTCGGCCACGTGGTGGACTTTTTGAGGCTCCGGAAACGGTATCGTGATTTTCGAGCGGTTCTTCCCCACCACGCTACGCGCCACCTGCAACGGCCGCGACGGATCAGTGACGGTGTCGCCGATGAAAACCGTCCAGCCGGTCAATTCCGCGCTCGCGCTCACGAGCCGCGGCCGATCAAGCCGCATCCGCACGATGATGGCTTCGCCCAGGCGTTCGACGACGGTCGAGGTGATGTCGGCGCCCGCTTCGCTCGACAGCGCCGCGACATTGATTTTCGCTGCTGTGTCGAAGACCAGCCACAGATTGCCGGCGCGCTGGAACATCGCGGCCGGCGTCGGCGCGCTGAACGGAAAATCGACGCGCAGAGTATTGCCGAGCCGGTGCGCGGAAACGGTGGTCATTCCGTCATGAGCTGGCGCAACGGGCGGAGCCACCGCCGGCGCTGTCACTTGCGCTTTGGCGGCTGCCGCAGGCGATGCCACCGGCGCGGCAGCGGGCCGATGAGCAGGTACGGCGGGCGCTTTAACTTCGGCCAACATCGCTTCAGTAGCCGGCTGTGGTTTTGCGTCGGCATGTTTTTGTTCGGCCTGCTTCATCTCGGCTGACTGGTGCTCAACCGCCGGAGCCTCAGCTTTAGGCGCGCTCGGAACGGTTTCCGGTGCTTCGAGCGCCAGTTTCTCCGTGCCCTCCTTGGCGTCCTCGGCGGCCGCGGCGGCGCCGGCATGGCCGATGTCGACGATCATGGCGCGCTCTTCGCGGAAGGCGCGCACTTCGGGCCTGCCGTTGAAGCGGAAATGGACCGAGACGAAGTCATGCTCCGTTTCGGCTTCAATCGCGCGCAGGGTTTGCGGCATCGCGGCCTTGGCATCGGCCAGATCGAATTTCACTGGTTGATCGAAGCTGAACGAGACCTGCTCTTCGTTGCGTTCGGAAGTGACGTTTACGCCGTCCGGCATCTCGAAGATGAAGCGTGTGAAAGTCGGCTGCGTACCCGCCTTCACCCGGATCGTCTGTTGCACCGGGGGCTTGGTGCCGCGCTGGGCACGCAGTTGCTTTTCCGCTTCGCGGGTCCGCGCGGCGAGCTCGTCGATCACCTCCTGCGGCAAGCCCGGAAATTCGCCTTTCCAGTTCTCTGGCATGAGGTCGACATAGAGCCGCTCGCCTGCCGGAATCGTGTTGACCTTCAGCCGGCGCGTCAGCGCCAGTCGGATCGCGCTGCCGTCCGGATCACGCCGCGCCGCGCTGACATAGTCCGAGGCGTTGGAATTGATGCGATCGACCGGCACGTCGATCGGCTGCTTGAAAGTAATGACGAGCACCGTGCCGGACATGCGCACCTGCGCATCGACCGGCTCGTCCATCTTGAACATCAGGCGGGCGTAACCGCCCTGGGTCGCGACCTTGATGTCGCCTTTCACCGGCTCGGCGGCAAAGCTCGAGGACGGCAGCAGAGCCGCACTCATGACAAAGGGCACCGCCAGGCGCCGGAAAAGCCGCCAGCCGAACATCGGTAAGAGACTACGGATTTGCGTTTAACGGGCCGTTAACCGTGGAAACTCAGCCGTTTGGCTGGCCTTCGATCTTCGGCAGCGCGTCTTTTCCGCCCTTGGCCTTCTCGTTGGCGGCCCGGCTCGCCAGCTCGATCGTGAGCTTCTCGGCCGCTTCGGGCGACATCTGGGCCAGGATCGCAGACATCGTCGCCGGCTTCATCTGGCTCGTCACCTCGACCAGGATTTTGATCTCCAGCCGGTCGAAGATGCGCGCCGCCTCTTTCGGCTTCATGGTCTCGTACATCGTCACGATATTCTTGAACCGCTGCGCCTCTTCCTTGTCGCGCGTGCCGAGGGCGGAATTAATTCGGCTCTCGACCGCTTTGAGTTCTTCGAGCCGCGCCTCCATGCGCTTCTCCGCCGCCTTGAGCAGATTCTCGCGCATTTCGAGATCGCGGCCGCGCGCATCGAGCTCGCCGCGGCGTTCGGACAGTCTTTCGAGGATGGCGCGTTCTCCGGGAGGTGTGCGCTCTTCCGGCATCACGACTTTGCCACCGGAATCTTTCGGCGGGTCAGCGGCATTCGCGCCGGGCTTGGCCGGCTTCGGCGGCGGCGCCTCAGCAGGCTTGGCGCTCACCGATCCGGTGATATCGAGATTGCCTGTAGCCGTCGCCGTTGCCTGGGGCGCCGAGGCCGCCGAGCGGCCAAAATTGAACATCTCCTTGGCCCACGGGCCGCCAGGCACCCCGCCATTCGCGGACGAGCCCGCCTGTTGATTGGCGATGATGATTGGCGTGACTTCGGGAATGTCGTCCCGCGAGGTGATCGTGAGGCTCGGCTGCCCGCGGCTCGCCAGCTTGTCGCCGAGCGTATAGCCCCCGTCAAAGAACAGGCCCGAGACTTTCAGCGCGAACAAGCTCACCGTCGCGACGATGACGAGCGGGATCAGCCGGACATCGCGCAGAAGCCGCATCATGCCGCGAGATTGCTCGGCTTGCCCGGGCCACGGCTGCTGGTGCGCTCGACGAAAGCTTGCGCGGCGGCCGCGACTTTGCGCGCATCGGGCGCGTTGCTATCGGCGGCGCGAGCGGCGCCGGTAATGCGCGCCAGCCGATTGACGAGCTCGTCGCCCGCCGTCAGCTGGGTGGCGAGGTCCTGGGCGAGCTTGTCGGCATCCGCAAGCTGACTTGTCAGCTTGGATTCGCCGTCGCGCATCGTCATCTTCAACGAGGCGATCGCGCGCTCGGCGATTTGAGTTGCCGTGACGAGCTCCGAGATGGTCGCTCGCAAGGATTGCTCGTCGGCCTTGAGCACGCGTAACTGCTTGCTCAATTTGACGACGTAGAGAATGGTCAGGAGCAGCAGCACCGCAACCATGCTCTCGATCAGAAATCCGAAAATGTAGCTCACGGCCCCTCCAGGCGATTGGTGGCCTCGTCGGCGTTTTCAAACATTGCGAATGTCGTCTTGGGCGGACGCAGCGGCTTGGCGACCCGCACCGCGACGCGGTCGCCGACCTTGCCCATGCGCCCTTCGGTCAGTGTTACCTCGCCGCAGCGCAGCCGCACCAGCGCGTCGGTCTTGAGCTCGAGCATCAGCGTGTCGCCGACGTCGAGTTTCATCATGCGCCGCAGCGGCAATTGCGCCTCGTAAAGCACGGCATCGACACCGATCTGAGCTTCGCCGATCTCGGTAGCGAGGTGCCCTTCCCAGATCGGGTCGCGCCCGAATTTCTCGCCCATGAACATCTGGAGGAGAACGGCGCGGATCGGCTCGATCGTGGCATAGGGCAGCAGCAATTCGATGTTGCCGCCGCGGTCTTCCATGTCGATGCGCAGGCGCACCAGGATCGCGGCATTGGCGGGCCGCGAAATCGCGGCGAAGCGCGGGTTTGTTTCGAGCCGGTCGATATTGAATTTTACCGGCGACAGCGGCTTGAACGCGAGTTCGGCGTCGGCGAGCACGACCTCGATCATGCGCTTGACCAGGTTCGACTCGATCGTCGTGTAAGGCCGGCCCTCGACGCGCACCGTGTTCTGGCCGCGCCTGCCGCCGAGCAGCACGTCGATGATCGAATAAATCAGCCCGGAATTGACCGTGACCAGACCGAAATTGTCCCACTCCTCGGCCTTGAAGACGGCGAGGATCGCCGGCAGCGGGATCGAATTGAGGTAATCGCCGAAGCGCACCGAGGTGATGCGGTCGAGCGAGACTTCGACGTTGTCCGAGGTGAAGTTGCGCAGGCTCGTCGTCATCAGCCGCACCAGGCGATCGAAGACGATTTCGAGCATCGGCAGACGCTCGTAGGACACCATCGCCGAGTCAATAATCGCGCGAATGCCGGAGCGGTCATTGAGCGAAACGTCGGCGAGGCTGAAGCCGAGAAGGCCGTCAATCTCTTCCTGGTTCAGGATTCGCTCGGCACCGCCTTTAGCGCCCTGGTTGAATTGCGGGCTCTCGTCGACCATCGCCGCCCATTGCGCGGCCGCGGCGTCTTCGCCGGTGCCGCCCTCGGCGGGCGCGCCCGGCGCGTTCTGGCCTTCGGCTTCGAGCGCCAGCCCCCATTCGGCAGCGAGCGCGTCCTGATCGATTTGGTCTTTGTTGGCCATTCTTATTTCGGAATTATTGGACGACGATTTCCTTGAACAGCACCGCCGTGACCTTGTTCGGCGATACCGCCGTATTGACCCGGCGCGTCAGCTCTTCCTTGAGGCGGTAAAGGCCGGCAGATCCATCGAGATCGGTCGGGCGCAGTTCCCGCAGATAGGTCTGGAAGGTATCCATCACGCGCGGCATCAGCGGCTGGATTTGCGCGACCAATGCGTGGTCGGGCAATTCGAGCGTCACCTTCACCTTGAGATATTGCGTGCGCTCGCCGCCGCTATTGGCGAGATTGACCAGAACGTCTGGCAGGTCGACGAAAGTCGCGGGCTTGGCCTGCGCGACGTCCGCCTTTTTCTTCGCGCCGAAGAACATCCAGCCCCCGACGCCGCCTCCGGCGACGACGAGTAGTCCGGCGACCGCGATGATGATCAGCTTGAGTGAGAATTTCGATTTCGGCTTGGCTGGCGCGGCGGCGTCGCCCTCGCCATCCTTTTCGATTTCAGGTTCTGCGGATTTTTCTTTTGCGGCCATACCTGCCCCCATGTCCCCGGCAAAAACGGAGGCCGGGCACGGCGC
>JAFBAG010000026.1 GCA_019247925.1 Pseudolabrys sp.
CCATGCGCCGACGGTCGCGACCCTGCGGCCGGGCATCATGACCGTGCATTCGGGCGGCCAAAAGCAGCGGATCGTCGTCCTCGGCGGCTTCGCCGAAGTGTCGGACAAGGGACTGACCGTGGTGGCCGATCTCGCCGATGCGGTCGAAGATTTTGACCGCGCGGTGCTCGCGGCGCGGATCGAGTCGACCCAGGCCGAAATCGACAAGGCGGAATCCGGCAACGCGCTCGACAAGCTGATCACGCGGCTCGATCACTTCAAGCAGGTCGATCACCACCTGCAGGGCACCGCGCTGCACTAGTCCCCAAAGGGACGCGCGAATTTCGCGAATTCCTTCACGACGGCTTCGTAGGTCTGCTGCTTGAACGGCACGACCAGGCCGGGCAGCTCTTCCATCTCGACCCACTTCCAGTCGACAAATTCGGCCTCATGATTGCCGCCGCCCGGCGTGAGGATATTGATTTCGCTGTCCGCGCCGGTGAAGCGCAGCGCGTACCACTTCTGTTTCTGGCCGCGATATTTGCCCTTCCACGCAGCCCCGACGATGTCGCGGGGAATATCGTAAGTCAGCCATTCTCTGATCTCGCCGAGCTTGTCGACCGACTTGATGCTGGTTTCCTCGTAGAGCTCGCGCAGTGCGCCGCGATAAGGGTCTTCACCTTCGTCGAGGCCGCCTTGCGGCATCTGCCAGACATGGGTGGCGTCGATGTGTTCGGGGCCATGCGAGCGGCGTCCGACGAACACCAGGCCGTCGCGATTGAGCACCATGATGCCGGCGCAGGGGCGATAGGGAAGCTGTTCGTAAGGAGGCATGCGCCGTTATCGCGTTCGCGCGGCGCGAATTCAAGTCAGCTCGATTTGCTCTTGATCGCGATCATGCTGATGGGCACCAGAACAAAACCGCGTTCCTGCGCTTTCTTGGCCCACTCGGCGATACGGTTGATGGTCGCGGGAAGCGCCGACGCATAGGCCACGGCGCTGCCTTTCTCGCGCGCCGTCATCTCGAGCCGCTTCAGCGCGCGGTCGACTTCGGTCGGCGTCGGCGTCGTGTCCAGCACAACATCGGCTTTTGCGAATGGCAGGTTGATGCCGCCGGCGACCTGCGAGGCGACGCTGCGTGGCGCGCCGCCGTCATCGACAAAGATCAAGCCGCGCTTGCCCGCTTCCCGCAGCACAGGTCCGAGCGCGGCCTCGGATGCAGTGAAGCGCGTGCCCATGAAGCCGGCGAGGCCGACATAGCCCTGCATCCGGCTCATCAGCCAATGCAGACGATCGATATTCTGTTCGGGTGACAGCGTCGTGAGAAGCGTCTGCGGGCCCGGGTCGTTGTCAGGATAATCGAACGGCTCCATCGGCGTTTGCAGGAGCACTTCATGATCTTCCGAGAGCGCCCGTGTCGCAAGCTGCGCGACGTCGGCGCCGTAGGGCGCGAAGGCGAGGCTGACCGGGGCCGGGAGTTTGGCCAGCGCCTCGGCGGTCGCATTGGCGCTGATGCCCAGGCCGCCGATGATGAGCGCGATCCGCGGCGCGTCGGCCTTGCCCGCCGGCGGCACGATCGGCCGGGCGTAGGTGATCGCCGGACGTTCGCCGGCAGGACCGATCTTCGGGATTTTTCCGTGTCGCGTTTCTTCCAGCAGTTTCGGCTCGGCCGCAGCGCGCGCCATTTTCGCTTCCGCCGCGGCTACGGCTTTGCCGTCACCCGACGGAAGGACGACCTGCCGGCTCTGTCCGCTCGAACCGTCGATGATGTTGATGGTCTTGCTGCCGGGCGGGCTCGCCGCGTCGGCCGGTGCCGCCGCGATGCGGGCGGCTCCTGCATCGCCGTTCACGGCTGGCGCCGTCGTTTGCTGCTCTGCTGCGCCCTTGCCGAGTTTGGTGGCGACGATCGCGGTCGGCTCCCCGCCATAAGGGTCATTGCCGAACACCGCCCACAGTCCAACAATGAGAACGGTGAGGCCGAGCGCCGTCGCGGCGATTTGCGGTCCCGCGAGCGGCAAGGCAAGCCGCTTGGTTTTTTTGCCGGCGCCGAGCGGCGTGTCGAGATCGGGCGCGGCGGCAGACGTGCGGCGAATCATGCGCGCGATTCTACCATGCGCCTCCGGCGGGGCCGGTTAAGGCGGTATGTCGCGGCGCAATCAAAGAAAAAGGGCGGCTCCGGAGAGCCGCCCCTTTGTTTCGGCTAGCGCTTCCGCCCGGTCAGTTCGGCGTGGCTTTCGGCGGGAACGCGGCATTCTGCGTGGTGCCGCGCAGGAGTTCGAGGGCCATGTTGAGCGCCTTGTCGTTCTTCGGATCCGGCGGGACGTAGGCCTGCGAGCCAGTCTGCTCCTTGCCCTCGTCACCTTTCAGGTGGCCGCGCAGCGAGGCCTCGCCTTTGGTGTCGGTGTTGCGAGACTGGAGCTCCTCAGGCACGTCCTGCAGCACTTCGATGTCGGGCGAAATTCCCTTGGCCTGGATCGACTTGCCGGACGGCGTGAAGTAGCGCGCCGTGGTCAGCCGCAGCGCGCCGTTGCCGGAGCCGAGCGGGATGATGGTCTGCACCGAGCCTTTGCCGAACGAGCGCGTGCCAATCACGGTCGCGCGCTTGTGGTCCTGCAAGGCACCGGCGACGATCTCCGACGCCGAAGCCGAGCCACCGTTGATCAGCACGATGATCGGCTTGCCATTGGTGAGATCGCCAGGGCGCGCGTTATAGCGCTGCGTCTCCTCGGCATTGCGGCCGCGGGTGGAGACGATTTCGCCTTTTTGCAGGAAGGCGTCCGACACCGAGATCGCCTGGTCGAGCAAGCCGCCGGGATTGTTGCGCATGTCGAGCACATAACCCTTGAGCTTCTCCTTCGGAATCTTGCCGGAGATGTCGTCGAGCGCCCGGCGGAGGTTTTCGGTGGTCTGCTCGTTGAACTGCGAGAGCCGGATGTAGCCGACATCCTCGCCTTCAATGCGCGAGCGTACGGCGCGCACGCGAATGACGTCGCGCGTGATCGAAACCTCGACCGGCTTGTCCTGGCCCTTGCGCATGATGGTGAGCTTGATCTTGGTGTTCACCGGGCCGCGCATCTTCTCGACCGCTTGGTTCAGGGTGAGACCCTGAACCTGCTCTTCGTCGAGCTTGGTGATGATGTCGTTGGCCATGACGCCGGCCTTGGCGGCGGGCGTGTCGTCGATCGGGGCGACGACCTTGATCAAGCCGTCTTCCATCGTGACTTCGATGCCGAGACCGCCGAATTCGCCGCGGGTCTGCACCTGCATGTCCTTGAACGATTTGGCGTCCATGAAGCTCGAATGCGGATCAAGGCCGGCGAGCATGCCGTTGATGGCCGTCTCGATCAGCTTGCCGTCTTCCGGCTTCTCGACATAGTCGGCGCGCACGCGCTCGAACACGTCGCCGAAGAGATTGAGCTGACGGTAAGTATCCGCGACAGCGGCCTTGGCGCTCGACCCGACGAACATGATGCGAGGCTGGGTGGCGAGCAGCGTCACCGATGCACCAACCGCGGCGCCAAGAAGGATGAATGAAGTTTTGCGCATTATCCGCGAACCTTTTCAATTTCGGTTGCGGCCCACCATGGGCCGGGATCGATTGGAATTCCGTCCTTGCGGAACTCGACGTAGAGCACCGGCTGTGATGAACCCGTCGCAAGGATGGCTGCGATATGGGAGGCAGTCCCCATTGTCGCAACTGGTTCTCCGGTCAGCACGAACTGTCCGAGATCAACTGAAATTCGTTCCATCCCAGCGAGTAGCACATGATACCCGCCGCCAGCATTCAGGATCAAGAGTTGGCCGTAGGATCGGAACGGACCAGCGTAAACGACCCAGCCGTCGGCGGGCGCCGTTACCTGCGCACCGGCGCGGGTTGTGATGGAAAGCCCCTTTTCCACACCTCCGGCACCGTCCGGAGCGCCATAGTCACGAATCTTAACGCCGTTAACCGGAACGCGGACTTGCCCGCGCAGTGAGGCGAAAGCGGTCGCGGGAGCGAGCCGTCCCGGGTCGCGGAAGGCGGCCATGGCCGGCCGCGCGTCGTTTCGCGCGGCCTCGCGGGCGGCCCGTGTCGTCGGATCGAGTTCCTTTTCCAGCGCCGCGATCAGATCCTTGAGCGAGTCGAATTGCTGAGCGAGGTCTGCCGCGCGCACGCGCTCGGCGATGAGAGCGGCTTCGCGCTCGGATTGCTGTTTTTGCCGTTCTTCGATCAAAGCCGCCATGCGCGCGCGGTCATTGGCTATTGCGGTCTGTTCGTTGCGCAATTGGTCGCGTTCGAGTGCGATCTGCTGGCGTACTTGCATCAGCGCATGGAGCTCCGCCGCCAGCTTCTCGGCTTCCTGACGCATCTCGGGCACCACCGCGCCGAGCACGATCGCCGCCCGCACCGATTGCAGCGCCTGCTCGGGCGACATCAGGAGTGCCGGCGGCGGCCGTCTTCCGATGCGCTGCAACGCCGCCAGCACTTCGGCAATGACGTCGCGGCGGGCGTCGAGCGATTTCTTAATCGCGGCATCCTGGTCGTCGAGCGGCTTGAGACGGGCTTCGGTGGCGAGGGTTTTCGTTTCGAGATCGCGGATGCGGCCGGCGGTGTCGATCAAGTCCTGATTGAGCTTGCGGCGGTCGGCGCCAAGTTGCTCGATCTCGCGCTTGAGCGCGGCTTCGTTCTCGGCGGTGCGGCGTTGCTCACCGCGCAATATTTCGAGCTGCTGGTCGCGCTGCTTGAGCGTGTCTTCTTTTTTGTCCTGGGCGGCAGCGATTGTCATCGCCAGCGGCAGCAGCGCCGCAGCAAGCGCGGCGCTCTCAAATCGGCGAGAGGCGAATTTCGCGGCCAAGTTGCGTACCCGGATCCCTTGGGCAAAGCGTCGGTGGAGGCGGCCCCCTTCGTTTCAAGTGCCACCCGATTGCGTCCAAATGGCGGCTAGGCGCGATGATAGGGGTGCCCGCTGAGAATGGTGACGGCCCGATAGATCTGTTCCAGCAGCATCACCCGCACCATCTGGTGGGGCCAAGTCGCGGCGCCGAATGAAAGCCGCATCGCTGCCTTGTCCCGCAGGCTGGGGGCCAGGCCGTCGGCGCCGCCGATCATGAACAGCGCCGCCGGTCGATTATCGGCGCGCCACTGGCCGAGTTGAGCGGCGAAGGCGGCGCTATCGATGTTCTTTCCAGTCTCTTCGAGGAGAACAGTGACGGCCTTGTCGGGAATGATATTGGCGAGTGCGATCGACTCTTCCAGCATTCTTTTCTGCGCATCGTCGGCGCGGCTTTCCCGGATCTCCACGATTTCGATATCGCGTAGGCCGAGGCCGCGGCCGGTCTGTTGCGCGCGCTTGCGGTAGCGTTCGGCGAGCTCGGTTTCCGGCCCGCTCTTGAGGCGTCCGACTGCGGCGATGACGATGCGCATCGCACTAAAATATCAGCTTACTGGTGGCGAGTGCCGCCCGACGTCCACATTTTCTCGAGATTATAGAATTCGCGCGTCTCCGGGCGGAAAACATGGACAATGACGTCGCCGGCGTCGATCAGCACCCAGTCGGCCTGTCGCATGCCTTCGATCCGCAAGCCGCGATGTCCGGCCTTCTCGAGATCTTTAACGACGCGATCCGCCACGGAGGCGACGTGCCGCTGCGAAGTGCCGGTCGCAACAACCATGTAATCGCCGATCGAGGATTTTCCGGAGAGGTCGATGGTGACCGCGTCCTGCGCCTTTATGTCGTCAAGGCTGCCAAGGACGGTGCGGAGCGTTTCCTCGGCGACATGGCGCCGGGAAACGGTTTCGGGCGAAGCGCGACGCGACGCCCGAGGGAGTGCATGAGTGGTCAGGGGCGAATATCCTTTCTCTTGCCGACACTCGATCCCGCCCGCGCGGGATTCGCTGTCAAAAAGATAATCACTTCCTCTTGGTCCTGCCACCTTTCGCGCGGCTTACACCCCGGTTCCCGCCGTCTTTGCCGCGGCGGCGCAAGGCGCGAAGTGCGGTGGATGACAAAGGCGATTTGAGGCCATGCAGAAAAACCCAGGCCGGGGCGCGGCGATCGGCCAGCGCGGCAGCGGCGGATTCCGGAAGCTGGAACCGGGCGAGCGCTTGGCCTGCGGTACTGGCACTGGCGTAGAGCGAAGGTCCGAGGCGATCGACCACCGCGATCGGGAGCAGTTCGGCGATCCGGCGCCAGCTTTGCCAGCGGTGAAAGCTCCGCAGGTTGTCGGCGCCCATCACCCAAACGAATCGCACACCGGGGCAGTGCGCCAGTAGCCAGCTCAGAGTGTCATAGGTGTATTTCGTTTTTATTACCGCTTCGAGACCGCTCACTTTGATGCGGGGATGCGCGGTCAAAATGCGCGCGGCCGAAATGCGCTCGCTGAGCGGCGCCAGACCGCGGGTGTCTTTGAGCGGATTGCCCGGCGTCACCAGCCACCAGACGGCATCCAGTTTGAGACGCTTGAGAGCCAGCAGGGACGCGCCGAGATGGGCTTCGTGCGGCGGATCGAATGTGCCGCCAAAAAGTCCGACGCGCATGCCGCGCGAAAATGGCGGCAGCACTCCGTCGCGACGCGGCCGTTGGTCGGTCACGGGCGGATCTGGCCGCTTCCGCGCACGCGGTATTTGAAAGTCGTCAACTGCTCGACCCCCACTGGCCCGCGCGCGTGCATGCGACCTGTCGCAATGCCGATCTCGGCGCCAAACCCGAACTCGCCGCCGTCGGCGAACTGGGTCGAGGCATTATGCAACACAATCGCGCTGTCCACTTCGCGCATGAAGGTTTCGGCGGCCTTGGCATCATTGGTCACGATCGCGTCGGTGTGATGCGAGCCGTAGCGTTCAATATGCGCGACCGCATCTTCGAGCCCGTCGACGGTCTTTGCCGCAATAACGGCGTCGAGATATTCGGTCGACCAGTCTTCTTCGGTGGCAGGCTTCACCTGCTTGTCCGCGGCTTGCGTTGCCTTGTCACCGCGCACCTCGCAGCCCGCATTGAGCAGCATCGCCACCAAGGGCTTGAGATGTGTTTCGGCGGCCGCCTTGTCGACGAGCAGAGTTTCGGCCGCGCCGCAGACTCCGGTGCGGCGCATCTTGGCGTTCAAGACGATCTCTTTCGCCATTTCGAGGTCAGCGGCCTGGTGCACGTAGACGTGGCAAACACCTTCGAGGTGCGCGAAGACGGGCACGCGCGCTTCCGCCTGCACGCGCCCGACCAGGCCCTTGCCTCCCCGCGGCACAATGACGTCAAGCGTGCCATCGAGACCCGTGAGCATCGCGCCGACCGCGGCGCGGTCGCGCGTCGGCACGATCTGGGTTGCATCTTCAGGAAGCCCCGCTTCGCGCAGGCCCTTCGTCAAGGCCGCGTGAATGGCGCGGGCCGAGCCCAGGCTTTCCGAGCCCCCGCGCAGAATGACGGCGTTGCCGGCCTTGAGCGCGAGCGCTGCGGCGTCGGCGGTCACATTGGGGCGGCTTTCATAGATGATGCCGATGACGCCGAGCGGCACGCGAACCCGTTCGATCGTCATGCCATTGGGCCGCGTCCAGCTTTCCATGACGGCGCCGACCGGATCCTTGAGGGCCGCGATCGTCTCAAGCCCCGCCGCCATCGCTTCGATGGCTTTGTCGTTGAGCGTCAGGCGGTCGAGAAAGGCGGCATTCGCTGAGGCGGCCTTGGCCTCGGCGATGTCTTCGCCATTGGCGGCGAGGATTGCGCCGCGGTCGGCACGTAAAGCGCCGGCCATTGCCTTGAGGGCCCGGTTCTTTTGTTCCGCCGGCGCCAGTGCCAAAACGCGGGCCGCCGCACGCGCGCGGCGACCGATGTCGCGCATCAAAGCGGCGACATCCGGCGTTCCTTCGATCGTTTTCAGCGAGGCGCTCACAATTTGGGCCTTTCAACGAGGCCGTTTTCCTAACATGCCCCCCAATTTCCGGCGAGGACGCCGATAAGTCAGCCTTTTCCGCATGTTGGGAGCGCCATGGGATTGTGTGGATAAGCCTCGGCGTGCTCGGAACAGTCATCCCCTCTGCACATTGGCTCCAGAAGCTGGCGCAGCAGCAGGAGAATGAGTCATGGCCACTGTAATGAGCCGTTTGCCCGCGAAATTTCCGGTTGGGACCAAATTTGTGATCGAAAGCCACGGCTCCGGCCAGAGGCGGGTATTCTCGCGCCATATCGAGATGCCCGACGGGACTTTCGTGAAGCTGCCATCCTGGCCGGCCAAGCGTTCGCAGATCTCGTCGCGACGCAGCCGCAAAGTGCGGCAGTAACCCACTGGCCGAGCGAAGGCGCCATCAAGCGGGCCGACAAATGGCCGACTGGGCCAATGGCCGACTATCGCTTAAAAGGGCAAAAAAAGGGGGCCCGGTAAGGGGCCCCCTGGGGGATAGTCGTCGTCAGCGATTTTACGGCGTGTTTATGCGCCGCACCTCTTCCTAACTCATTGGCCTATCCTTGGGATTTGCCAAATTGTCGCGGAGCCAATCCGTCGCAGCGGCCTCAGCCGCAGGCACAAAACGAAAACCCCAGCCTCCGGAGGCTGGGGTTGCCGGGCGATCGGTCAATCGCCTCTGTCACCTGGTCTTTGAAACTCGCTTCGCGTCGCTCACCTGCCCCAATAACGCGGTGACCTGAAGACGGTTCCTTGGCGCATTGGTGATTCGGGAGCGGCAGCCGGAAATGCGGACTATTCGCCGCCCAGCACCAGGTCGTCCCGGTGGATCATCTCGGTGCGCCCGGTATAGCCGAGGATCAGCAGGACATCCGCCGAAGAGCGGCCCTTGATCCTATCGGCATCGGGCGCGTCATAGGCGATGAGGCCGCGGCCGACTTCCGCCCCGTCCGGCCCGCGCACCACGACGGCATCGCCGCGGCCGAATTCGCCTTCGATCCGGATGACACCCGCCGGCAGCAAGCTCTTGCCGTTGCGCAACGCTTTCACCGCGCCGGCGTCGATGACGAGCGCGCCGCGCGGTTCGAGCGAGCCCGCGATCCATTTCTTGCGCGCCGTCACCGGATTGGCCGGGGTCAAGAACCAGGTGCAGGACGCTCCGTCCGCGATCGCCTTCAGCGCATGGGTCGCACGCCCGGACGCGATCACCATGTGAACACCCGCGGTGGTCGCGATCTTGGCAGCCTCGATTTTCGTCACCATGCCGCCGCGCGACAGCTCCGAGCCCGAAGCGCCTGCCATCGCTTCGATCTCGGGTGTGATGCGCGGGACCAAGGGCACTAATTTGCCGCCGCCGGCTTCGGGAGGCTTGTCGTAGAGGCCGTCGATGTCGGAGAGCAGGACCAACAGGTCGGCACTCGTCATGGCGGCGACGCGCGCGGCGAGCCGGTCATTGTCACCGTACCGGATTTCCGACGTTGCGACTGTGTCGTTCTCATTGATCACAGGGACGGCGCGCCACTGCATCAATTTGTCGACGGTTTCGCGCGCGTTGAGATAATTGCGGCGCTCTTCGGTGTCGCTCAGCGTCAAAAGAACTTGTCCCGCCACGATCTTGTGCGCGCCAAGCGCTTCCGACCACGAACGCGCCAGCGCGATCTGGCCAACAGCGGCGGCGGCCTGACTCTCCTCGAGCTTCATCGCGCCTTTCG
>JAFBAG010000043.1 GCA_019247925.1 Pseudolabrys sp.
GAGTTCTGCGTGGAAGCGCGGATCGCCCTTGACCTTGCGCACGATGCACTCGGTCGCGCGATGCAGGAGCGGCAGCATCGCGGCATCGCGCTGGTGAAGCGCCAAAACCGGCTCGCCGCGTTCCGCGCTGCTGCGTGGGGTGCCCGACAATGACGTTTGCAGGACCAGCGATACGCCGAACACGGTGGCGAGGATCATGCCAAAGCCCTCGAATCAGCGCGCGCGATTTGCAGCGCCGCGGCATGAGGCGGCTAGCGCGGTTAATGAAAGGTAAGCGCGCGGAACTTTCCGGAACGATCGAATTGGCGCGGGCGTTATCGGCGGTTCAGCCCCAGTGAGGAGGATCCCGATGACATATTTTCGCCGTGTGGCGATGACGACGGCGCTCGTGCTGGGCACGGCCGGCGTCGCCTTCGCTCAGACCACGATCATCACCCGTGAGCCGGCGACTACGCAGACTGTCGTGACATCACAGCCGCTTCAGCTCACGCCGGTCCAGCGGCAACGCATCTACACGACGGTGACACGCCAGGCCGTCGCGCCGGCCACAGCTACCGTGCAGTACCAGATCGGCATGCGTGTCCCGGAGTCGACCCAGCTTTACGCGCTGCCGGATGATGTGCTGGTCGAAGTCCCGACCGTGCGGAATTACCGTTACGTGGTGGTCAATAACCGCGTCTGGCTGGTCGACCCTGCCAGCAGCGAAATTGTCGCCGAAGTGGTGAATTAAGTTGCGCGTGCGCGCCGCAGGCTCGGCGAATCTTTCGCCATGTCGCCGCTTTTTTGCATTTACCTTTCGCAGCGGCGCGGATTCCGCGACTGGATTTTCATGTCGCAAAGCCCCATATTAGGCGTCGGAGAATGAGTATGAATATGCCTATGATTGACTACCGTGCCCCGTCCGAATTGTTTCCGAGCCGCAGCCGCAAGGCGCGCCGGCCGATCGGCTATAAGCGTTTCAACACGGCCGCCGAGGCGATCCGTTTCGCCATCGAGGAAATGCCGGCGGAAGCCCTCCTTGGCGCGTATCTTGAGGTCCAGGAACGCCGCTTCGACGGCAATGGCATTCGCGAGCTCTACGACAGCTCCGACTATCCGCTGCCCCGCAAGAAGGCGAGCTAAGTCCTTCCATCCTTGGTGATTTGCGCTCCCGCTGCGCCGCGGGAACGAAACGTCTGCGTGTCCGTTAAATGGCCGCAGCAGCGTGGAATGGACACGTAAAATGGCGGATCGGACCCACCTCGGACGGATCGGTTATCTCCTCGGCGCGATCACGCTCGCCGTCATGATGATCGGGGGGGCCGTGATCACCAACCATTTGTCCGCCGCCAATGCCCAGGATGCGGCAATCAGCGCCACCGAACAGGCGCGATGAAACTTTGATCCATCTCGACCGTTAATCGTGGCAGCAACGATGGAGCTTGCCATGAAACGTTCTCGTCTGGTTCTGGCCGCGGCTCTCGCCAGCGGCGTCAGCATGATCGCCTTGCAGGTTCAGGCGGCCGACGACCCGACCATGAAGACCAATCCCGGCTTCAAGGCGAGCGGACAGATCAATCCGGGCGAGACCCCGCAAGTGCCGTCGGGCGCTCCTCCCGGCCAGAACGCACAGTCCGGATCCGGCACCGAGGTGCAGCAAAAGGCCTCGCCGACCGACAAGACCGTCGCGACCGGTGAAGCCATTCCGAGTAATGAGCAGGCGCGCCGCGCGCTGCTCACCGTCGAGTTCAAGGACCCCGCGATCGGCCAGGTGCCGATGATCGCCACGCCGAAGACGGGCGGCGAGGGCAATGCCGCAAATAACAGCGGCCCCGGCTCGGGGGATCCGACCACGCAAAGCCAAGGACACGCGGCGATCGGCGGACCGCTTTCTCCCGGCGCCGGTAAAGGCGACGGCGGAACGACCGGCGCTTCGGGTCAGACAGATCAGGAGCGCGCCGCGGCCCAGATCACCCAATTGTCGCAGGGCACCTCGCCCGGCAAGCCGATCGGGTCGCAGCAAAGTACCGTCCCGGCCAAATATTCGGAGCGTAACGCCACGCTCGACCGCGTGCCGGTGATGGCGGTTCCGTTCAAGCTCTCGGACGAAGACCGCGCGAAGATCTTCAAGGCGGTGATGGACGACAAGACCGCCGCGACGCCGGGCGCCGACAACCTCAAGCCGGCGAGCCAGCTTTCGACGGAACAGGCGCTCGATCACATGCAGGCGCTGCCGCAGGGCGTTGCCGGCATCAAGCAGATTTCCAATCTGAAATTCCTCAAGACCAACGACAAGGTCCTGCTGGTCGAACCCTCGACCCGTATCGTGGTCGAGGAAATCGAAGGCAGCCAGAAGAGCTGAGTTTGTAAGCGTAGCGTCCGCGTAAATAAAAAGCCGCCACCTGGAAAAGCATTGGCCGGTGGCGGCTTCTATTTTTTCGAAGACTTAGCGCTTCTCACCGGGGTGCAGCTGTGCGCCGTTCTTCCACTGCGCCAGGCTGTCGGCAATCACCTGCATCGAGGTGATCGAGGCATGCGACAGGCTCGCATAGCCGGCGATCTCACGCGACACGCGCTCGGCTTCCCGATGCAGCATTTCGCGCACGCCCTGCAGTTCAAGGATCACCCGATCGATCTCTTCCATCGCCGAGCCGGAAATGCGCCGCAGCAACGCATTCATGTGCTCGGCCGACTGGTCGCCTGCCGGCACGGGCGCTGGTGAAGCTTCTTCCGCTTTGGCGCGGCGCGCGGGGGTGACGTCACGCCGCACGAATTCGCGGATCTGGCCTTCGAAGCTCTGGTCGTTGGCAGGCTCGGCTGGGCGTTCGATGCCACGGCCATTGGGTCGCGAGGGGATCGCGGTCATGCGTCAGTACTCCCTGTTACGCGTTGCGCGCACGGGGGATTGCGACACGGAACTTGGGCACGAACAGGGCGGAGGAAGCGGCTTACCAGTCGAATTTCACCCCGGCGCCGATGCTTTTGCTGACATTGGCATGCCCGGGATTGGTGATCGCGGTCGTGACGTGCAGGGGCCCGTAGATTTTCTGGGCGACGCTGTAGGTACGGTTGTTGAGGTTCGGGTCGGTCGTGTCGGTCGCAGCCGCGGCGAACGTGGTGCCGGTCCGCAGCACATTGAATTTCGCCGAGCGCTCGTGACCCCAGATCGTCGCCATGCCAAGCGGCGCCGGCAGCAGTCCGGCATTGGGATTGGTTTCGGTGACAGTGACGCGGCTTTCCAGCGCCACCGAGAAGGCGTCGCCGATGGGCACATCGCGCTGCACGCCCGCGCTCGCCCGGCGCTGGTCTTCGGATGGCGCAACGCGCGCCTCGAAGGTGGCAAGGTCCGGGACTTCGACATTGGCCCACGCGGCGCCGGCGCGCGGATCCTTGACGCTGCCGGGCAGAGGCTGTTCGAATTCGTTATGCGCGGGCGGCGTGCCCGCGATTGCCAATTCGCCGCCGATGGCTGCATTCCATTCCGACGTAGTAATGGGCTGCCGGACCTGGAGCGTTGACTGGCCATTCGGCGATGGCGGGGTGCGAGTCCAGTTCGGCGCGACCTTTGGCGCGGGTCGGCGGAAATCGCGCAGCGGGCGTTCCCGCGTCAAGTCGACGGGGTCGAAAGTCAGCGCGCGGGCCAGCGCTTCGTCATCCAACAGCGGCTCCGCCTCAACTGCCGGCGCGGGCATTGCCTCGGTCCCGGCGTCGCGGGAAGGCGCGATGATCTCGATCGACTGCGCGGCCGCGAGCTGCGGCAGCGTTATGGAGAAGATCGTGGAGAGGAAAAAAGCGCGAACCGACATGACGCCCCGAGGTCCCGATTCGACGCTTGTCGTGGGAAAGTGGGGCGAAGATGTGTCAGGCCGCGCCTTGTTTTTGCCGGACGTCTTGTCCGGACTATTTCTTCGCGCCCATCGACGGCGCGCCGGACGGACCTTGTTGCAGCGACGCCTTATAGGCCGACATTTGCTTCGGCTTGTCCTTGTCGGCTTTGGGCTTTTTCTTTTCCTTGACTTGGCGCATCTGGCCTTTCGCCATGACGCATCTCCTTCGAATGGTTGAAGGTTAAATGGTGAACCGCCGCGGGCGGCGCGGCAAGTGGGACAGAAGGAGGCCGGCCGGCGCGCCTGCGATCAGCGGCCGCCTGCCTTGCGCTCGGCGATGCATTTGTCGACCGCGGCGGTGCGGGCTGCATCGCTGCCGAGCCGCTGCTTGTCGATCTTCATCCAGCACATCGCCGTGATTTCGTGCTTCTCGAGCGGCGGTCCCGGATCGTCGTCGTCCGGCTTTGCGGCCACCGGCTTGGCGCGCGCCGAGACGGCCGCAGCCTGCGCCGGGGTCGGCCCGCCAATGCCGGGCTCCGCCGCCGCGGGCACCCCGAGCGGGGCAACCGCGGTGGCGCGCATTTCGTTGGGGGCCTGACCGCTGCACCCCGCCATCAATGCCGCGCCCAGCAGCGCGCCGATCAAAGTCGCTGATTTCAATGAGGCCTCCCCGAATCTCGGCGGATTCTAGCGCAATTCGGGCTGGAAATAGACCAGGGGAACTCTGTTCGCAATGCGACGTTATCGCCGTGCCCGGGGCAAAGCCCCGCCGATTGGAGGATCACCACAATGGGTATGGCATTACGGATTTCCTGGCTGCCGCTGCTGCTCGCCGTCGGCATCCTGTTCGGCGCGCTGATTGACGTGAAGGCGGCGCCGGTTTCGGCCGCCGCTGTGGCGCAGCCCGGCAGCGACATCGTGCTGGCGCAGGCCAAGCCGAAAAAGGACGAGACGCTGAAGCAAAAGGCCAAGCGCGTCTGGAAGAACATCGCCGGCCACAAGTTCAACGTCGCGTGCCCGGCCTTCCTGCCGATCAACCGCTCGACCTGCACCGAGACGGGCAAGAGCCAGGCCGATGCGCAGGCGAAGTGCCAGGCCAAAAATTCATTCTGCTGGGTCTCGGCGGCGAACTGATTTTCTGTCTGAGTGAGAGTGGCTGACTGAACGCGGCCTGGCGAAAGCCGGGCCGTTTATCTATCGCCGGCTTCTGGGCTTGAACCCGCCCCGCATGCCGGGGCGGCCGAGAGTCGAGCGCGGACCTTCGGGACGTTTCCCTCCGGGGATCGCTTCGACGCCGGGGCCCATTTCATCGAGCGTCGGCTTCCTCGGACGCTCACGGCCCGAGCGCGCCGGCTTCACTTCGTGCCATTGCGCGATGCCCATCTCGTCCAGATCCGGTTTATGAGGCCGTGCGCGCGGATCCCGCTTCGGCGTGACCGCGCGCCGCAGCTTTGAATCCTGCGCCAGCATCACGCGCTTGGCCGTCGGGTCGTCCACCACCGCGAGCTCGGTCTGCCGCAGACGCTTGAGTTCGTCGCGCAGCCGCGCGGCCTCCTCGAAGTCGAGGTCGGCGGCGGCCTCGCGCATGCGCGCCTCGAGGTCGGCAAGTACCGTCTGGAAATTGTGCCCGATCGTCGCCGCTTCTTCGAATTCGCCCGCCTTGCCGTCGCCGGTCGAAATGAGGACGTGGTCGCGCTCATAGACGCTGTTCATGATGTCGCCGATGCCCTTGCGCACGCTTTCCGGCGTGATGCCGTGCTCGGCATTGTAGGCGAGCTGCTTTTCGCGGCGCCGCTCGGTCTCCTCCATCGCGCGCTGCATCGAGCCGGTGACGCTGTCGGCGTAGAGAATGACTTTTGAATCGACGTTGCGGGCGGCGCGGCCGATGGTCTGGATCAGCGAGGTCTCGCTGCGCAGGAACCCTTCCTTATCGGCGTCCAAAATCGCGACCAGGGCGCATTCGGGAATGTCGAGCCCCTCGCGCAGCAGGTTGATGCCGACCAGCGCGTCGAACGCACCGAGCCGCAAATCACGAATGATCTCGATGCGCTCGAGTGTATCGATGTCGGAGTGCATGTAGCGCACGCGGATGCCCTGTTCGTGCAGGTATTCGGTGAGGTCCTCGGCCATGCGCTTGGTCAGCACGGTGACGAGCGAGCGATAGCCCTTGCGCGCGGTCTCGCGCACCTCGCCGACCAAGTCGTCGACCTGCATGCGGGCGGGGCGAATCTCGACCGGCGGATCGATCAGCCCGGTCGGGCGGATGACCTGCTCGACGAACACGCCCTTGGCTTCTTCCATTTCCCACGCGCCGGGGGTTGCTGAAACGCCGAGCGTCTGCGGCCGCATCACGTCCCATTCCTCGAAGCGCAGCGGCCGGTTGTCCATGCAGGAGGGCAGGCGGAAGCCGTATTCGGCGAGGGTCGCCTTGCGCCGGAAGTCGCCGCGATACATGCCGCCGAGCTGCGGCACGGTGACGTGGCTTTCGTCGCAGAATACCAGCGCGTTGTCCGGCACATATTCGAACAAGGTCGGCGGCGGCTCGCCCGGCTTGCGGCCGGTGAGATAGCGCGAATAATTCTCGATGCCGGCGCACGAGCCGGTCGCTTCCATCATTTCGAGGTCGTAGATGGTACGCTGCTCGAGCCGCTGTGCTTCCAAGAGGCGGCCGGCCTTGTTCAACTCGTCGAGCCGCCATTTCAGCTCGCCCTTGATGCCGCTGATTGCCTGCAACAAGGTCGGACGCGGCGTCACATAGTGCGAATTGGCGTAGATCTTCACAAATTCCAGCTCGTCGGTCTTCTGCCCGGTGAGCGGGTCGAATTCCTCGATCTTCTCGATCTCGTCGCCGAACAGGTGGACGCGCCAGGAGCGGTCCTCGTAGTGCGCCGGAAAGATGTCGACCGTGTCGCCGCGCACCCGGAACGTGCCGCGGAAGAAATCGCCGCCGGAGCGCTTGTAATGCAGCGCCACCAGGTCGGCGAGCAACTGCCGCTGCTCGATCTTGCCACCCTGCTTCAGCGTGAAGGTCATCGCCGAATAGGTCTCGACCGAGCCGATGCCGTAGATGCATGACACCGACGCGACGATGATGACGTCGTCACGCTCGAGAAGGGCTCGAGTAGCAGAATGCCGCATGCGGTCGATCTGCTCGTTGATCGAGGATTCCTTTTCGATATAGGTGTCGGTGCGCGGGACGTAGGCTTCCGGCTGGTAGTAGTCGTA
>JAFBAG010000269.1 GCA_019247925.1 Pseudolabrys sp.
TTCGGCCGGCCACCACTTGCCCGTCAGGGCCGAACGATGGTCCAGCCTTTTTCGCCGAGCTCGATCAGCGTCACCACGCCCGCCGTTACGCGCTGTGCGTTGTCGACCAGCGGTGGTTCCTTGCCCTCTTTGCGCGTCAGAGACTCAAGCGTGTTCTCGCAGGCGAGGAACGAGACGTTCGGCATGCCTTGCTTGAAGGATTTCAGGCGCGCCTGCACCGGGGTGCGGTCGGCGAGCAGCATGTTGAGGCCGGCATTGAAGGCGACGATCTGGATTTCGATCTCGTCGCCTTTGTCGGCATAGAACTTCGAAACATTCGCAGCGACATTCAGCACTGCGTTCATCTTGTCGGGGTCGTTGTCGCTGATCTGGAGCGCGAGTTTATGCGTCTCTCCAGCGAGCGCCGGCGAGACTGCAGACCATGCCAAGGCGGCCAGGACGACAGCGAAAATCATACGCATGGAGGTCTCCAGCGTTTTGTTTGTCTCGAATGTAAAAGCTCGGTTGGCGCGGCGCCAGCGCTGGCCCTTAAAATGAAAAGGGCGCCTCTTGGGCGCCCGTTTCGGAGAATTACTTGATCTTGGATTCGCGATATTCGACGTGCTTTTTCGCGATCGGGTCGTACTTTTTCTTGGTGAGCTTGTCGGTCATGGTGCGCGAATTTTTCTTGGTCACGTAGTAGTGGCCGGTATCGGCGCTTGAGACGAGCTTGATTTTGAGACTGACGGCCTTGGCCATATCGCGTAACTCCTGACGGAATTCTGGGAGCGGTGTTGGCGCGGAAACTAGCGGCGAAGCCGCAAATGTCAAGAAAACAGCGTTTTCAGAGCAATTCCCGCATGAATTGCTTCTCGACCATGAAATAGAACGGCACCGGCAGGTCCTGGCCCATGCCGGCGCGCACGCGCTGATCGAGCTCTTCGAGCACGATGCCAGTGATGGTCGGCATATCGAGGGTCTTTGCTTGCGTCAGCGGGATCCAGATGAGCTCGACCAGCTCCGCATCCGGTCCGACCACGCCTTCGACGCGATGGGCGATGGCCTGCGCATCGGTGGTGAAGAAGCGCGTATCGAATCTCTTGGGCCGGTTCGGCGGCGTGATTGCGCGGGCAATGAAATGCAGATGCGCGAGATCGGGCAACACACCGGCGTCGGCGAAAGCCTGCCATTCCGCATTGGGGGCAGCGGGTTTCCCCCCGGCCTTGACGCCTAGCATCAATCCGGTTTCTTCAAAGGTTTCGCGGATCGCTGCGAGCGGAAATGCGCGCGGGGCTGGCACGGCCTCGTCGCGCGGCCGCGCCGCGATCTTACTGGCCGCCGCCGGGTCCAATTCGCTCGCGGCCGGCATCGCAGCATCCGCCTTTTCGATTCGCCCGCCCGGAAAGACAAACTTGCCGGGCATGAATTTATGACCTTCATGGCGCCGCCCGAGCAGTACCTTAGGTTCGGGACCGGCGCGGTCGATCAGTATCAAGGTCGCGGCGTCACGCGGCACGCTGTCCGGAAAAGACTGGTCGCGTTCGGCGCGGGTCATCCGCTCCGTCATCGCCGAACCAAAATCCTTGCCAATGTCACTCATCGTGCCTTCTGCCGCTTGCTGCGCTTGCCGTGGTGCTTGCGCTCGTCGCGGTCCCTGCGTTTCTCCTTGCGGTCGCGACGCGCCGTGTAATGCGCGGGCCGATGGCCGGCGTCAAGCCTGCCCTCGGATACGAGTTCGAACCGCAGGGCGCCGGCGACCGGGGCGGCTTCGATCAGCTTCACCGTAACGCTATCCCCGAGCTGATAGGTTTCGCCGCTGCGGTTGCCGATCATCGCGTGGCGGCGCTCGTCATAGCGGAAATATTCATTGCCGATCGTGCGCGCAGGGATAAATCCGTCGGCGCCGGTGTCGCGCAGTTTCACGAACAGGCCGGCGCGTGTCACGCCGGAAATGCGGCCATCGAAAGTCGCGCCGATGCGGTCGGCGAGGAAATGCGCGATGAGCCGGTCAGCGGTTTCGCGCTCCGCCATCATGGCGCGCCGTTCCGCGGCGGAAATCTGCGCGGCGATTTCCCCGAGCGCCGCCGGATCGGTATCGGGAAGTCCATCGTCGCCAAGCCGGAGCGCCCGGATCAAGGCGCGGTGCACGATCAAATCGGAGTAGCGGCGGATCGGCGACGTGAAGTGCGCGTAGCGGCGCAGGTTCAAGCCAAAATGTCCGTAGTTCTCGGCGGCATATTCTGCCTGAGATTGGGAACGCAACACCACTTCGTTGACGAGCTGCTCGTTTTCGTGGCCCTTCACGCGCGCCAGCACTGTGTTGAAGACATCCGGGCGTAGCGCGCCGGCCTTCGGAAATGAAATCTCGAGGCTTTGCAGGAATTCGCGCAGCGCATTCACCTTTTCGATGCTGGGCTCGTCGTGCACGCGATAAATGAGCGGTACGCGCGCCTTCTCCAGCATTTCCGCGGCGGCGACATTGGCGAGGATCATGAATTCTTCAATGAGCCGGTGGGCGTCGAGCCGCTCAGGCACGACAACGCGATCGACGGTGCCGTCGCTTTTGAGGAGGATTTTGCGCTCCGGCAGGTCGAGATCGAGCGGCGAGCGCTCGTCGCGCGCGCGCTTGAGCGCGGCATAGGCGGCGTAAAGCGGGGCGATGACCGGCTGCACGAGAGGAGCCGCGGTTTCGTCGGGATTGCCGTCCTGCGCCGCCTGCGCCTGCATATAGGACAGCTTCGCGGCGGAGCGGATCAGAACGCGATGGCAGCTCTGGGAGCGCTTGCGCCCCGTGTGATCGATGACGATGCGCATCGCCAGCGCGGCGCGATCTTCGTTAGGGCGTAGTGAGCATAGATCGTTTGAAATGCGCTCCGGCAGCATCGGCACGACGCGATCCGGGAAATACACCGAATTGCCGCGCGCCAGGGCCTCGCGGTCGAGCGCCGAGCCGGGACGCACATAGTGCGCAACATCGGCAATGGCGATGCGCAGTACGAAGCCGCCCGGATTGCCGCGATCCGGATCAGGCTCGGAATGGACTGCGTCGTCGTGGTCCTTGGCATCCGGCGGATCAATAGTGACGATGGGAATATCGCGCCAGTCCTCCCGGCCTTTCGGGGTCGCGGGCTGTGCGGCGCGTGCTTCCGCTTCGGTATCGGCGCGAAATACCGCGGGAATGCCGTGCGCAGCGATCGCGATCATGCTTACGGCGCGTTCTGATTTGAGCGAACCGAGCCGTTCCTTGACGCGCGCTTGGGGCAGTCCGAGCCGCGCGCCGCGCGAGACTTCAACCGCGACCAAATCGCCTTCTTGCGCGTCGCCGGCCGAGCCCTTGGCGACCACAAGCTGCTTACCGACCATTTTCTTGTCAACCGCTTCTATGCGGCCACCGCCTTCCGGCAACGCACGGAAGATGCCGAGCACGCGCTGCGGCGGACTGGCGAGGACGCGCACCAGCCCGCCGCGATATGCGGCGGTCTCATCGTCGCGCGAGGGTTCGACGCGCAGCAGGACGCGGTCGCCCAGGCCGGCGGCCTCGCCGGGTCGCGCCTTGCGCGAGAAGGGAACACGGATGCGCGGCGCCTTGCCGTTTTGATCCTCGTCCCAGTCGACCGGCGCTGCCATGAGATCGCCGTCGCGGTCGCGCGCCGTGACTTCCGCGACAGTCATTTCAGGAAGGGCGCCGGTCTGATGATGTTTCTTGCGGCGCGTTTCGAGCGCGCCCTCATCGGAGAGTTCGCGCAGCAAGCGCTTGAGCTGCGCGCGCATGTTGTTCTTGAGATTGAAGGCGCGCGCGATCTCGCGCGTACCAACCCTGCCCGGCCGCTCGCCGATGAAAGCCATGAGGTCGGCCTTGGAGGGCAGGGCGGGTTGGGAGTGATGTTTCTTCAAAAGGAAAAAATCGCTTCTAATTCGGAAATGAAAAACAGCCGGCGCATGCCCCGGTTCCGTCTATCTAGAGACGCGCAGGTCAATTCGCCAGTTACTCGGCGGCTTCGGTTTTCGCCGCTTTGGCTTTGCGCTTCGCCGGCGCCTTTTTCTTCGCGGCGGGTTTCTTGGCTGCGGGCTCTTTCGCCGCTGCAGCTTCTGGCTTTTTGCGGCCGGCCTGGCGGCGCGGCATGCTACCGAGCGCAGCCGCCCGCGCATCGATGAGCACCACGGCCTGGTCCAACGTGATCGTTTCCGGTGTCAGATCGCCGGTCAGCGTCGCGTTGATGCCGTTGTTGGTGACGTAGGGGCCGTAGCGGCCGTTCTTCACAACGACGTTGCCGCCCTTGTCCGGGTGCTCGCCGAGAATTTTCCCCGGATCGCCGCCAAAGCGACGGCCTTTTTTGGGGTTTGCGATTTTTTCAGCGATCAAAGTGACCGCACGATTGAGGCCGATGGTCAGAACATCATCGCCCTGCTCAAGGCTCGCATAGGTCTTTCCGTGCTTGACGTAAGGGCCGAAGCGGCCGACGCCGGCAAGGATCGGCTCGCCGTCTTCCGGCGACTTGCCCACCTCGCGCGGCAGCGACAAAAGGCCGAGCGCCTTTTCGAGGTCGATGTCATTCGGCTCGGTGCCTTTGGGAATGCCGGCGCGTTTCGGCTTCGGCACTTCGACCTTGGGCTCGCCGCGCTTGCGTTTCGGCGGCTTCTCCTGTTCGCCGATCTGAAGATAGGGACCGAAGCGTCCGCCGCGCAGCGTCACGTCGAGGCCGGTCGCGGGATCCTGTCCCAGGACTTTCTTGCCTTGCACGGCGTCGGCGCTAGGCGAGATCTGGCGCGTGAAATTGCATTCCGGATAGTTCGAGCATCCAACGAAAGCGCCGAAGCGTCCAGTTTTCAGGGATAGCTGGCCGACATTGCATTGCGGGCACTGCCGGCGCGGCACGCCATCGGCGCGCACCGGAAAGATATGGGGCTCGAGGAGATCGTTGAGGGCGTCGAGCACGACGCGATTGCGCACTTCCTTGATCTCGTTGACCGAGCCGATGAAGTCGATCCAGAAGTCCGCCAGCACCTTCTTCCAGTCGACTTCGTTATTCGACACGCGATCGAGCTGCTCTTCGAGGCTCGCCGTGAAGTCGAACTCGACATATTTCGAGAAAAAGCTTTCCAGAAACGCAATGACAACCCGGCCTTTGTCTTCCGGGATCAGGCGCTTCTTGTCGATGCGGACATAGCCGCGATCCTGCAGCACCTGCAGAACAGACGCATAGGTCGAGGGCCGGCCAATGCCGAGCTCTTCCATGCGCTTGACGAGCGCGGCTTCAGAGAAGCGGGGCGGGGGCTCGGTGAAATGCTGGTTGGCGACGATCGAGGGCGAATCCGGCGCATCCACCCGCGTCAGGCTTTCGCCATCGTTGATCGACGGCAGGCGGCGCGAGTCATCGTCGTCGGCGTTTTCGTCCTGGCCCTCCTGATACAGAGTCAGGAAGCCGTCGAATTTCACGACCTGTCCGGTCGCGCGCAGATCGACCGTGCGCGATCCGGATTTGGCGAGAATATCGACCGTGGTGCGTTCCAACTCGGCCGACTCCATCTGGCTCGCCATGGTGCGGTTCCAGATCAGCTCGTAGAGCCGTGCCTGATCGCGGTCGACATATTTCGACACTTCAGCCGGAGTGCGGCCGGCGCTGGTCGGGCGCACCGCTTCGTGCGCTTCCTGGGCGTTCTTCGACTTGTTGTGATATTCGCGCGCCGACGCCGGCAGATATTCCTTGCCGTAATTCTTGCCGATCGTAGCACGGACATCCGCGATAGCTTCCGGCGCGAGATCGATGCCGTCGGTGCGCATATAGGTGATGAGGCCCGTGGTTTCGCCATCGATCTCCACCCCTTCGTAAAGGCGTTGCGCGAGCCGCATGGTGATGGCCGGAGCCAATCCGAGCTTGCGGCTCGCTTCTTGCTGCATGGTCGAGGTCGTGAAAGGCGGGGGCGGATTGCGCCGCGTCGGCTTCGCCTCGACCGAGGTCACCGAAAACGCCGCGCTCTCCAGCACCGACTTGATGTCTTGCGCCTGCTCGCCGGAGCCGATATCGAGCCGCTGCAATTTCTGGCCGTCGGCGCCGACCACGCGCGCTTCGAACGCCTCGTTGCGCGGCGTCGCGAGCTTGGCAACAATCGACCAGTATTCCTTGGCGACGAATTTTTCGATCTCGAGTTCACGGTCGCAGACAAGCCGCAACGCCACCGACTGCACACGCCCGGCCGAGCGCGCCCCGGGGAGCTTGCGCCACAGCACCGGCGACAGGGTGAAGCCGACGAGATAGTCGAGCGCGCGGCGCGCCAGATAGGCGTCGACCAGCGAATGGTCGATCTCGCGCGGATGCTTCATCGCCTCGCTCACCGATTGCTTTGTGATGGCGTTGAAGACGACGCGCTCGATCTTGTGATCCTTCAGCGCGTTCTTCTCGCGCAGGACTTCGAGGACGTGCCAGGAGATCGCTTCACCCTCGCGGTCCGGGTCGGTCGCGAGAATGAGCTTGTCGGCGCCCTTGAGCGCGCGGGCGATGTCGTTGACGCGCTTTTGCGATTGCGCGTCGACCTCCCAGATCATCTTGAAGTCGTTGTCGGGATCGACCGACCCGTCCTTGGGAGGCAGGTCGCGGATATGGCCGAAGGAGGCCAGAACCTCGTAATCCGATCCGAGATATTTGTTGATCGTCTTCGCCTTGGAAGGCGATTCAACAACGACGATATTCATGCATATCCAATGAGTTAGCCGCGGTGCGCCGGTATGTGATCGGCGGAATCGGCTCCATGTTTGGCCGGAACATGGGGAAGGGCGTCCTTCCTGTCAAATCGACGGTCTATAAGCTCAATAAAAACGGCTCAAAAAAGCCGCAACCTCAGATAGAAACTTGAAACAAATACGACCTAAGGTTAGTTATGGCTGCTTAGTGCGGTCATGCCTTCAATGCCAATCGCGCAGCCCCCATCGCCGGACGATTCCGCGTCAGCCGCCGACTATGTCGCGTCGATGTCCGAGGGGCTGGCGGTCATCGCACGCCGCCATGGCTTCACGGCCTTAGGCTACATCCTCGAAATGGCGCGGCTTGAGGCTGAGAACATTTCGGCGCAGGGCAGTGGCCGCACCGGCAATTGAGCTAGCGCATTCCGGTCAGACCGATCCTGTCCATGAACTCGGGCGTCGAGTTCCCGTCTGGCACCATGCCGAGCTTGATCTGCTCGTCGCGAATATTGTCGCGAAGGTCGAAGTCGACATGACCCTGAAAATTTCCCTGAAACGTATTCACCTTGTAGCCCAGCGAATGCAGCTTTTTCTGTAAGGCGATGCGGCTGTCGCGCGACAAGGGGCGATCATCGGTTGGCCATGGCGCCTTGATCGGCGGACCGCCCGCCATGCGGTCGGCGAGATGGCCGATCGCGATCGCGTAGGCGTCCGAGTTGTTGTACTCCTTGAGCACGTCGTAATTCGCCGTGACCAGGAAGCCGGGGCCTTTGCTTCCGGCCGGCCAGAATAAAATTGCATCACCTGTTCCGGGCAGGGCGCCGCCATCGGCGCGCTTGACGTTAAGCTTCGCCCAGTCCGCGAAAGAGCCGCGGCTTTTTTTGTAATCGAAGCCGGACGGCACGGTGACTTCGTAGCCCCATGGCAGCCCAAACTTCCAGCCGCCTTTCTTCAAGTAGTTGCCGGTCGAGCCGAGCACGTCCGACACGTTATTCCAGATGTCGGGCTTGCCATCGCCCGAGAAGTCGATGGCGAAATCGACAAAGTTCGTCGGCATGAATTGCGTTTGACCCATCGCCCCGGCCCAGGAGCTGACCATGTCTTTGCGGGCGATGTGCCCGTCTTGCATGATCTTGAGGGTGACGAGCAATTCGTTGCGGAAATAAGGGTGACGGTATTTCACGAAGGCCAAGGTCGAGAGCGAACGGAAAACGTCCCATTTGTCCTTGGCCGCGCCGAATGAGGACTCGATGCCCCAGATCGATATCAGGATCCACCGTTCGACCTGAAAGCGCTTCTCGACGGCGTCGAGGGTCTTCTGCCATTCCGCCTGCTTGCGCCGGCCTTCCTCGATCCGGCGCGTGCTGACCAGCATATTCACGTAGTCGCCGACCGGCTTGCCGTATTCGGGCTGCCGCTTGGTGGCGGCGATCACACGTGGATCAGGCGAAAGCCCGTTGAAGGCGAGATCGAAGTTTGCACGGCTGATGCCTTTGGCTTTGGCATCGACCCACAACTCCTCAAGGAATTTTTTGTACGCCGCCGCTTCATTGGCGTCTTGCGCATGGGAGGTGGCTGCTGCGGAAAACGCCAAGGCGGCGGCGAGAAATAGACGGATCATTTTTCTCTCAATGGGAATCGCCGCGATTATAGCAGCGACACTTGAGCGCCGCCGTGGCGCTCAAGCCGGCCGGCCAGTTCAAGTTCCAGAAGCACCGTGCGCACGATTGCGGCGGACGTCTGCGACAATCTGACCAGATCGTCGATCGCAACCGGGGTCGGGCCGAGGAGCGCGACAATGCGCGATCTTTGATCGTCGGCCGGCTCTCCCGCTGGCGTCTCCGGGCGGTCCGGCTCGCGTACGGGCAACTCCACCGGCTGGCCGAGAATCGGCTCGACCGCGGTAATGACGTCAGCCGCTTCGGTCACAAGGGTCGCGCCCTGCTTGAGCAGACCGTTTGTCCCCTCGGCGCGCGGGTCGAGCGGTGAACCAGGCACCGCAAACACTTCACGGCCCTGTTCGCCGGCCATTCGCGCGGTGATCAGGGACCCCGAACGCTTCGCGGCCTCGACAACAACCACTCCGACGGCAAGCCCAGAAATCAGCCGGTTGCGCCGCGGGAAATCCTTGGCGCGAGGCTCACAGTCGATCGGCATTTCCGAGACGGCAGCGCCGTTCTTGATGATGTCGTTCAATAGACTTTCGTGCTCGGCTGGATAGATGCGCCGGTGACCCCCCG
>JAFBAG010000291.1 GCA_019247925.1 Pseudolabrys sp.
TGGTTTCTGTGCCGGCAAACTTGATCGAGCCGGTGCGCGCGCCGACAATTCCCATTACCGACTTCATGGTCGTGGTCTTCCCCGCGCCGTTGCGGCCAAGCAGGGTTACGACTTCGCCTTCGCGCACTTCGAAATTGACGCCGTGAAGGATGTGCGACTCGCCGTACCAGGATTGCAGGCCCTTGATCGAGAGGAGCGGCGCGGTCGGCTCAAGCATGGCCGACACCCATATAGGCTTCGCGGACCTCCGGGTTGGCCGACACAGTCTTGTAGTCGCCTTCGGCGAGCACCCGGCCGCGCGTGAGCACCGTGATCCTGTCGCAGAGGTTTTCGACCACGCTGAGATTGTGCTCGACCATGAGAACCGTGCGGCTCGCCGCGGCGCGCTTGATCAGCGCCGCGATGCGATCGATGTCCTCGTGCGCCATGCCGGCGGTCGGCTCGTCGAGCAGCATCATCTCAGGATCGAGCGCGAGCGTCGTCGCGATCTCCAGCGCGCGCTTGCGGCCATAGGGAAGTTCAACTGCAGTCCAATGTGAAAACGACGCGAGCCCGACATCCGTGATGAGCTCCATGGCGCGGGCATTAAATTCCTTGAGCACGCTCGCGGAGCGCCAGAAATCGAACGAGGCGCCGCGCTTCTTCTGCAACGCGATGCGGACATTTTCCAGGACCGTGAGATGCGGGAACACGGCCGAAATCTGGAAGGAGCGCACGATCCCGAGTTGCGCGACATCCGCCGCGGCCGTCGACGTGATGTCGGCGCCCTTGTATTTGATGGTGCCGCGGGTCGGCGTCAGAAATTTGGTGAGCAAGTTGAAGCAGGTCGTCTTGCCCGCGCCGTTCGGGCCGATCAGCGCGTGGATCGTGCCACGTTCGACTTTCAGGTTGACGCCATTGACCGCGACGAAACCCGCAAATTCCTTGGTGAGATCCTCGGTTTCGAGGATGGTCTCGCGCTGCATACTGGACGAACCCGCTTACGCCGTTATGGCATATTCGCCACGTTTTTAACGGCACGGCAAGGGCTGCTAAGGTCCACGACGCCAAAGAAAAACTGCCTATTTCGCCGCCATGGCCCAGCAGCCGACTTTCACGCTCAAGGCGCTCAACGCCATGCCGCGGCCAGCTGCCGCAGCCGCGCTGGCCGAGGTATTCGAGCGTGCGCCGTGGGTCGCCGAGGCGGCGGGTGGCGGGGTTCCTTACCCTACACTGGCCGCACTGCACGAAGCGATGATGAAGGCCGTCCGCGGCGCTCCGGCTGCTCGGCAACTTGAGCTTATCCGCGCGCATCCCGAGCTTGGCAGCAAGGTCGCGCGTGCCGACCTCACCGCCGCATCGCAATCGGAGCAAGGCGCGCTCGGGCTCGACCGGCTGAGTGACGAAGAATACGCGCGTTTCCAAAAACTCAACGCCGCGTATCGCGTGCGCTTTGGCTTTCCTTTCATCATTTGCGTGCGTCGCCACACACGCGATTCAATTCTGCGGCAGTTCGAGCGCCGTCTGGCAAATAGTGTCGCGGAAGAACAAGACACGGCAATCAACGAGATCGGGCTCATCACCAGGCTGCGGCTCTGCGCCTTGATCGATGGTCCCGGCAAGCCAAAGACCGACGGACGCTTGACGACACATGTTCTGGATTTGGCGCTTGGCCGTCCGGCGCAGGGCGTCCATGTCGCGCTCTATGAGATCGGTGGCAGTGCTCGCGGATTATTGATCGAAGCCATCACCAACGCTGATGGGCGCACGGATGCACCGCTGCTTACGAACGCGCCTCTGCGCATTGGCACTTACGAACTTGTCTTCAGGCTTGCGGGCTACTTCACGGATTCGTCGCGGCTTTTCGACGATGCCGTCATCCGCTTTTCGATCGCGGAGCCGGAAGCCCACTATCATGTGCCGCTGTTGGTGACGCCGTGGAGCTATTCCACGTATCGCGGCAGCTGACCGCTTTGTTTCCGCGCGCGAACGTGAAATAACGGCGCGCCGGGAATTTTTCATGTTTCTATCGACACTCTATGGCACCGACGCGCAGCGGCCGGAGTCGCGCTATGCGTGGCTGCGGCTGTGGATCAGCGTATTGATCGGCACCATCGGCGGCGTCGGCATGTGGTCGACGCCGGTTGCGTTGACTGCGATCCAAGCCGACTTCGGCGTCGAGCGCGCGATCGCCTCGCTGCCCTATACGCTGACCATGATCGGCTTTGCCGCGTCGGGCGTTTTTCTGGGCCGCATGGTGGACCGCTTCGGCATTTTCCTGCCGCTTGTCGGCGGCACGTTGACAATGTCGCTGGGCTATATCGCGGCGAGCCTCGCGCCGAATGTCTGGACCTATATTGTCGTCCAGGGGATCCTCGTCGGCGGTGGCACAGCGGTTTTCTTCGCGCCACTGATGGCCGAGATCTCGCACTGGTTCACGCGGCGGCGCGGCATCGCGGTCGCGATCTGTGCCTCGGGCAACTACATCGCCGGCGCGCTATGGCCGACCCCTCTGCAGCACTTCATAGAAGCCCACGGCTGGCGAACCGCGCACTTCGGCATCGCCGTGATCTGCCTCGTCACGTTGCTTCCGCTGTGCTTCGTCATGCGCCGGGGCGCGCCAATCCATGGCGGAGTGAGTACCGGGGCGGATCGCGCCTTCACGCCGCGTTCGCTGGGGCTATCGCCGAACGCATTGCAGGCGATTCTTTGCGTCGCCGGCATCGCCTGTTGCGTCGCCATGTCGATGCCGCAGGTCCATATCGTCGCCTACTGTGGCGACCTCGGCTATGGCGTGGCGCGTGGCGCCGAAATGCTGTCGCTCATGCTGGGCTTTGGCATTGTCAGCCGTCTCGCTTCGGGTTTTGTGGCCGACCGCATTGGCGGCGTCGCGACCTTGCTGATCGGGTCCGCGCTGCAAGGCTCTGCCTTGATCCTTTATTTCATGTTCAACGGATTGTCTTCGCTCTACGTGATCTCGGCGCTCTTCGGCCTGTTTCAGGGAGGCATTGTGCCGAGCTACGCCATCATCGTGCGCGAATACTTCCCGCCCAAGCAGGCTGCGACCCGTGTCGGCATTGCGATCATGGCGACCTTGTTCGGCATGG
>JAFBAG010000006.1 GCA_019247925.1 Pseudolabrys sp.
AGCTTGCCGATGCGCATTTGCTGGCGATCGAGCAAGCGCGCGCGCTCAATGCGTTCGTTTTGGAAACACCCGAACGCGCCCGCGCCATGGCGAAGGCGGCCGATGCCCGCATTGCTGCGGGCAAGCATGGTCCGCTGGAAGGCATTCCGATTGCCGTGAAGGACATGTTTTGCACGGAGGCGGTGCGGTCAACCGCCTGCAGCCGGATTCTGGAGAACTTCGAGCCGACCTATGAGTCGACGGTGACCGCCAATCTCTGGCGTGACGGCGCGGTGATGATAGGCAAGACGAACAACGACGAATTCGCAATGGGTTCGTCCAACGAGACATCGGCGTTTGGTCCGGTGACGTCGCCGTGGCGGCGAAAGGGCTCGAACACCCCGCTCGTCCCCGGCGGCTCTTCGGGCGGCTCGGCCGCTGCGGTCGCTGCAAATCTCTGCTTGGGCGCCACCGGCACCGACACTGGCGGCTCGATCCGCCAGCCAGCCGCGTTCACCGGCACCGTCGGCATCAAACCGACATACGGGCGCTGCTCGCGCTGGGGCATTGTGGCCTTTGCCTCTTCGCTCGATCAGGCGGGCCCGTTCACCCGCACGGTGCGTGACGCGGCGATCCTGCTGCGCTCGATGGCGGGACCCGATGCGAAGGATACGACCTGTGTCGATCTTCCCGTGCCCGATTACGAGAAAGTGCTCGGCAAATCGATCAAGGGCATGAAGATCGGCATTCCCAAAGAATACCGCATCGACGGCATGTCAGCGGAAATCGAAAAGCTTTGGGCCCAAGGCGGGGAGTGGCTGAAGGCCGCCGGCGCCGAACTCGTCGAAGTGTCCTTGCCGCACACAAAATACGCCTTGCCGGCCTATTACATCGTCGCCCCGGCGGAAGCCTCGTCGAATCTCGCCCGCTATGACGGCGTGCGTTATGGAATGCGGGAGAGCGGCGGCGATGTCATTGGCATGTACGAGAACACGCGTGCGAAAGGCTTTGGGGCCGAGGTGCGCCGCCGTATCATGATCGGCACCTATGTGCTCTCCGCCGGCTATTACGACGCGTATTATCTGCGCGCGCAAAAGGTGCGCACACTCATCAAACGCGACTTCGAAGAATGCTTCGCCAAGGGGATCAGCGCGATCCTCACGCCGGCGACGCCGTCCGCTGCCTTCGGCTTCGGCGAAAAGGGCAATGATCCGATCGAGATGTACCTCAACGACGTGTTTACGGTGACGGTCAACATGGCCGGCCTCCCAGGGATTGCCGTGCCGGGAGGCAAAGATGGGCAAGGCCTCCCGCTTGGCCTGCAATTGATCGGGCGGCCTTTCGATGAGGAAACCCTGTTTTCCCTGGGTAATGTCATCGAGCAGGCTGCCGGCCATTTCACACCCGAGCGTTGGTGGTGACGTTCGAACGCTTCGTCGAAAGCCTTGGGGACGCCGGCCCGCCCGAAGGCCTGAGCAAGCCGCTCGAAGCCTTATGGTGGGCCGGCAAGAACGACTGGGCGCGTGCCCACAAGATCGCGCAAGACGGCGAGGGCACGCCGGCTTACGACCGTGTTCATGCCTATCTGCATCGCGTCGAGGGCGATTTGCCGAATGCGCGCTATTGGTACCGGCAGGCCGCTCAGGCGGAATTCGAGGACACGCTGGAAAACGAATGGCGCGTCCTCGTGAGAGGCTTGCTGACACCTTAGCCGTCCGCTCTAATCCGTCGCGGGGGCGACGAGCGTGGCTAATCAGGATGTGCGGACCTTGGTCCGCGACATGTACAGCGCTTACGAAGCACGCGATTTTTCGCGCGTCGGCGATCTCATCCACGACGACGTCGATTGGATCATCTACGGCCCCAAGGAAGTGTTTCCGTTTGTCGGTCCGCGTCAGGGCAAGGCCGCCGTCCTCGCGGCCCTCAAAGACATCGCGACTGACTACGAGCTCAACCGCTACACGCCGGAAATCACGCTCGTCGATGGGGATCGCGCCGCGGTGATGTCGGATGTGAGCTTCACGCAGAAAAGCAGCGGCCGGAAGTTACGCTTCCGCCTCGTCAATTTTTTACGCTTCAAGGACGGCCGCATCGTCGAATTCCGCGAATTCGCCAACACGTTCGACCTGGTCGCGCAGGCGCTCGGCCGCGAATTGCAGGTCTGAGGCCGCTCAGGCGCCTGGCTCCATTCCCTTTTTCCTGAAAGCCGCACCAGCTTCGGGCGCGGTGAGGAATTTCACGAGTGCGCGAGCGGCGTCTGCCTGCTTTGAGCCAGCACTGATGCCGCTCGTGAACACGGTGTACCTCTGCACCTCCGCGGGCAAGGGGCCGATGTAATCGACGCCTGCGAATTGCGACATCTCGCTGATCTGCTGAAAACCGATCTCGGTTTCGCCGTTCGCGACGAGGTTGCCGACAAATACGCCGCTCGGAGTCTGCTTCATTTTTGGCTTGACCTGCTCAGTCAGCCCAAGCTTCTCGATCATGCTCAGAAGATAAAGGCCGCTGGGGCCCGTGGAATAGCCTATCGACTTGGCGCTCAGCAGGGTCTTCTTCAATGCGTCGACGGTGCTGATATCGAACTTCGGTGCGCCGGCTTTGACGCCGGCACCCACGCCTGATTTGGCGAGATCGACACGGCTACCCGCCGCCAACGTCCCCGATTTGAGGTAATCCTCGATTTCGGGGCTCGCCATGATGAGGACGTCGAAATACTCGCCGGCCGTGATCTTTTTCTTGATGTTGAGCGTGCCATCGAAAGTCGTGGTGACTTTATGCCCTGTGGCCCTCTCGAATTGCGGGACGAGCTCCTTGTAGCTTTGTTCGGTCGCCTGAGTGGACAATATGGTGATGTCCGCCGCGTTGGCGGCTCCTAATCCGAGGATTAAAGCTGTCGCAACAACAAGTCCCGTCTTCATTGTCGCCTCCCTTTGAGTTTTATGAGGCGGAGGCTATTGGATTGTCGCAACCAAGTCATTGGGCGTAGATAAAGCATGACGGCGCAAGCACCCTCGAAATTGATCCGCGGCGATACCGGCGACTGGGAAGTCGTGATCGGTATGGAGGTCCATGCCCAGGTCATGTCGAAGTCGAAGCTGTTTTCTGGCGCTTCAACAGAGTTCGGCGGAGCGCCGAACGCGCATGTGTCGCTTGTCGATGCCGCCATGCCCGGGATGTTGCCCGTCATCAACGAAGAATGCGTCAAGCAGGCGATCCGGACCGGTCTTGGCCTGAAAGCCAAGGTCAATCTGAAATCGGTTTTCGACCGCAAGAATTATTTCTATCCGGACCTGCCGCAGGGCTACCAGATCAGCCAGTATAAATCGCCAATCATCGGCGAGGGCGAGGTCGCGGTCGATCTGGAGGACGGGAGCAGCGTCACGGTCGGCATCGAGCGGCTGCATCTCGAGCAAGACGCCGGCAAATCCGTGCACGACCTGCACGCCAATATGACCGCGATCGACCTCAATCGCTCCGGTGTCGCCTTAATGGAGATCGTCTCGAAGCCGGACATGCGCTCCGCCGCCGAGGCGAAAGCTTATCTCAGCAAGCTGCGCTCGATCCTGCGCTATCTGGGCACGTGCGATGGCGATATGGAGAAGGGCTCTCTTCGCGCCGACGTCAACGTGTCGGTGCGCAAGCCCGGCGCGCCGCTCGGCACGCGCTGCGAGATCAAAAACGTCAATTCGATCCGGTTTGTCGGCCAGGCGATCGAGCACGAAGCGCGGCGCCAGATCGAGATTCTTGAAGGGGGTGGGGCTATCGATCAGGAGACGCGGCTTTTCGACCCCGGCAAGGGCGAAACGCGCTCGATGCGCAGCAAAGAAGAAGCGCACGACTACCGCTATTTCCCCGACCCCGATCTACTGCCGCTGGAATTCGACGACGCCTATGTCGACGCGCTCAAAGCCCATCTCCCGGAGCTGCCGGATGAGAAGAAGGCCAGGTTTGTCCGTGACTACAAACTTTCGCCATCCGCTGCGGACGTTCTGGTCAGCGAGCGCGGCATCGCGGAATTTTATGAACCGGTCGCGAATGGCCGCGATCCGAAACTTGCCGCCAACTGGATCGTCAACGATCTGCTCGGGCGGTTGAATAAAGAGGGCAAGGAC
>JAFBAG010000144.1 GCA_019247925.1 Pseudolabrys sp.
GATCCGATCGCGGAGCCCACGCAAAAGGCGCGCGGGGATATGCCATAAAGGTTTTGCAGCACGAAGGACGACGCCGATAGCCAAGCAAACAGCCCCGCGAAGCAGAGCACCGCGAGGCCGAGATGCGCGCAATAGGAGCCGTGGCGCAGAAACGTCCGGAAACTGCGCAGCATCGATCCAATCGTGACAGGTTCGGCGACGCGATGTTTGAGCGTCTCTGGCAGCAGCGCGATCGCGATTGCTGCCAGCGCCACCCCGGTCACGCACAAAGCCACGAAAGTCGAGCGCCAGCCGAACATGTCGTGCAGCACGCCGCCGGCCACCGGCGCGATGATCGGCGCAAGCCCCATGACCGCGCCAATGAGGGACATTTCGCGGCCCGCCCGGGCGCCGGAATAAAGATCGCGCACCACGGCCCGCGACAGCACGACACCGCCGCAGCCGCCGAACGCCTGCAGCGCGCGGGCGGCGATCAACATCTCAACCGAGCTCGCCAGCGCGCAGAGAAACGTTGCGACACTGAAGATGGCGAGGCCCGCCATCAGGACGGGTTTGCGGCCGAAGCGATCCGAAAAGGGACCATAGACGATTTGGCCGATGGCAAAGCCGATCAGATAGGACGAAATCGTGAGCTGGACTTGCGCTTCATTTGCAGAAAGCAGCCGCGCAATGTCCGGCAGCGACGGCAAATACATGTCCGTCGACAGCGGGCCGATGCCGGTCAATGCGGCGAGCAGCGCGGTCAGTCCATACGTGCCCGGGCGTAACACGCTAGCGGCTTGCCTCGACCGTAACACCGTAACGGTGCAGGTCGGCGCCGTTGGCATCGAGCCAGACCTTCGCCTTGTCGAGCTCCGGACAAAGGCTTTCGACCAGCCGCCAGAACCGGCGCGAGTGGTTCATTTCCCGCAAATGCGCGACCTCATGCGCGGCGAGATAATCGATGACGAAAGCCGGGGCGAGGACGAGGCGCCAGGAAAAGCACAACACACCGGTCGTCGAACATGACCCCCAGCGTGATGTCTGGTCGCGGATGGAGATTCGTTTCACGGTCACGCCAAGCTCCCCCGCGGCGCGGCGGCTTGCTGCGGCAAGCGTGGTCTTCGCTTCGCGTTTGAAGTAGTCGGCAACCCGCCGCGGCAGATGCGGTTCGGCGCCGGTGACGCACAGAAGCTGTTCGCCGTCCGGCGCGACCTCGGTCCAGACCGCGCCCCGCATCCCCGACTTGTGGACGATGCGATGCGGCGCGCCGCGCAGCGGAATGATGGCGCCCGGCGCGAAGGCGACGGGCTTCGGCAGCCGCGCGAGCCGCGCCGCGATCCAACTCGCATGCTTGTTGGCGAAAGTCTGGGCCTCCCGCAGCGAGCCACGCGGCGGCATGGTGAGCAGAGCCTCGCGCGTGTTGGGCTGGATGCGCAGCGTGTAGCGGCGCGCCTGACGGTGGCGCTGCAGCCGCACCGCATAGGCCGCTTCTTCAAGATAAACCGTGATGAGATCCGGCTCGGTGGCGCGGCGATAAAGCAGCGAGCGCAGGGGCATATGAAGGTCTCGCAGGAGAGGCCGACTATCCCGCCGCCGGGCGCGATTCGCCAGCGCTAACGTCAGGCCTTGCCGCCGACGACCTTGAGGTTCGGCTTCTGCTTGGCCGCGTCGCCTTTCACGGCGCTGCTGAGGATGAAATCCGCGATCCGCGGCGCGATCTCCGACTTGAAACGCGACCCATTGAACACGCCGTAATGGCCGACGTCCGGTTGCAGATAATGAACCTTCATATCGGCGGGGATGTTGCTGCAAAGCCGATGCGCCGCCTCAGTCTGGCCGACGCCTGAAATATCGTCGTTTTCGCCTTCGACCGTCATCAGCGCAACATTGGTCACCGCGGAAGGATCGATCTTGCGGCCGCGGTGCATCATCTCGCCTTTCGGCAGGGCGTGGCGGATGAAAACCGTGTCGACAGTCTGCAGGTAAAATTCGGCCGAGAGATCCATCACCGCGAGATATTCATCGTAGAACTCGCGATGCTTGGTGGCGCCGTCGCCGTCGCCCTTCACCAGATTAAGGAACAGATTGCGATGCGCCTCGAGGTGGCGGTCGAGATTCATGCTGACGAAGCCGTGAAGCTGGAGAAAGCCCGGATAGACATCGCGCATGAAGCCAGGATGCGGAAACGGCACCTTGGTAATGACGTGGTTGCGGAACCAGTCGATGCCGCGGTTCTCGGCGAGCTTGTTGACGTTGTTGGAATTGATGCGCGTGTCGATCGGCCCGCCCATCAATATCATCGAGCGCGGCACATAAGGATCGCGGTCGGCTTCCATCAGCGCGACCGCGGCCAGCACGGGCACCGAGGGCTGACACACGCCCATGACATGGGTGTCGCCGCCGAGCTTGTGCAGGATGGAAATGACGTAATCGATATAGTCATCGAGATCGAAGCGGCCCGCCGCCACCGGCACCATGCGCGCGTCCACCCAATCGGTGATGTAGACGTCGTGATTCGGCAGCATCGTCTCGACCGTGCCGCGCAGGAGAGTCGCGTAATGGCCGGACATCGGTGCCACGATCAGGAGCTTGGGCTGCGGCCGGCGCGGCGCGTGGCTGAACACGCGCTCGAAGTGCAAGAGCCGGCAGAACGGATGCTCCCACACCACATTGGCGCGCACCGGGACACGCTCGGCGCCGATCAGTGTGGAGTCGATATTCCACTCAGGCTTGTGATAGCGGCGCGTCGAGCGCTCGAATAATTCCATCGCCGCAGCGACCGACTTGCCATAGGTCGTATGCGCGAGCGGGTTCGCCGGATTGCGGAAAAACAGCCGGGTGGCATCGGCGACGGCGCGCGCCGGATTGAGCGCGGCGTGGCCCATTTCGTAGAGCCAATACATCGGCGTCGACGCCAGCGCGCCATTCTCACCGGAGACGGCTGCTCCGTCGAATTCGCCGATGGCCATCGATCAGAACCTCAACCGTTGCTGCATTGCAGCAGACTGTCCGTTTCGTGACATAGCGTCAACCTACCGCAACGACCTTTTCGACGGGTTTACACGGCTTTCAACGCGGCCAAAGTGTTTGAGTTGCCTGCGTTTTTGCTGGTCATTCATGCGATTGGATGAGGCTGCCATGCAGCCGCGCACTCTCCAGAAGGCGCAAAAAGGCAAATGATGCGGCTGCGAAAAGCACGCCGTTGAAGATGAAAGCCTCGATCATCAGATCGGCGCGGAAGACACGCTCGGTCAGCAAGGCGCGCATGCCTTCAAACACATAGGTCGGCGGCAGCGCCCACGCGACGTATTGCAGCCAGTGCGGCAGCACCGACACCGGATAATAGACGCAGGTGAAGGGCAGCATCAGGAACATGAAGGTCCAGGCCAGAGTCTCCGCGCCCAGACCGTTCCGCAGCAGCAGTCCCGCGACGAAAATTCCGATCGACCAGCTCGTCAGGATGAGATTGAGAAAAAACACGGCGAGCGCGAGGCCGAGACTCCAGACGTTGAATCCGAAAAACGCGATCGCCAGCAATGACACCGGGATCATGCCGATCATGAGCCGCACGAGGCTCATCACCATCAGCGCCGCAACGAATTCGACCGGCCGCAATGGCGACATCATGATGTTGCCGAGGTTGCGCGCATACATTTCCTCGAGAAAGGAAATCGAGAAGCCGAGCTGGCCGCGAAACAGAATGTCCCACAGCAAAACCGAGCCGATCAGCACCCCGCCGGCCTGGGCAAAGAAACCCGCCTGCTGCGAGACGTAGAGCTGTAGAAAGCCCCAAGTGATCATCTGCAGCATCGGCCAGTACATCAAATCGAGGATGCGGGGCCAGGACGAGCGCAGCAGGTACCAATTGCGCCGCACCATGGCCCGGACACGGCGCGGCGAATATGCGAGCGCGCTCATTGGGCCACCTCGCGCTTGCGGCCGCGCGCTACGTCGAGGAACACCTCTTCGAGATCTTCCCGGCCATAACGGCTCAAGAGCCGCTGCGGTGTGTCGTCGTCCTCGATCTTGCCTTTCTTCATGATGATGACGCGCTCGGCGAGGCGTTCGACCTCGTTCATGTTGTGCGAGGCGAGCAGGATCGTGGCGTTGAAACTGCGGCGGAATGTCTCGAGATGGCCGCGCACCCAGTCGGCGGTGTCGGGATCGAGCGAAGCCGTCGGCTCGTCGAGCAAGAGCACTTCCGGACGGTTGAGCAAGGCCTTGGCGAGCGAGACGCGCGTTTTCTGGCCGGACGACAGTTTGCCGGTCCATTTGTCGAGGAATTCCGTCAAATTGAGGTCGCTGGCGAGCGCGGCGATCCGCGCGTCGATGTCTTCGATGCCGTAAAGCTGGGCGAATACCGATAGGTTCTGCCGCACCGTCAGCCGCGTCGGCAGATCGACATAGGGACTTTCAAAATTCATCCGGTGCAGGACCTGATAGCGCTCCTGCGGCATGGCGGCGCCGAGCACGTGGACACTGCCGGAGGTCGGCGTGACGAGCCCCATGATCATGGCGATGGTCGTGGTTTTGCCCGCGCCATTGCCGCCGAGCAAGGCGGTGATGGAGCCGCGCGGAAGCGCGAACGAGACACCGTCGACGGCGGTCACGCCCTTATAGTTCTTGGAGACGCGCTCCAGCGTGATGGCGTTTTGCAACCTGGCGTCCATGATCGGTCCTGCCCGGCTGATGTGACGCCGCGCCGCGCCTCCTGCAAGGGCTTGCACGCGGAAAGGGCGGCAAAACACCGCTGTTCCGGTGGTTTTTGCGCAACGCGCCGGCCGATACAATGCCCGCATGTTGATGTTCAGCCGCAAAGAGATCGCCCCGCCGCAGACCGGCGATGACGGGCCGCCCTTCGGCCAGGATCGCACGCGCCGCAATGTGCGGCTCGACACCCTGGTGCGCCTGCGCTGGCTCGCCGTGTTCGGCCAGACCATCGCGGTCCTGGTGGTCGGTTACGCGCTCGAATTTTATCTGCCGATCTATGCGTGTCTCGCCGTCATCGCCTTATCGGCGTGGCTCAATGTGGCATTGCGTCTGCACTATGACGCGACGCAACGGCTCGAGCCCGACCGCGCGGCCTGGCTGCTCGCCTTCGACGTCGCCGAGCTCGCCGTGCTGCTCTACCTCACCGGAGGTCTGCAGAACCCGTTTGCGTTTCTGTTCCTGGGTCCGGTTCTCATCTCGGCGACCGCGCTGCCGCCGCGCTTCACGCTGGCGCTCGGCGGCTTTGCGATCTTCTGCGCCACGGTTCTCGTCTTCGTGCACTATCCCTTGCCGTGGGACACCGACGATCCGCTGACCTTGCCGCCCATCTACATGATGGGGGTGTGGCTCTCGATCCTTTTGGCGATCGGCTATATCGGCGTCTATGCCTGGCAAGTGACCGAGGAATCCCGCCAGCTTGCCGACGCCCTGGCCGCGACCGAACTCGTCCTGGCCCGCGAGCAGCATCTTTCCCAGCTCGACGGGCTCGCGGCGGCCGCCGCGCACGAATTGGCGACGCCGATGTCGACCATCTCCGTCATCGCCAAGGAGCTCGAGCGCGCGATCGCGCCGGATGCGCCGCATGGCGACGACGTGCGCCTGCTGCGCGAGCAGGCCGCGCGATGCCGCGACATCATGGCGAAGCTCACCGAACTGAGCTCCACTCCCGGTGAGCCCTTCAACCGAATGCCGCTCACCGCCCTGATCGAGGAAGTGATCGCGCCGCATCGCAATTTCGGCGTCCACATCGAGACCATCGTCAGCGGCGACCGGAACACCGAGCCAGTCGGCGGCCGCAATCCGGCGATCCTCTACGGTCTCGGCAACCTGGTCGACAACGCGGTCGATTTCGCCAATGAGCGGGTCGAGGTGAAGGTCGCGTGGGACGACAACAAAGTCGAAGTCGAGATCAGCGACGACGGTGTGGGATTCGCGCCTGAAATACTTGCGAAGATCGGCGAGCCCTATGTGACCAGCCGCCGCCGCAAGCCCGACAGCGACGACATCGACGCCGGGCTTGGACTTGGATTTTTCATCGCCAAGACCCTGCTGGAGCGCTCCGGCGCCGAACTGGTTTTGCGCAACAATCCGGCGCGCGGGGCGCGCATTCTCCTGCGCTGGGAGCGGGCCGATTTCGAGCGTCCAGCCCGGCTGACGGCCTGATTCCGGCCTTTTAGGCAGCCTCGGAAAGGCTACAATCGAACCCAACAATAAAGCGGAACGCGGTGGAGGTTACGTTGGAAACTGTAATTGAGCGTCAGCCAAGTGCCGGCCGCGCGATGCCCGCCGGCGAGCGCACCATCCTGATCGTCGAGGACGACAAGTCTTTCCTGCAGCGCCTGGCCAAAGCCATGGAGTCGCGGGGCTTCCGGGTCACGGCGGCGGAAACCGTCGCCGAAGGCTTGCGGCAGGTTGAAAGCGCGGCCCCCGCATTCGCGGTG
>JAFBAG010000349.1 GCA_019247925.1 Pseudolabrys sp.
GCCCGGGACGAGGCGCGGCACGTTCTTGCAGATGATCGGCTCGCGAAAGATTGTGCCGCCGAGGATGCTGCGGATGGTACCGTTCGGCGAACGCCACATCTCCTTGAGGCCGAATTCCTTTACGCGCCCTTCATCCGGCGTGATGGTGGCGCACTTCACCGCGACTCCGACTTCCTTGGTCTTGTTGGCCGCGTCGATCGTGATCTGATCGTTGGTCACGTCGCGCTTCTGGATGCTGAGGTCGTAGTAGAGCAGCGTCACGTCGAGATAGGGGTGGATCAGTCTGTCCTTGATGAACTGCCAGATGATCCGGGTCATCTCATCGCCGTCCATCTCGACGATGGGATTTTTGACCTTGATCTTCGCCATGGGACGGAATCGCCTTTCAGAAAGTTCACATCGCCGTTATTCGCCCGCGCGCGTCGTCTTCTCAATTGGATTTTGGTCGCAGCGGCGGTAAAGTCGCGAGTCACACGATCTATTCCGTCCTTTCGGCGCAGCAACCATGACCCATGTCAAATTCGACCGCCGCGGCTTGATCATCGGCGCAAGCTCCATGCTCGCAGCCGGTGTGTCCGGGCTGGTTCTGCCTGCGGGCGCGCAGGGCCAAGTTGCTCAAGGGTTTGCGCCGACGCAATCGATGCCGGGCGGGTCGAACAACTACCAAAAGGGCGCGAAGATCCTCGAGCGGATCGGCAAAGGCGGCTTCTGGATGAGCGGGACCGTGCGCCGCGCAGGCGACGGTGCGCCGCTCGCGGGCCAGCGCATTCAGATATGGGCGCATACGGTCGAGGGCCAGGAGCATGAGCCGCAGAGCCACGGCGCCACCCTCACCGACAAAGAGGGCAAATTCCGGCTCGAAATGCCGCAGATCATCCCGCTGTTCGGACAGCCGCACGGCCATCTCGCCTATGACAGCGGCGAATTCAAAACCGTGTTCCTGCGCCCGGTGATGCGTAGCGCGAAGGACAAGAGCCTCGAAGCGCACTTCATCCTGCAGCCGGCCTGACCTGGTTCCCGAGATTCAAGCATGAGAGCGAAGGGGACGCTCGTCTGGGCCGCCCTCGCTGCGGCCATTGCCGTGCCGCTCGCCCTCGCGGCGACGAGCGAGCTGATTGCATATCGCGGGCCGGTCTACGTCATCGCGGCGTTCGCGGGGATGGTCGCGCTGGGTCTGACGCTTGTTCAGCCTTTGCTGATCGCGGGAATTTTGCCCGGCGTGGCGCTGCCGCGGGGCCGGCGCGCGCATCTATGGATCGGCGCTGTGCTGCTTTTCGCGGTGCTGATCCATGTCGGCGGACTGTGGATCACCAGCCCACCCGACATGCTCGACGCTTTGACATTCACGTCCCCGACGCCGTTTTCGCCGTTCGGCGTCGTCGCGATGTGGGCGATCTTTGCCGTGGCGCTGTTGGCGGCGTTCCGTCGGCGATTGGGGATGACGCCGCGACGCTGGCGCGTCGTCCACCTGTCCCTCGCTGTCGTGATCGTCATCGGTGGCGTGGCGCACGCCATGCTGGTCGAAGGCACGATGGAGACGCTCACCAAGGCCGCGCTGTGCGCGCTGGTTCTCGCCGCCGCGATAAAAGTGATCGGCGCGCGCGTTTGGAGCACGCGCGCGAAGTCTCGCGCCTAGAGCGCGTCGAGGGCGTCGTTCAGCGTCTTGCTCGGCCGCATCGCCGACGATGTTTTCTTGGCGTCGGGACGATAATAGCCGCCGGTGTCCACCGGCTTGCCCTGCGCCGCGATCAGCTCGTCGTAAATTTTCTTCTCGTTCTCGGTAAGCTTGTCTGCGAGCGGCTTGAAGCGGGCGGCGAGGGCGGAGCTGTTGTCGCGCCGGGCCAGCGCCTTGGCCCAATAGAGCGCCAGGTAGAAATGGCTGCCGCGGTTGTCGAGCTCACCGACTTTGCGGGCCGGTGAGCGGTTATGCTCGAGGATTTCGCCGTTGGCCTCGTCGAGCGTTTCGGCGAGAACCTTCACATCCTCATTGCCGCTGACCTGCGCCAAATGCTCCAGCGAGGCGCCCAGCGCCAAGAACTCGCCGAGCGAATCCCAGCGCAGATAGCCTTCTTCCTTGAACTGCTCGACATGCTTGGGCGCCGAGCCGCCGGCGCCGGTTTCGAACAGGCCGCCGCCCTGGAGCAGCGGCACGATCGACAGCATCTTGGCGGACGTGCCGAGCTCCATGATCGGAAACAGATCGGTCAGGTAATCGCGCAGCACGTTGCCGGTGACCGAGATGGTGTCCTGACCCTTGCGGATGCGCTCGAGCGAAAACTTGATCGCCTCGACGGGCGGCAGAATGCGGATGTCGAGACCCTTGGTGTCCTCGTTCTTCAAGTACTTCTCGACTTTGGCGATAAGCTCTGCGTCGTGCGCTCGGTTCTTGTCGAGCCAGAACACCGCGGGGGTGTTGGTGAGGCGGGCACGGCGCACACCAAGCTTGACCCAATCCTGGATCGGCGCGTCCTTGGTCTGGCACATGCGGAAGACGTCGCCGGCCTCGACCTTTTGAGTCATCAGGACCTTGCCGTCATCAGCCACCACATTGACCGTCCCGTCCGCAGGGATGCGGAAGGTCTTGTCGTGCGAGCCATATTCCTCGGCCGCCTGAGCCATCAGGCCGACATTCGGCACGGTGCCCATTGTTTTCGGATCGAACGCGCCGTTGGCTTTGCAGTCGTCGATGACGGCCTGGAACAAAGTCGAGTAGCAGCGGTCGGGGATCGCGGCGATGCAGTCGTGCAGCTTGCCGTCGGCGCCCCACATCTTGCCGGACTCGCGGATCATCGCCGGCATCGAGGCGTCGATGATGACGTCGCTCGGCACATGCAGATTGGTGATGCCTTTGTCGGAATTGACCATCGCAAGGCCCGGGCGCTTGGCGTATTCGGCCTCGATGTCGGCCTTGATCGCCGCCTTTTCGGCCTCGGGCAATGTCTCGATGCGGGTCAGCATGTCGCCGACGCCGTTGTCGGGATCGACGCCGAGGCGCGTCAGCGTGGCGCCATGCTTCTCGAACACATCGGCGAAGAACACGGAAACGCAATTACCGAAGATGATGGGATCGGAGATCTTCATC
>JAFBAG010000008.1 GCA_019247925.1 Pseudolabrys sp.
AAAAGGAGTCAAAGCGTTTTCGGCATGATGAACTCGATTTTCTGACTATGAAACAAATAAAAGTGCTTTTTCCTCGTTATCTCAGTGCCTTGCACCGAACCGGGACGCGCCAGGCGAGCCATGACCGACCGTAACTGCACCAGCCGCGATTTTTTCACGGCCCTCGCCTTGCTGTGGCTTTCCGGCGTGGCGTTGCGGCTGACGATCCTCGCGGTGCCGCCCGCCATCCCGCTGATCCACGCCGACCTGCATCTCTCCGCCACTCAGATCGGCATCCTCACCGGATTGCCGTCGCTCCTTTTCGCCTGCGCCGCCGTTCCCGGCGCGTTGCTGATTGCACGGCTTGGCATCCGCTCCGCCCTGCTCCTTGGCTTGCTGGCAAACGCTCTCGGCGGCGCGCTGCGCGGCGCGATCACCGACGTGTGGTGGCTCTATGCGATGACGATCGCGATGGGCGCGGGCGTCGCCGTGATGCAAGTCTCGATGCCGACCGCAGTGCGGGCTTGGGCGCCACGGCGGATCGGCTTCGCCACCGCGATTTATACCAACGGGCTTTTGATCGGCGAGATCTTGCCGATTGTGCTGATGATCCCGCTCACGCTCCCGCTCGTCGGCACCTGGCAGCGCGGCTTCGCGTTCTGGAGCGTGCCGGTGCTCATCATTGCCGTCCTCATCGCATTGTTGGCGAAGCCGGCGACGATGGCGCCGCGGCGCAACTGGTGGCCGGACTGGAGCGATCCCTTGGTGTGGCGGCTCGGCATATTGATCGGCTGCGTCAACGCCATGTATTTCGCGAGCAACGCCTTCCTGCCGGACTATTTAACCAGCCGCGGCGAAGCGGCATGGATCGGCGCAGCGCTCAACGGCCTGAATCTCGGTCAGTTGCCCGCGTCATTCATGCTGCTCCCGTTCGCCGGCAAGCTCGAACGCACGGCGTGGCCCTACGCGGCATTCGGCATGATCTGCGTGCTGGCGGTTGCCGGTATCGTCTTTACCAGCGGCTGGTGGGTCGTGCTGGCGACAAGTCTCATCGGCTTCGCCGCCGCCGGTGTCCTTATCCTCGGTTTCGCACTGCCCGCTTTGCTTGCGGCACCCGATGACGTGCACCGCCTCGCCGGCGCGATGTTCACGATAAGCTATACCTGCGCCGTGCTGGTCCCGGTGGTCAGCGGAGCTTTGTGGGATTTGACAGGCATCCCCGCGACGGCCTTCGCACCGATCGCTTTATGCGGCATTGTGCTGATGGCGCTGGCGCACAGTGTGCGCGTGAAGCCGAGAAAAGCGGCATGAAAACCATCCCCATCGGCGCCACGGGCACTTTCACCTTGCTGGTGCGGCCGTCCGATCTCGCCAACCAATTCAAGGATTCGATGCTGCCGCCGGTCTTTGCCACACCGATGATGGTGACGGCGATGGAGAATGCCGCGCTCAATGCGGTGCGGGACTATCTCGAGCCGGGCGAGAGCGCGGTCGGCACAATGGTCAACGTCAAACACCTTGCCGCAACACCCTCGGGGCAGAATGTCGTCGCCGAGGCGGTCGTGACCAAAGTCGATGGCCGGCGCATCTTCTACGACGTCACCGCGCGCGACGAGCGCGAGGAGATCGGTAAAGGCACCCACGAGCGCATGGTTGTCGATCTCGCGCGGATCGCGCAAAAACTCGACGCCAAGCGCAAGCGCTAGTTCTTGCCGTGCTCGCGGCGCACGATTGATGCGCCTTCCACCATCGCCTTGAGTTTGCCGAACGCGACTTCGCGGGGCAGATATTTCATGCCGCAGTCCGGCGCGGGCACCAGCCGTTCCGGCGGCAAATGCTTGAGGCCAAGGCGGATCCGCTCGGCCACCTGTTGCGGCGTTTCCACCGTGGGATTGGAGAGGTCCAGGACGCCGAGCATGATCTTCTTCGGCGCCAGGTCCTTGAGGACGCCGAGATCGATCTTCGGCTGCGCCGCTTCGATGGAAATCGTCCCGGCGATCGTATCGCCCAGTTCCGCGAGAAAAGCGTAGCTGGCAGGCTTGGCTTCGCCGGGCACCACAGCGGCGTAGCCAAAGCAAAGATGGACGACGGTGTCGACCTTGATGCCTTGCAGCGCCCGATTGATTGCCTTCACCGCAAACTTCCGGGCGAGCTCGGGGTTCTGACGCACCCAAGGCTCATCGAGCTGGATGGCGTCGGCGCCGGCGGCGACCAGATCGTGCGCCTCTTCATTGACGGCGGCCGCCATGTCCATCGCCATGGCCTCGACATCCTTGTAGTGCTCGTCGATCGCCTGCTGCGTCATCGTGAAGGGGCCGGGCAGCGTGATCTTCGCCTTGTGCCGCGTGTGCTTGCGCAGAAATTGCATATCGCGCACTTCGACCGGACCGCGGCGCCGCACCTTGCCGACCACGCGCGGCACCGGAGTCGGACGATTGTTGCGTGACATGACCGTGCCCGGGTTCTCGGTGTCGATCCCCTCGAGCGCGGTGGCGAAGCGGTTGGAATAGCTTTCGCGGCGAATTTCCCCGTCGGTAATGACGTCGATGCCGGCGCTTTCCATCTCCCGGATCGCAACGATCGTCGCGTCGTCCTGCGCCTGTTCGAGCTCGGCTTCCGGCACGCGCCACATCTCTTTCATGCGCACGCGTGGCACGACCTTCGAGAGCATTTCCCGGTTCACCAGCCATTCCGGCTGCGGGTAACTGCCGACTACTGTGGTTTCGAAGAGTTTCTGCGTCATTGTCTTCTCCGGCCGCGAGTTATGCGGCGGTTCCAGCGGCGGGGAAAGAGAAAAAAGCGTCCCACGGCGGTGGGCCGTTCACGTCACCATGGCCGAAAGCCGCGCGATCACGCGTGCGGCGCTCGCCGCATCGTACGCCGTGCCGTAGACGTAAAAGTCGGGGCGAAGGATCACGGCTGCCGCGTCATGCTGCTTGAGCCAGCCGATGAGCGCGCCCTCGACGTCGTCCATGGCAGCTGAGCCGATGTCAAAAGATTTGCCGCCGAGCGCCTGCCACGCCGCGGCCGCGGACGGCGCAAGCGCAGCCGCGAAACCGGGTGGGCCAAGCAAGACAAAACCCCCACCGGTCGCGTCATCGAGCAACATTCTGCGGCCGTCTGAAACCACCATCGGTTGAATAAAACGCGCGCCGGCGCCGGGCGTGGTGCTTTCGATGACACCGGCCGCGAGCGGCGGGATCAGATCGCTCGCGCTTTTGGGCGCGGGCTTCCCCATCGCCGCGCGCAGGGTCTCGTCCCGCTTGCGCGCAGCTTGCGGATCGCGCTCGCAGATGTAACGTCCTGCCGCAATGGCGGCATCGACGACGGCGCGCACCTGCGGCTCGCGCTCGATCTGATAGGTTGCGAGCAAATCAGGATCGCCGTCACGCTTGAGAACGAACGCCAACTTCCACGCGAGATTGGCGACGTCCCGGATGCCATGGCACATGCCCTGCCCGAAGAAAGGCGGGGTTTGGTGTGCCGCATCGCCCGCCAGAAAAACCCTGCGGTCCTGCCAGCGTTCGGCAATCAATCCGTGAAAGCGATAGGTCGCGGCGCGCAGAAGCTGATGCGGTTCGCCGCCAACAAAGGGCGCCAATAGCTCCTTCACGCGGCCGGGCTGCATCATCGCCTCGTCGCTCTCGCCCGGCAGCAGCATGAACTCCCAACGGCGATGTCGGCCCCGCCCCGGCACCAATGTGCTCGGCCGATTTGGATCGCAAAGCATCACCGAGAGATTTTCCAGCTCGGCCTCGGCCGGCACGCCGGTAAAAGGCGGAAAATGGATCGGGCCGCCCAGCTCGGCGTCGACGACGAGCCAAGGCTGTTCGAAATTCAGATCGCGCAAGGCAATTCCAAGCTGCTTGCGCACGAAGCTGCTTGCGCCGTCGCAGGCGACCACGTAACGCGCCCGCGCGGTTTCACCGCCGCAAGTCAACGTGACGCCGTCGCTATCCTGCGTGATTCCATTCACTGACGCCCGCAGCAAGGACACGTTGGGAAAACGCTGGGCGCCCGCGCGCAACGCCGCTTCCAGTTCGGGCTGGAAAAAGAAATAGTCGTTGGCCCAGCCAAACCGCTTCGCGAGGCCTTTGCTTCCGAGATAGCGAATGACGCCGCCGTCCGCGCCGATATGGATGTGGCCCTGCGCCTCGCGCATCAGGGGCAGAATGTCGCGCGCGAGGTCCACCGCCTGGAAATAGCGCATCATTTCGTGGTCGATATGAACCGCGCGCGGCAACGGATAAGGGGCTGTTTCGCGCTCGATGACCAGCGTGCGCAGACCCGCCTGTCCGAACAGGTTCGCCGCGGTCGCCCCGACCGGCCCGCAACCGACGATGGCGACGTCGTAGTCGGCCACGCTCATATGAGATGGCCGCCTTCGACAAAGGCGAACATCTGTTGAATGCGCGCGAGCTTTTCGCTCGGCGGGGCGGTGACGCCCCACTGGTCGGTTCGGCCGGGCGGAAATTTCCAGAAATCCGGACCATGCGGCACATAGGTGTCGTCGATCTGGAGAACCTCGGATGTATATTCGAGCGGGAAATCTTCCGGCCCAGCAAAATACGCGAAGACGTTGTTGCCGGGGCCGTGGCGCCCGACACCCCATTCGATGGGGTGGCCCGCATCCTTCATGCGTCCTGCGCCGCGCATCACCGAATCGAGATCGCACATGTCGAAAGCAACATGATTGAGTGTCGCCACGGAGTGTTTGACCAGCGCCACTGAAAAATGATCGCCGCAGGCCGCGTGCAGAAACCGCGCGCGAATGGTTTCGTCGACCAGCTTCAGACCGAGCGCCTGCGTCATGAAACGCGTCGTCCCGTCATAGTCGGCGGCATTGAGGTTGACGTGGGTGACCTTGTGCGGCCGGTCCGGCGTCGGGGCTTCGCTGCGCTGCTCGCCGCCCCACACCGCGGCGAAGTTGCGGCCCTCCGGATCGCGGAAGCCGAAGCCGAACCCACCGCCCGGCGCCGCGATGGCATGCGGCGATTGCGCCCCGAAGCCCGCCAGCCGCTCGTGCAAGGCGAGCACCCCATCGCGGGTCGCGATGTCGAAGTCGATCCGGCGAATGGCCGGCGCACCCGCGCGGTGAAGGCTCACGATGTGGTGATGGCGCGACGTGCCGTGGAAATAACGGGCGTCGGCGGCCGCGCCCGTTTTTTCGAGCCGCCATATCTGCGTGTAGAACGCCTCCGCCGCATCGAGATCCTGGACGTCGACCGCGATGCTGCGGATGCCGCGAATTTCGGTCATTCCCGACCTATTGCGGCTCGATGCCCAGCTCTTGGGTGGTTTTCGCCCACAGCGCGAGCTGCGCCTTCAGAAAATTGGCGGCATCCTGGGGCGAGCCGACGCCTTTCGGCTCGAGTTCGAAGCCGAGCTTGGGGGCAAGCTCTTTCACCTGCGGATCCTTGGTGGCCTCGTCGAGTGCGGCGTTCATCTTCTTGATGATGTCGTCTGGCGTGCCGGCCGGCGCCATCAGCATGAACCAGCCCGAAAAATTAAAGCCCGGCAGCGCTTCCGCGACCGCGGGCACATTGGGCGCGGCGCTAAGCCGGTGATCCGTCGCGGTCGCGATCGCGCGCAGCGCGCCGCTGGCGATATGCGTTTCCGCGATCGACGCCGAGAACACGCCAAGCTGGGTCCGGCCGGTGATCGTATCCTGCAAGCCGTTATTGATGTTGACCGCCGGGATGAGCACGAATTGCGTAGCGGCGCGCTTGTTGAGCGCGGAGGCCGTGACGCCCGCCAGATTGCGTGGGCCGTCGACCGACAATGACAATTTGCCCGGGTCCTTCTTGTCGAGCGCGATGAGCTCGGGAAGATTTTTCGCCGGTACCGATGGATGAGCGACCAGAATTTGATGGCTATGCGTCACCAGCGCGACCGGCGCGAAATCCTTCACCGGGTCGTAGCTCAAATTCTTGACCATGTAGGGATTGGTGACGAGCGCCGCGGACGTCGCGAAGAAGAACGTGTAACCGTCCGGCGCCGAACGCGCCGCCGCCTGCGCGCCGATCACATTCCCGGCGCCCGGCTTGTTCTCGACGACGACGCTCTGTTTCAGGATCGTGGAGAGCTTGGTGGCGATCATGCGCGCCATCACGTCGGGGCTCGCGCCGGCGGACTGCGAGACGATGAAAGTGACGGGCCGCTGCGGCCAGCTTTGCGCCTGGGCCTGCGCGGCGGTCGCACCCAATACAAGAAGCAACGAGACGAGAATGCGCATGAAAGATCTCCGGCTTGTTTCCGGGGCTAGCTTACACAAGCTCGCTCGCATGCAGAACGGCGGCTTCCCGTATCGCGATACAGTCAGCGCGCGTCCGCGAGCAGCATATCCGCGCCCTTTTCCGCGATCATGATCACGGCGGCATTTGTATTGCCCGACACCACAGTCGGCATGACCGAGGCATCGGCGACGCGCAATTTTTCAAGGCCCTTGACGCGCAAGCGCTCGTCGACCACCGCCCTGGCGTCCGGGCCCATCCGGCAGGTGCTGGCCGGATGAAACACCGTCGTTCCCTTGGCGCGCGCGAAGGCCAGCAAGTCCGCGTCGCTCGTGCATTTCGCGCCCGGATTGAGCTCCTCGACCACGTAGCGCGCCATCGGCGGCGCGTTCATGATGTCGCGCATCAGCTTCATGCCGGCGACATGGACGTCGCGATCCGCGGCGGCCGTCAAATAGTTCGGTTGAATGACCGGCGCCGCAAGAGGATCGGCCGATTTGATGCGGACATGGCCGCGGCTTTGCGGCCGCAACTGGCAGATCGAAGCGATGAAGCCGGGAAACGGATGCAGCTTCTGGCCGACACCCTCGGCGCTGAAGAGGATAAAGTGAATCTGCACATCGGGCGTAGGCAGTGACTTGTCGGTCTTGAAGAACCCGCCCGCATAGCCCGCGCCGATCGTGAGAAAACCGCGCCGGAACAGCAGATAATTCAGCCCCGCGGCGAGCTGCTTGAAGCGGCCCGCCATCATGTCATTGATGGTGAGCGGCTCGGTGCAGCGATAATTGAAGCGCGATTGATAGTGATCCTGCAAATCCTCGCCGACACCTTGCATGTCGTGGACGACATCAACGCCATGGGACGTGAGCAGCGCGCCCGGCCCGACGCCGGATAGTTGCAGGAGCTGCGGCGAATTGAACGCCCCACCCGACAGGATCACCTCGCCCGCCGCGCGTGCCGTCTTCAGCACGCCGTCTTGGCGGTATTCGACGCCGATGACGCGCTTGCCCTCGAACAAAAGACGCGTTGCCGGAGCGTTCGCTTCGACGCGGAGATTAGACCGCCGCAGCGCCGGCTTGAGATAGCCGCGCGCCGTCGAGCAACGCCGGCCGTTGCGCGCCGTGAGCTGATAATAGCCCGCGCCCTCTTGCGATGACCCGTTGAAATCGTCGGTGCGCGGATGGCCGGCGTGCTCGGCCGCTTCGATGAAGGCCTCGCAAAGCGGATGCGGCTCGACGTCGGAGACGCAGAGCGGACCGCCCTCGCCGTGCAGTTCGTCGCCGCCGCGCTCCTGGTCTTCCGCCTTGCGGAAATACGGCAGCACGTCGTCGAATGCCCAGCCAGTATTGCCGAGCTGGCGCCAGTGGTCGAAGTCCTCGGCCTGGCCGCGCACATAGAGCAGGCCGTTGATCGATGAGGAGCCGCCAAGCACCTTGCCGCGCGGCTGGATGATGCGGCGCCCGCCAAGTTCAGGCTCCGGCTCGGATTCGAACAGCCAATTCACCCGCGCGTCGGTGAACAGCTTTCCATAGCCAAGCGGGACGTGGATCCAGAAGTGGTTGTCGCGCGGCCCGGCCTCGAGCAGCAGCACGCTGTGGCGGCCGGAGGCGCTGAGCCGCTCCGCCAGCACGCATCCGGCGCTGCCGGCGCCGACGATGATGTAATCGAAACTTGCTGCTTCCTGATTCATCTGGCGGGACACAAAACCTCGAGCCGTTGCTATATCACCAGTCTCTCCTATGAATAGCCAGATGGAAGCGCGCCAGTTCTCCCTTCACCGCGGCATCTGGTCCGTCAATGCCAGCATGGCGGCGTATGTGGTCGGAGACGTCACGATCAAGTTTCTCGGCCGCACGCTGCCCACCAACGAAATCGTTTTCCTGCGCACCTGGATCGTCGCCCTCGCGCTCGCGGTCGCGATCTTTTTCACGCGCCGGACGCCGCGGCTGACGGGCAAAATCACCCGGCCGATGCTGCTCCGCTTCGTGTTCGATTGCGTGAACATCGTCGCCTTCACCACGGCGGTCATCCATGTCGGGCTGGCCGAGCTTTACGCCATCCTGCAAACCGCGCCGCTGCTGATGACCGTCATCGCGGCCATCCTTTTCAAGGAGCCCGTCGGCTGGCGGCGCTGGACCGCGGTATCGGTCGGCTTTTTGGGCGTGCTTATGGTCGTGAAGCCTAACCCCAACGCGCTCGACATCTGGGCTTTGATCGGCCTGTTGGCCGCAGCGGGAGCGGCGTTCCGCGAGGTGGTCACGCAGAAAATCGACCCTTCGATCCCGACGATCGAAGTGACGTTTTACACCGCGATATTCGTCGGCCTGGTCATCGCGCCGGTCGGCCTGGTCGAGCATTGGACCTTTCCGGCACGAGAGCATCTGCTTCTCGTCACGCTGCAAGCCGTGTGCTGGATCGCCGGCACGATCCTCCTCATTCAAGCCAGCCGCTACGCGCCGATGTCGATCGTCGCCTCGTTCCGCTACACGCTGCTGATCTGGGGCGGCTTGGCCGGCTATTTCGTATTTGGCGACATTCCGGACAGTTTGAGCTTGCTCGGCTTCGCCCTGATCGTCGGCGCCGGCCTTTACACGTTCCACCGCGAGACGGTGCGGCGACGCGCACTGGCGTCGAAGGCCATGACGATGAATTAGCGCAGACCGAAGCTGCGGAGCAGCGAAGACTGGTGGGCCCGGGAGGACTCGAACCTCCAACCAGACCGTTATGAGCGGTCGGCTCTAACCATTGAGCTACAGGCCCGTGCCGGGGTTTCTAGCACAACGCTCTTAATTTTCGACCTTGATCGAAGCCGTGGTGATGATGTCGCCGAACTTCTTCGACTCCGCGGCGACAAAAGCCTTGAACTGTTCGGGATTCATCGGGCGCGGCACGATGCCCTGCTTGAGCAAGGTCTCACGGGTCTTCGGCTCCTCGACCGCCTTGTTGACGATCGTATTGAGCTCATTGACCTGGCCTTGCGGAAGGCCGGCGGGTCCGAATAGCGCAAAGAAGTTCAGCAACTCGTAGCCCGCGAGTGACGGCGCGCCTTCCTGGAGCGGCGGCACTTCAGGCAATTGCGGCATGCGCTCCTTCGAGGTGACCGCGACGGCGCGCACCTTGCCGGCGTCCATCATCGGCAGCACCGCGCCGAGGCTGGTGAACGTCATGGTGATGTTGCCGCCGGCGACGTCGGCCACCGCCGGCGCGGC
>JAFBAG010000189.1 GCA_019247925.1 Pseudolabrys sp.
CGGCAGTGCTCGCCAGCGCTGCGTGAAAAAGCTCGGCATAGTCATTGACCGTGACCCGCAGCGTGCCATTTTCGATAATGTCGTCGAATACCGCCGCAAGTGACGGTAATTCGCCCGCCAGATTCTTCACCGCATCCCGATGAGCGCGGGCGATCGCTGCGAAGGTCTGTTCACCCGGCTTGATCGCCTCGAGCGGCGCCAGGGAGGCCGCCAGCTCCCGCGCCAAGGCTTGAGCCGCCTCAAGCTCAGCGCCGGTCACGTTTGCGCGGGGATCGCTCGGATGCAGCGAACCTCGATTAGCACGAAATCTTTCGAGGGCGCGTGCCAAGCCTGCCGTCCCCGCGCGGGGCCGCGGGCCGCGCAATATCGCGCGCTCCAGCGCCGCCACCGCCGCTGCGTCACGCTTGCAGAGGGGATGTTTGAGGAGCGCAAGCAACGGCACTGGCTGTAAACCACCGAGCGTGGCTTCGGCAGCCAGCTGCGCAAAAATGCCCGCCGCGGTATCAGCAAGGCGATCGGCGGCAGAGTCATCCGCCTCGATGTTCCAGCGCGCCAACGCCGCCTTCACTCTGCGGGCCAAAGCACGGTCTGGCGTCACCAGCGCGGCACTGGAGCGCGGCGTTTCCATGGCTTCCCGCAGGCTGATTGCGATCGCGAGCGCTTCTTCCTCGGCATTGGCGGCTTCGATGACGGCGATGTTGTCCATGCCGCCTGCGATTTCCGCCTGCATGACTTTATCGTGGTGCTGCGCACTCCAGACATCGGTGAGGGCGGCAGGCCGCATCGTTTCCGAAACGAGAACTTCGCGGCGTTGACTGTCGCCTAAGGATTTCACCGCCCCGCGCGCGATGCCGATACGCCGCAAGAGGCCGTGCATCGCATATTGGGGATGGCTCGGCGCGCTGTCGGCGTCGCCGATCGCCTGCCAGGCCGTGTCGTCAAGAAGTAGATCAAGCCCCGGCAGCACGACTGCGCCGCGCGGAAGATGTGCGATGGTCTCGAGCAAAGCCGCCGTCGCCGGAATCGATCCCGTCGAGCCCGCGGCGATGACGGGATCGCCGCTGCGCGCCAGGCGCTCGGCCTCTGCTGCGATCAGCAGGTTTTGCCGCTCCGCAGGTTCGACCAGACCTTGCTCGGCGAGATAGCGCGGCCAGGTTTCGCGCGCGATTTTGAGAAAGCCGAGTGTCTTGACCCAATATTCGTCGAAGTCGGTCGGCACCAGATCGTCGAGCCGGTCCCACGACACCTGGCGTGTCGCCATGTCGTCCATGAGGCGGCCAAGGTCATTGGCGAGGCGAAAGGCCGCGGCGGGCGTGCTCGCTACCAGTGGCGTTCCGCCGAGCGCCTGCATGCCCTCCTTGCGCGACCAATCGAGAATGAGGCCCGCCAGCGCCATGGTGCGCTGAAAAGGACTGAGCGAATTCGGCAGCGCGCCGGCCACCGCGTCGGCGCCGGCCGGAACGAAATCGATGTCCTCCTCATCGATATGGCCGAGAGGGACGATCCGCGGCAGCACCGCCGCATCGCCACCCATCGCCGCGAGAAACTGCGCGCGTGCCAGCTGACAGGCGCGCCGGGTCGGCAGGTAAAGGGTGGCCTTGGCGAGAGCGAGAGGATCGTCTTTGGGCGGATAGCCTCCCACGAGTTCGCCGCGCAGAAGCGCCGCGATCAATGTCGGCAGAAACGGCGCCGAGGCCGGAATGTTGAAGACGCGAGGAGCGGCGGGCATGTGCGAATCATACACATATTCCCGCCAAATCCGGCGGGCCTATGGTCCGGCGCGATACTGTTTCAGCGCCGCCTCGGCGGGTGCAATCGCGTCGGGGGTCCCGACATGCATCCAGGTGCCAGCGAGCTCGAGACCATGGAGCCGGCCGGCGGCAGCGGCACGATCGAACAGGGTGGTCAGTGAAAAGCGGCCCTGCGGCGCGTCTTTGAATAGAGCGGGCGAAAGCAGCGCCGCCCCGGCATAGACAAAGGGCGCGGTGGCGCCCTCGGCCCGGCGGCGCAAGCGGCCATCCCCCAAACGCTCGTAATCGCCGCGTCCGGCGTAGCCGATGCTCCCTGCAACCGGCGCCAGCAAGAGCAGGGCGTCCATCGTGCGCGCGTCAAACGTATCGGCCAGCCGCGTCAGATTGGATGCTGGACCGTCGATCCAGATCGTATCGGCGTTGACGTGAAAGAACGGCGCGTCGCCGAGCTGATCGAGCGCCTTCACGACACCGCCTCCCGTGTCCAGTAACTGCGGCCGTTCGTCGGAAATGACGATGGCGGGAAGCTTGCGCCCGGCCAGATGGCGTTCGAGCTGGTCGGCAAAATGGTGGACGTTGACGATCGCAGTTTCCACACCGGCCGCAGCGAGCTTGTCGAGCATGTAATCGATCAAGGCTTTGCCGGCCACTTTGACCAGCGGCTTTGGCATCGTGTCAGTGAGCGGCCGCATGCGCGAACCGATCCCGGCCGCCAAAACCATGGCGCGACGTGGTGGGGTTTTGGATGCTGCACTCATTGCTAGCGCTTGAGGGCGGGCACGTTGACCCGAAACCAGGCATTGAGCGGGGCCAAGGCCGGATGGGCCAGCGAGCGCTGCAGATAGGTCCACACCCGCGGAATGTGTCGCAGGTATTGCGGTTTACCGTCGCGCTGTTCGAGCCGGGCAAAAATGCCGAGTATTTTCGACGCACGTTGCGCCGCCAGCGTTGCGTAGATCCGGGCAAAGGAAGGGGCATCGAAAGCCGGATCGGCCTTCAGCCGCCCGCGCGTATAGCGGCTGAGCAGGCTGATCTCGATCATTTCGGGAACGTCGACGCGTGCATCCTGGAGCAGCGAGGCGAGGTCATAGGCCGCCGGCCCCATCACCGCGTCCTGGAAATCGAGCAGACCGACGCGCGCAACGCCCGCGCGCTCGACGAGCCATAGCAGATTGGGGGAATGGTAATCGCGCATCACCCAGGTCGGGAGGTCATCGATCGCAGGCCGCAACGCATCTCGCCACAGGGATAGGTATGACTCGCGCCGCTCCCGCGTCACGGTGGCGTTGAGTTTTGGCAGATACCAATCGAGCAACAGTTCGGCCTCGATCAGAAAGGCGTCGAGATCATAACGCGGCAGCGTGTAGTCAACGCCGCGCTCGACGGGGAGCGTTTCAGGAAGATCGTGTTGGTGAAGCGCAACCAGAACGTCGACCGCGGCTTCGTAGCGGGTCTCCAACGGCACTGGCGGCGTTCCATGAACAATCGCCTCCGCCCCGAGGTCCTCAACGATCAGCAGGCCCTTGTCGCGGTCGGCGCTGATGATCTGCGGCGCCGAGAAGCCATGCTGACGCAACCCATGCGCCATCGCTACGAATGGCGTGACATCTTCAGCAAGGTGGGCAATTGCGCTGTAGGGCTTACCGTTGCGCACCGGCGGCCCGTCCGGACGCCGCGGTGAGTTCATCAGCAAAGCCGTCCCGCCATTTTCAAGCGTCAGCTTCTCGTACATGCGCGTCGACGCGTCACCAGCCATTCGCGCGCGCTCGGCGTCGCCGAAACCGGAAGCCTCGAGAAATTGGCGGATTTCTCCCATTCGTTCGACGCGCGCGGCCATGGTGCCATAGCCGCTCAGGCGCGCATTGCGGAACGTCGGACCGTGCTGCGGTGACAAGGTGAATGCGAGATCGAGCCGGTCTTCCGGCAAAAAACCGGCGGCGCGGTCAGGCCATTCCAGCATGACTACCATGTTCTCCGGGAAGTCGTCGAACCCCAGCTCCGCGAGTTCAGCCGGGCTCGTCAGCCGATAAAGGTCCGCGTGCGCCACTGGGAAAGGCGGCAACTCGTAAGTTTGCAGCAGGGTGAAGGTTGGACTTGGCACCTCGATCGTTGAGTCATTGGCGAGGTGGCGGATCATGGCGCGCGCGAACGTCGTTTTGCCGGCGCCGAGGTCGCCGGACAAAGTCAACATATCGCCCGGCTGCAAATTTGCGGCGACTTCGCGCATGAGCCTGAGCGTCGCGGCCTCGTCGGCCAGCGCTACCGTAAAGCTCGACGCGCCACTCGTTGTCGGAAACATTCCATACCGTATCAGGCGGCCGACTGTTTCGCCGCCTGCCTGAGCGGGAAAACACAGGTCACGGTCGTGCCTTGACCAGCCTCGGAATCGATCGTCACCGCCCCGCCATGCAGCTCAACGAAAGAGCGCACCAGCGATAGACCAAGGCCGCTGCCGCGGTGTTCGGAGCCGCGCGGGTCGGTTTCAAACCATTCAAAGACCTTGTCGCGCGCTTCTTGCGGAATGCCGGGGCCGTGGTCGATGACCTTAAAAATGACTGCGTCGGGACGGCGCTCCGCCGACAGGGTGACGGTTTCGTGGGCCGGCGAGAAGCCGACCGCATTCGAGAGCAGATTGAAGAGAACCTGGCGGATGCGACGTTCATCGGCGGTGAAACTGCCGATGCCGGGTGCGGCGCGGATATCCAGGCGGAGATCGCCCTTGACCAGGCGGTCCTGGATGCCTTCCGCGGCCGCGTTCATGGCGTCGCGAATATCGACCTCGCCCAGATTGAGCGTCATCGCGCCGGCGTCGATGGTGGCGAGATCGAGGATGTTGTTGATCAACGCGAGCAAGGCATTGGTCGAAGCGGTGATGTAGCCGAGATATTCATGCTGCTTTTCGGTCAGCGGCCCAAAGGAGGGATCGCTCAGGAAGTGCGCAAACCCGATAATGTTCGTGAGCGGCGAGCGCAGTTCGTAAGAAACGTGGTGCACGAATTCGACCTTGATCTGATCGGCGGCTTCCAGCGCTTCGTTGCGCTCGCGTAGCGCCCGCTCGTACTGGACCGTGTCGGTGACGTCCTGGAAAGTCACCAGAGTCGCACCGTCGGGCAGCGGCATGGTGGTGCAGTCGATCAACATGCCGTCCTTGCGCTCGATGCGCTCGACGATTGGCGCGCGATCTTCGATCGCAGTAACCGCGCCGCGCAGCGCTCGCCATACCTTGCCGTCATCATGCAGCGCCTGGCACCACGCCGTGACCGCTTCGATATGTGGGCGCTGATTCAACGTTTCGGGCGTCAATTTCCACATCCGCGCGAAAGCGGGGTTGTGTAGGCGGATGCGCCCGTCGCTGCCGAACACTGCGACGGCTTCAGCCAGATGATCGAGGGTCTCGCTTTGCACCTTGATCAGCGCATCGAAGCGGCGCGTCATTTCAAGCCGCTCGGTCACATCATGGAACAGATACGTCACGCCGCCTTCCGGATTCGGCATGGTGACGACGCGCAGGGTCCGGCCGTCGGGCAGATGCCAGGTTTGCTCCTTGGCCTCCACCGCGCGGTAAGCCGTGTGCAGCGCGGCCTTCCACTCCCGGAAATCGCGCTCTTCCGGCACTTGCCGGGTTGCGCGCAACTGATCGAGGAGCACGCTGTCGGTGGGATGCTGATCCAATAGCGAGGCCTTGAGCTCGAACAGCGCGCGATATGCGGCATTGTAAAAAGTGAGGCGCTGGCGCGCATCGAATACCGCGACGCCGGTCGGCAGCTGATCGAGGATGCGCCGATGCGCCTCGATCATGCGGCCCAACTCGGCTCGCATGCTTTCGATTTCGGTCGCATCGACCGCCATGCCGGCGCTGCCATAGGCGCTCGGCACGTCGACCGCATCGAATACGCGTCGTGCCCCTGCGGCGATTGCAGGCAAGCGGCCGCGGTAAGGGCTGCCCGCCGCGCGGGCTTTGGCGACCTCGCCGCGGGCCGGACGGTCGAAAAGTTCGATGCCGTTCTCGACGGCCTCGGTTGCATCCGCGGCCTCGACGGCGCGCACATAAGCGGAATTGACGAATGTGAGGAGGCCGGTGTCGTCTCGCGCCCAAACCGGCGCCGGAAGTGCGTCAATCAGATGCCGCAACATCTCCGCGGTTCCGAGCAGGTGATCGTAACGCGTTTTTAAGTCGGCGAGGTCGCGCCTAACGCCGCCCACATCGCGCAGCCGCAGCACCGCGCGGCCGCCAATGATCTTTCCTTCCGCTTCGATCAGGCGGCCGGTCAGTATCGTTAACGTCTCGGTGAATCCGCGGCCTTGCCCGCGCAGATCCTGCAAGGCTTGCTCCATAAGCGCGGCAAGTCGCGGGGGGAGCCACTCGGCGAAATGAAGAATGCGCTGTCCGGTGATGCCGGGCGAGATCAGCGTGGAATCGCCGGTGATTTCCGGCCCGCCATCATCGTCCGCGGGCCAGGCCAGGATGACTTGCGGCTCCGCGAGCACCATCGCGTGCAGCCGTTCGACTTCGGATCGGAGCTGGGCTGTCTCTTCGCGTGCGACGTGATCGATGCGGGCCGCGTGCCGCCGCACGCGCAGCAATGCGACGGAGGCCATGATCGCGAAGACCAGCAGCCCGAGCACAACCGCCAATGTCGCGATGTCGTAACTGCGCAGGCCGCCGAGTGCGTTGCGGCTGTCGTCGGTGAGGGCTTGCGCCCAGCCCGGCGTGCAGATCGCACTGAATGCCGTCCAGCAGACGAGGAATCGGCCTCGCTTCGGACGAGCACACAGCCGCCCGTTCCCCGCCCGGGTCCGCTCCGGCATTCAGTTTTGCCCCAAGATTTGCTGCGGCATCCGCCACACCGCCGCGAATCGCTGCAATTTACCCCCTCAGGGAATCACGGAGAAAGAGTCCAGACCGTGAACGGGAAGCCGCGGATCTGCCTAAAAGCCGCTATTTCCGGTCACTTTTGGCCCGTTGAGCCAAATCCGCCGGAGCCGCGGGCCGTTTCGGCCAATGTCGACACAGGATGGAGTGCCCCCCTGATGACGGCGGCGATGATGAGCTGAGCGATGCGCATGCCGCGGGTAATCGTCACTGCCTTGTCGCCCTGGTTGATCAGGATCACCTGGATTTCTCCGCGATAGTCGGCGTCGATCGTTCCCGGAGCATTGAGTACGGTGAGCCCGTGTTTGGCCGCAAGCCCCGATCGCGGCCGCACCTGCCCTTCGTGGCCAGGGGGCAGCGCGATGGCGATACCGGTCGGCACCAGCGCGCGGTTGCCCGGCGCAATTGAGAGAGGCGTATGCTCCGCCACGGCCGCCAATAGATCGAGGCCCGCGGCATCCGCGCTTTGGTAAGCCGGCAAGGGCAGGCCCTCGCCATGCGGCAAGATTTGGACTTCGATGGCAATCGTCATTTGCGCGTCTCTTTCAAGGCCGCGACAATCCGCGCGACCAGATCGGCCGCGACATCTTCTTTGCGCTGCGACGGCCAGGTTTCGATACCGTGTTTGGTCACAAGCATCGCGGTATTCCTGTCGCCGCCCATGATGCCGGTCTGTGGTGACACGTCATTGGCCACGATCCAGTCGCAGCCTTTGCTCGCCAGTTTGCTCTTGGCATTGGCCGCGACGTTTTCGGTCTCGGCGGCAAAGCCGACAACGAGGTGCGGGCGCCCTTTCGTTTTGTGAGCAATCGTCGAGAGAATGTCGGGATTTTCCGCGAGGCTCAAAGTCGGGACGCGGGCGCTAGCTTTCTTCTTTATTTTCTGTGCGCTGGCTTGATCGACGCGCCAATCCGCGACCGCGGCGGCGAAAATTGCGGCGTCTGCGGGCAGGGCCCTTTCGACGGCGGCGAGCATCTCGCGCGCGCTCTCGACGTGAATGACGGAAACGCCCGGCGGATCAGGCACATTCACGGGGCCGCTGACAAGCGTAACTTCTGCGCCTGCTGCCGCGGCGGCGGTGGCAATCGCGTGGCCCTGCTTGCCGGACGAGCGATTGGCGATGTAGCGCACCGGGTCGATCGGTTCATGGGTTGGACCCGAGGTGACCAGAATATGTTTGCCGGCGAGGGCGCGCGTCGGCGCGGCGACGAGCAATTTATTGGCGGCGGCGGCAATCTCGAGCGGCTCGGCCATGCGGCCCGTACCGCTTTCGTTGGCTTCGGCCATCTCGCCCGCATTGGGGCCGATGAACTGCACGCCGTCGGCCGCGAGCTGGCGCAGATTGCGCTGCGTCGCCTGGTGCGACCACATGCGCGGGTTCATCGCCGGCGCGAGCAAAATCTTGGCGGTGGTCGCGAGCAGCACGGCGCTCGCCAGATCCGGAGCATGGCCGCCGGCTAGTTTTGCCATCAGGTCGGCGGTCGCCGGCGCGACGACGATCAGATCGGTCTCGCGCGCCAATCGAATATGGCCGACGTCGAACTCGCCCGCCGGATCGAACAGGTCGGTAAAGACGCGCTCGCCGACAATGGCCCCGGCCGAAAGTGGTGTGACGAATTCCTGCGCCGCTTTGGTCAGAATGCAGCGCACATGGATTTTGCGTTCCTTGAGGCGGCGAATGAGGTCGAGCGACTTGTAGGCAGCGATGCCGCCGCCGATGATGAGGAGGATGCGCGGCGTGCCCGGCTTCAGTTGGGATGCCTTGCTCGCCGGCGTCCCAGTTTTCGACTTCTGTGCCGGGGCGCCGCCGGTCTCCGACGCCTCCCGCAACAGGGTGCGGACTTCGTCTTCCATCGAGCGGCCGTTACGCGCGGCGCGCATGCGCAGGCGTTTCTTCAGGCCCTCATCGAGCTGCCGAATGGTGATACTGGCCAAAACCGCCTCATGATTGCATTGCAATCAATGCAATCATAACACCAAAAGCACGAGGCACAACAGCAGGCCGGCGATCACCCACAAAGCGGCGGTTTGCCAGCGGTCTTTGCGCGCTTCCGCGGCGCCGATCGCCGCGACCGTTTCGGGCGCCAAAACAAGGCCGTTGCGGGTGATGGCGTCAAGCTGATCGGCGAGATTGACGGCACGGGTCAGTAGTGCCGGGACTTGTCCCAGGAAGCGGCCCAGTTCACCCGCCCCCTCGGCTGCATTCTCGATGCGGCCCGCGGGCCCGAGATGGCGCTCGATCCATTCGCGCACTACCGGCTCGGCAGTGCTCCACATATCGAGCTTGGGATTTAGGGTGCGCGCGACGCCCTCGACGACAACCATGGTCTTTTGCAGAAGCAGAAGTTCGGGCCGGGTGCGCATGTCGAACAGGCCGGTGACCTCGAACAGCAGCATCAGCAGCTTCGCCATCGAAATATCTTCGGCGGTGCGGCTGTGAATGGGCTCGCCAATGGCGCGGATCGCCTGCGCGAAGCTCTCGACCGCATGATGGCGCGGCACATAGCCCGCCTCGAAATGCACTTCGGCAACGCGCTGGTAGTTGCGGGTGATGAAGCCGTACAGGATCTCGGCGAGGAACAACCGTTCCTTTGGGGCCAGCCGGCCCATAATGCCGAAATCCACCGCGACCAGCCGGCCCTCGGTGTCGACGAACAAATTTCCCGGATGCATGTCGGCGTGGAAAAAGCCGTCGCGCAGAGCATGGCGCAGAAAGGTCTGAATGAGTTTACGGCCGAGGTCAGGCAGGTCGTAACCTTTCGCGGCCAGCGCAGCGCGATCGTTGAGCGGCGTGCCGTCGATCCATTCGAGTGTCAGCACTTCGCGCGCGGTTCGATCCCAGTCGACGCCTGGCACGCGGAAATCCTTGTCGTCCTTCGTATTCTCCCCCATCTCGGACAGGGCCGCGGCCTCCAGGCGGAAATCCATTTCGATCGAGACCGATCGCGCCAGCGTGTCGACGGTTTCGATAAAACGCAGCCGCTGCGCCTCAAGCGAGCCGCGCTCGGCCTTGCGCGCCGCGAAGAAAAACGTTTCCAGGTCGGCACGGAAGCGCCGTTCCACACCGGGACGTAGCACCTTCACCGCAACCGGCGCGCCGTTCACCTCCGCCCGGTGCACCTGCGCAACGGACGCTGCGGCGACAACACCGCCGAAACTCGAATAAATCTCGCTGAGCGGCCGTCCGAGCGCGTTGACGATCGTGTCCTCCGCCGCAGCTTGCGGGAAAGGCGCCATGCGATCCTGCAGGCTTTCGAGGTCGCCGGCGATCGCGGCGCCCACCACATCCGGGCGCGTCGCCAGAAATTGGCCGAGCTTCACATAGGTCGGGCCAAGCTGTGTCAACGCGGCGGCAAGCCGGCTTTCGCCGGATTTGGCGCTGGGCCGCTCGATCAGCCGGCCGAGCCGGATGGCGAAGCGGGCGCCGAATGGCAGCGGCCGGGTGTCCACAAGCGAGAGCACGCCTTCGCGCGCGAAGACGAGGCCGGCGCGCAGCAGCCGGAAATAGTGGGAAAGCCCGAGCATCAGAGCCGCCAGCCTGAATGCAGAGCGACGATGCCGCCGGTCATCTTGGTGAAGGACACCCGGGCAAAGCCAGCGTCACGCATCATCGCCGCGAATTGCTCAGGCTTGGGAAATTTCCGGATCGACTCGACCAGGTACTGATACGCCGCGCGGTCCCCCGTCACGGCCTCGCCCACCGCGGGAATGAGGTTGAAGGAATACAGCTCATAGAGCCGGTCGAGCACCGGCATGTCCACGTGCGAGAATTCGAGGCAGAGGAAGCGCCCGCCGAGCTTAAGCACCCGGTGCGCCTCTTTAAGCGCGTGGGCAATGCGGGGCACGTTGCGAATGCCGAAGGCGATCGTCACCGCATCGAAGCTTTTGTCGGCAAAGGGCAGCGTCTCCGCATTGCCTTGCTGAAACGTGATCGCGTCGTCGCGGGCGAGCTCGGCGATGCGCTCGCGTCCAACCGCCAGCATATCTTCGTTGATGTCACAGACCGTAGCGCGCACATTGGCGCCGCCGGCCTCCACAACGCGCAGCGCAATATCGCCAGTGCCGCCGGCGACATCGAGGAGGGCGAAGGATTGGTCGGATTTTGGTGGGTTGACCGCATTGACCAGAGCGTCCTTCCAGGCCCGATGCAGGCCGCCCGACATCAGATCGTTCATAAGGTCGTAGCGGCCGGCGACCGAGCGAAACACCTCGTCGACGCGCCCTTGCTTATCGGCGAGCGACACGTCCTCGAAACCAAAATGGGTACGCTCGGAATTACGCGGCATCACGCTTCTAACCAATTATTGTTGTCCGGCAAGACCATAGCCTGTGCGGCGCGGGGAGGCTATCTAACGGGAAGCGCCAGAACGAGACAGCGGAAATGCCCGAATTGCCGGAAGTCGAAACCGTCCGCCGCGGACTCGCACCGGCGATGGAGGGGGCCAAGTTCAAGAAAGTCGAAGCACGCCGCGGCGACTTGCGCTGGCCGCTGCCGAAAGACTTCGTGCAGCGGCTGCAGGGCCAGAAGGTCGAGGGCCTCGGCCGCCGTGCCAAGTATCTCACAGTCGATCTGGCGTCCGGCGATGTTCTTCTCATGCATCTCGGTATGTCGGGCTCTTTCCGGGTCGGAGGCGATGACACTGCGTCTTATCACCACGCGCGCAGCAAGCTGACGAAGCACGACCATGTCGTATTCCACATGTCGAACGGCAAGCTGGTGACTTTCAATGATCCTCGCCGCTTCGGCATGATGAAGCTGGTGACACGCGCCAAGATCGACGAAGAGCCATTGCTTCGCGCCATCGGGCCGGAGCCGCTTGGCAACGAATTCGACGCGACGATGCTGGCGAAGGCCTGCGCCGGCAAGAAGACGTCGCTGAAGGCGGCCCTCCTCGACCAGCGGGTCGTGGCCGGGATCGGCAACATCTACGCGTGCGAGGCGCTGCATCTCGCGCATCTTTCGCCGAAGCGGCAGGCGTCGACGATCGCCGATCGCAAGGGCGCGCCAAACGAGCGTGCGAAGGCCTTGGTCGACGCAATCCGCGCCGTGCTCAAGGATGCGATTGCCGCGGGCGGCTCGTCGCTGCGTGACCATCGCCGGGCCGACGGCTCGCTTGGCGACTTCCAGCATAACTGGCGGGTCTATGATCGCGAGGGCAAGCCCTGCCCGGCGCGCGGCTGCAAAGGCACCGTCAAGCGCTTTACCCAGAACGGCCGTTCCACCTTCTGGTGTCCGGCCTGTCAAAAATGACAGAATGGCCGCGCCGGAGGTGCGTCATGCGTTGGCTATCGAGGCTCATCTGCTTCCTCATGCTGGGCGTGGGTGCCGCACACGCGGAATACCCCGACCGCGCCATCAAGCTGATCGTGCCGCAGGCCGCGGGCAGCAACACCGATCTCTACGCGCGGCTGATCGGCGCGGAAATGGCGAAGTCGCTCGGCCAGCAAATCATCATCGAGAACCGGCCGGGCGCGGCTTTTGTGGTCGGGCTCGACGCCATCGCGAAATCGCCGCCTGATGGCTACACGATCGGCATGGGCCTGATCGGCGGCATGGCGATCGCGCCGCATATGCTGGCAAAGGTGCCCTATGACGTGTTGCGGGATTTTGCGCCGGTCGCGCTGGTATCGCGCGGTTATTTGATCCTTGCGGTGTCTAACCAGCTGCCGGTCAATTCGGTCGCCGAGCTGATCGATTACGCCAAGAAAAATCCCGGCAAACTGTCGAACGCGTCTTCAAGCAACGGCGCACCGGGCCATGTCGCCGGCGAGCTTTTCAAAACGATGACGGGCACGCAGATCACGCATGTGCCCTATCGGGGGGGCAATCTCGCGGTAAACGATCTCATCGCCGGCCACGTCAATCTGATGTTCGAGGGCTTGCAGTCCATGGGCCCCAGCGTGCGCGAGGGCAAGGTGCGCGGCATCGGCATCAGTTCGACCAAACGCCTCGCGGCGATGCCAAATCTGCAGCCGATCTCGGATACGGTGCCGGGTTATGAAGCCGCCACCTGGAACGGCATCATCGCGCCTGCGAAAACACCGCCCGAAATCATCGCGCGGCTCAATCGCGCGGTGAACGAGGCGTTGAAATCGCCCCTGGTGATCGAGCGTTTCACGCTCGGCGGCGATGAGGCGGGCGGCGGCACGGCCGAGGAGTTTGCGGCTGTCATCAAAGCCGACAATGCAAAATGGAAAGATGTTGTCGAGAAATCCGGCGCCAAGCTCGACTAAGCAACACGTCACTGAACGCACGAAGGAAAGTCCATGAGCTACCAGAACATTCTCGTCGAGACCAAAGGCCGGGTCGGGATCATCCGCCTCAATCGGCCCAATGCGCTGAACGCGCTTAACACCGCGCTCAAAAAGGAGCTCGGCGAGGCGGTGCAGGGATTCGAGGCGGATCCGGCGATCGGCTGCATCATCATTACCGGCAACGAGAAGGCTTTCGCCGCGGGCGCCGACATCAAGGAAATGCAGGACAAGACCTACAACGAGGCCTTGATGGGCAATTTTGCCGGGGACTGGGACGAGGCCGCGCGGGCGAGAAAGCCGGTGATCGCCGCGGTCGCAGGCTTCGCGCTGGGCGGTGGCTGCGAGCTTGCGATGATGTGCGACATCATCATCGCCGCGGACAACGCCAAATTCGGTCAGCCGGAGATCAATCTCGGCGTTATCGCGGGCATCGGTGGTACTCAGCGGCTGACGCGCGCAGTCGGCAAATCGAAGTCGATGGAAATGAATCTGACCGGCCGCATGATGGACGCGCAGGAGGCCGAGCGCGCCAATCTGGTGTCCAAGGTGGTGCCGACCGCCGAGCTGATGAACGAGGCTATCAAGATGGCCGAGACCATCGCCGCCAAGTCATTGCCGGCGGTGATGCTCGCCAAGGAGGCGATCAACCGGGCCTATGAGACGACGTTGTCAGAAGGTATCCGCTTTGAGCGGCGCGTCTTCCACTCGCTGTTCGGGACTGAGGATCAGAAGGAAGGCATGAAGGCCTTCGTCGAAAAGCGGAAGCCCAGCTGGAAGCACCGCTGATGTCATCGTCCGCGAAGGCGGACGATCCAGTTCTTAGGAAGCCCTGAATACCCCGCCTATACGGGGTATGACCGATTAGAGATTCATCTGGTAGCTGTGCGCGACCCAGCGATAACCCATGGGTGTTTCGTGGATCCAGCCCAGTGACGGGAACGGCATGTGAAAGCCGACCGCCATCATCCTTTCGGCTGCCAGCATCTTGAGGATTTTCTTGCGATTAGCGACTGCCTTCTGCTGGTCATCGTCGAAACCGATCGTCCATTCCGGATTCTGCACGCCGCAGACGTAATGCAGCAGCGAATCCGCAAACAGCAGCAGGTTCTTGCCTTCGCTCTCGAGATGATAGCCGGTTAGTCCCGCCGAATGGCCTGAGCAATCGACGGCGCGGATGCCCGGCACCACTTCGTCGCCCGGCTTGATGAAGGTGCACTTTTCGGCGAGCGGCGCCATCAGGCGGTCGAACTGCATCTTGGTCGGCTTGCGGGCGTCGGAGATGTTCTCGCCCTTCTTCCAGTAATCGAACTCGGCCGCAGCGATGACGTAGCGGGCATTAGCGAAGGTAGGTTTTCCGCCGGTAAAGTTTGCGCCGATATGATCCGGGTGACAGTGGGTGATGGCGACGACATCCACGTCTTCTGGCTTGTATCCGGCCTGCGCCATCCGCTCGACCAGATGGCCGTCCGGCACGCGGCCTTTGAGTGCCTCGACATCGCGCGCCAATGTGCCGTTCCCGGTATCAAACAAAATGAGTTGTTTGCCGGTGTTTACCAGCACCGGCACGAACGGATGCTCGAAGCGGTCGGGCGGGATGTTGTTGGCCTTGGCCAGCGCCTCGACTTCCCCGGGCTGCGCCCCGCCGCCATGGACCGCGCCCAGGCCGTCGCGTTGCGCGAAACTGTCGAGCACGTTCATCACCTCGAAGCCGCCGAGCTTGTAGCGGTAGAGCGTCGGCCGCAACGGACCTTTCATATCGGCGGGCATCGCGATTCCTTCCGGGCGGTTTCTATTTGATTATTTGCGGACGCAAATGATGCGCACGACCGAGGCGCGGACGTCGCCTCCGCCTACGGGCTGCGGGATACCATTGCGATTCATGAAGTCGCGGATCGTGTCGGCCGGGATCAGGCGGACAGGCGGGAGGGAGGGCTCGGCGCTGGCGAGCATAGTGTTGCGGGTTTCGATCATGCCGAGCACTTCGCCATTTTTGCTCAGAGCCGCCGCGCCCGAATAGCCGGCCATCGGCAGGGGCGCGCGCAACTCGAGGCCGCCGCCGTCACGCAGCCGCGCGCGCAATTCTGCCGGCGCTTTTTCGCCGTTCTGAATGTGCGGGTCTGGAATGCCAAGCACCAGCACGTCTTCGGTCGGCTTTGCGGCCGGTGTCGTAAAAGTAACGGGTTTGAGATTGCCGCGGCCATAAACCCGCAACAGCGCCAAAGCATTCTGCGGATCGACCGCGACGCGCTCGGCGCTGCCAATACCCGCCGCGACTAGGCTGATACAGCCTTCGGTCAGCTTGCGATCCGTGACGAGGTGGCCGTCGGCGCTGACGACGAGGCCGGTGCCGTAGTCCACCGATTTGGACAGATTGGCCATGGGAGCCACGCGGTCCGGGAACGGCGAAAATGCGCTCGCCATGACGACGGCGAGGGGAGCCACAATACCTTCGATGGCCTGGTCGTAAGAGACCGTGACGCCACGCAATTCACCGTTGCGCATGTAAGCGCGCGTTGCAAATTTTTTCAGGCCCTGCAGCCCGCTGACGACGTAGTTGTCGCCGCGCATGAGCGAGTACTCGACCTTGCGCGCGGCTTCTTTCTTCGCCTGTTCGAACAGGGCGGCGATGCCCTCCGCGGTCTTGATGCGGAAGGTCTCGACCTGCACGTCGCCATGGCGCGACGACCAGCGCGTGCCCTGCGGAGCGTCGTTCGCCTGCGGCACCATCTTGGTCGGCAGGCCGACGCGCATGCCCGTGGCCGGGTCCGTGACGACACGCCAGCCAAATTCGTCCTCGCGCGCCTTGGCTTCGGCGAGCAGCGCTTCGCGCTCCGCGTCCGTCAGCGTGCCGCTGACTTTGCCTTTGGTGCGCTTCTGGTAATTCTTGATCGCGAACACGATTGGATCTTCGCCCGCCGGCACGGCTTCGTCGCTTGACTGCCAAAGCAGGGCGCTGCGCACCGCCTCGCGCTCGCGGGCCGGGACATTGGCGAGCGGTTCGGTGGGCGTGGCGAGCTTGTCGACAATAACGTCGGGCTTCGCCGGGGGCGCGGCCGGCTTGCGCGGCGCGGCGGCCTTGGGTTCATCCGGATAGGAATTGGCATCCTGCGCGGAAGCAATCACCGCGCCGGTCAACAGCATCAAAGCTGCAGCAGCGAACAGCCGCACTTGTCTGACGTCCCCGTGCTTATTTTTCGGCACCATAGCGAAGCCAAGCACATCCGCAACCCGTGCCGATGCTGGCCAAAAGGGTTGCGGTTCCATAGGCTTAATCCATGTTGAGCCCTGAGGAACTCGAGCGTTACGCCCGCCATATCGTGCTGCGCGAAGTCGGCGGCCCGGGCCAGGCCAGGCTCAAGCACGCGCGGGTGCTGGTGATTGGCGCGGGCGGGTTGGGAGCGCCCCTTCTGCTCTACCTCGCGGCCGCCGGGGTCGGCGCGATCGGGATCGTCGACGACGACAAAGTTTCATTGTCCAACTTGCAGCGCCAGGTGGTGCACGCCACGCCGGACATCGGCGTGTTGAAGGTTGAGAGCGCGGCCGCCGAGGTGAAGCGCATCAATCCGCATGTGAAGGTCGAGCCGCATCCGGTGAAGCTCGCGCCCGCGAATGCGCTCGATCTGATCGCGCGTTATGACGTCATCGCCGACGGTTCCGACAATTTCGCCACGCGCTATCTCGTCTCCGATGCCTGTTTCCTCGCCAAGAAAACTCTGGTGACTGCTGCGGTCGGGACGTTCGACGGCTCGCTCACGACCATTCGCGCGCACGAAAAGACCACGGCGGGAAAACCCAATCCCACCTATCGTTGCGTTTTCCCGCAGCCGCCGCCGGCGGGCTCGATTCCAGCTTGCGCGGAAGCCGGCATACTCGGCGCCTTGCCCGGCATCGTCGGGTCGATGATGGCGCTCGAAGTGATCCGCGAGATCGTAGGCTTCGGGGAAGGGCTCGTCGGGCGGCTGCTGATGATCGATGCGCGCGACACGCGCTTTGAAACTATCGGCTACGAATGGAATCCCGACAATCCGCTGTCGGGGAAAAGTCCGACGATCAGGGACCTCTCGGCGCATCGCTAGGCGGTTGACCCGCCTTAACATTCATGATGAACGACGCAATCGCGCCGCCCGCCGCCACGGCCGGTAAATTGCGGGCGGGATGCGGGGACTTTCAAACATCGCCGCCGTTGCGGCCGCGATCGCATGCACCGGTGCGCAAGCGACGGCCGCGCCATGCGTCAATTCAAACGCGCTGGGCGTGAGTCGCACGATCGCTGTCGACCCGCGCGCTATGCCCTTCGTCGGGCGCCACGATTACCGGCTAACCTTGCCGTTGGCGCCGGGCGAAGTCGTGCTCACCTTTGACGACGGTCCGCGGCCGGCCACGACCCATCAGGTGCTCAAGGCGCTCAATGATGAAT
>JAFBAG010000218.1 GCA_019247925.1 Pseudolabrys sp.
TTCGTCTTTCTCTGGAGCACGGGGTTCATTGGGGCGCGTTTCGGCCTGCCTTACATCGAGCCGATGACGTTTCTCGCAGTCCGGATGGCCATCGTGGTTGCGCTCCATCTGTTGATGGTCTGGCTCGCCGGTGCGCGATGGCCGAGCCGCGCAGAAGCGGGTCACAATGTCGTCGCCGGCTTGCTGGTTCACGGCGTCTATCTGGGCGGGGTTTTCACCGCGATTGCGCAGGGCGTGCCGGCCGCGATCTCGGCGCTCATCACGGGTTTGCAGCCCATCCTCACCTCGACGATCGCCAACCGCTGGATGGGCGAGCGTGTCAGCATGATTCAGTGGCTCGGGCTGGTTCTGGGCCTGATTGGCGTCGCGCTCGTGCTACATGACCGAACCATTCTGCTGGCCGGCACACCTCTTGGCTGGGTCGCCAACTTCATGTCGCTCATCGGCATCACCATCGGCACGCTCTACCAGAAGCGCTATTGCGGTTCGCTCGATTGGCGCAGCGGCAATCTGGTCCAGTATGCGGCGTCGGCGGTATTCTTCGCGCTCGGCGCGTTCGCGTTCGAGACGCGAATCGTGAACTGGACAGGCGAGCTTCTCTTCGCGATTGCGTGGCTTGTTCTGGTGCTCTCGATCGGGGCCGTCGGATTGATGTACTGGCTCATCAAGCGGTCGGCGGCCGCGCGATTTTCAAGCCTGTTTTATCTCGTGCCCGCTGTTACCGCCGTCGAAGCCTACGTGTTGTTCGGCGAAAAGCTCGATGCGTTGTCGATCGCCGGCATGGTGGTTTGCATGGCAGCGGTCGTTCTCGCCAATCGCGGCGCTACTTCGCGCTAAGCACGAGCTGGGTTTGCGTAACGATCGCGGCGAGCTTGCCGTCGCCGCGGGTGATGCGGGTCTGCCAGACCATGGTGGTGCGTCCGCGATGGAGTGGGACACACTCCGCTTTCGCCACATCGCCGATCGGTATACCCGCAAAGAAGTTCGTTTTGCTCTCGATCGTGGTGGTCGACTGACCTTCTCTGAGATTGGCAGTTGTCGCCGTGCCACCCAGATTGTCGGCGAGCGCCATGATCGCGCCGCCATGCAGAATGCCGAACCGGTTATTGAGCTCATCGCGCGCATGCAGCTCTGCGGTGACCTTCTCCGGCGAGACGTGCGTAATCTTCAGACCGAGAAATTCGGCAAAGGGGGGCTGCGAACTGGCGCGTTGATCCATCTCGGCCTCGCAAAAGAAAAGGGCGCGGATCGCTCCGCGCCCTTATGTTACCTCAAATTGTGCGCCGTTACCGGGGCTGCGGCACGATGCGAATATAGGGCTTGGGCGACTTCCAGCCGCCGGGGAAAAGCTTCTTGGCGTCTTCGTCGTTCACCGAGCCGGCGATGATGACATCATCGCCCTGTTTCCACTGCGCCGGCGTCGCCACCTTGTGCTTGGCGTTGAGCTGGAGCGAATCGATGACGCGGATCACTTCATCGAAGTTGCGGCCGACCGTCATTGGATAGACGAGGATCAGCTTGATCTTCTTGTCCGGTCCGATGATGAAAACGTTGCGGACGGTCTGGTTATCGGCGGCGGTGCGCTTTGTATGGTCGCCCGACGCGGCCGCTGGCAGCATGCCGTAAAGCTTCGCCACATTGAGATCCGGATCGCCGATCATCGGATAGTTCGGCGCAAATCCCTGCGTTTCTTTGATGTCGTCCGCCCACTTGCCGTGCTTGTCGACCGGGTCGGCCGAGATGCCGATGATCTTCACGCCGCGCTTGTCGAATTCCGGCTTGATGCGGGCCATGTAACCGAGTTCGGTCGTGCAGACCGGGGTGAAATCCTTCGGATGCGAGAACAGGACGGCCCATTTGTCGCCGATCCAGTCGTGGAATTTGACTTTGCCTTCGGTCGTTTCCGCCTCGAAATCCGGGGCGGTGTCGCCAATTGCCAGTGCCATAGTCTGTCTCCGAACAACGCGTGAATTCAAAACGAAATATATGCGCGGCGGCGCGCGGCGCACAGGAGGTAAAGATTTTAAAAGCGCGCGAGATCGAAGCAGGGTGTATTTGCCGACACAACCGCTTTAGAAGGATTGTATCGTCGCGCTGGCTTCGCCCCGCCCAACCCATTACAAAGGTTGGCGTTTGCGGGGATTGCCCGCGTCCACGGGTGAAGACCGCCGTCCCGCATGTTCAAGCGCATTCTCATCGCCAATCGCGGGGAAATCGCCTGCCGCATCATCAAGACGGCACGGCGCATGGGTATCGAGACCGTCGCGGTCTATTCCGATGCCGATAAAGACGCTCTGCATGTGGAGATGGCGGACAGCGCGATCGCCATCGGGCCGCCGCCCGCTGCCGAAAGCTATCTGGTCATCGACAAGATCGTCGCCGCCTGCAAGCAGGCCAAAGCTGAAGCGGTGCATCCCGGTTACGGCTTCTTGTCGGAGCGCGAGGCTTTCGCCGAAGCTTTGAAAAACGCCGGCATCGTCTTCATCGGTCCCAATGCCAAAGCCATCGCGGCGATGGGCGACAAGATCGAGTCGAAGAAGGCCGCTGCAGCCGCGAAAGTTTCGACCGTGCCCGGCCATATGGGCATCATCGCGGATGAAAAGGAGGCGGTGAAGATCGCCGATGACATCGGCTATCCGATCATGATCAAAGCGTCTGCTGGCGGCGGCGGAAAGGGAATGCGGATCGCCTATTCCAAAAGCGAAGTCGCGGAAGGATTCGCCCGTGCGAAGTCCGAGGCCAAATCCTCCTTCGGCGACGATCGCGTCTTCATCGAGAAGTTCATTACCGATCCGCGCCACATCGAGATTCAGGTGCTGGGCGACAAGCACGGCAACGTCATTTACCTCGGCGAGCGCGAATGCTCGATTCAGCGCCGCAATCAAAAGGTGATCGAGGAAGCGCCGTCGCCGCTGCTCGACGAGACGACCCGCAAAAAAATGGGTGAGCAGGCCGTCGCGCTGGCCAAAGCCGTCGGCTACGACAGCGCCGGCACGGTCGAGTTCGTCGCCGGCCAGGACAAGAGCTTCTATTTTCTGGAGATGAACACCCGGCTCCAGGTCGAACATCCTGTCACCGAGCTCGTGACCGGTATCGACTTGGTCGAGCAGATGATCCGCGTGGCTGCTGGGGAGAAGCTCTCGATCAGACAATCCGACGTGAAACTCAACGGCTGGGCCGTCGAAAGCCGGATTTACGCCGAAGATCCCTATCGCAATTTCCTCCCCTCAACTGGCCGGCTCACCGTCTACCGTCCGCCCGCTGAACGGGTCGAGGATGGTGTCACTGTCCGCAACGATACCGGCGTCTATGAAGGCGGCGAGATTTCGCTCTTTTACGACCCGATGATCGCCAAGCTCGTTACCCACGCGCCGACCCGGCAACAGGCGATCGATGCGCAAGCCGACGCGCTCGATGCCTTCGCGATCGACGGCATCCGGCACAACATACCTTTTCTCGCAGCGCTGATGGCGCATCCGCGCTGGCGCGCCGGCAAGCTCTCGACCGGTTTCATTGCCGAGGAATTCAAGGAGGGTTTCAAAGGCATCCCGCCGCAGGGCGAGGCGGGCGACATCCTGGCTGCCGTCGCCGCCGCGATCGACCATGTGCAGGGAGAGCGCAAGCGCCGGATTTCGGGGCAGATCAATGGCCGCGGCTGGTCGCGGGAAAAAGATCGCGTCGTCACTCTGGGCAATAGCGTGCGACGCCTCGCCGTCGAGAGGGAGCAGGACGCCATCAGCATCCAGTTCGAGGGCAAAAAGGTTCGAGCGCTCTCGCAATGGAAGGCGGGCGACCTGGTGTGGAGCGGCACGGTTGGCGACCACGCGATTGCGGTGCAGGTGCGGCCGGTGCCGAATGGCTTCGATCTGGCCTATCGCGGGGTCCAGACGCGCGCTTACGTCTACACGGAACGCGAGGCCGCCTATGCCGCGCTGATGCCGGAGAGAAAACTCGCCGATACGGGCAAGCAGGTGCGCTGTCCCATGCCGGGCCTGGTCGTTTCGCTCGCCGTCAAGGAAGGCCAGGATGTGAAAGCTGGTGAGGCGGTCGCCGTGGTCGAAGCGATGAAGATGGAAAACGTGCTGCGCGCGGAAATCGACGGCACGGTGAAGAAAATCTACGCCAAGAAGGGCGACAGTCTCGCGGTCGATGCGGTGATTCTGGAATTCGTCTGAGCGGCGGAACCGCTGCCTGCCGGCAATCGTTGAGCGGCAGAAGGAGTTCGTCCATGCCGCCAAGAGACCCGATGCAGAAACGCCCAGAATCCAGCGCACCTCCGGATTCAGTCACGCCGGCTTCCGATGCCCTGCCTGGCGAGCTGCGCCGCGAAGATCCCGCCGCCACCGCGGTTGCGCCGGACATTCCGGTCGGGGTCGACGAGGGCGAGACACCCGCGGATGAAGATCTGCCTTTAGCGGCTCAACGGCCTTCGGAAGACGGCGGCTTGCTCGACCATCCCATTCATGACGATGATCCGTCCGAAGACTTCACGCCGGGCGATTATGAAGAGCAGATCGACGAGGTGGCCGACGCCCGCAAGGGACGCCGCGCCCGCGACATCGCCGCTAAGCCGTAACGCTCTTTCATGAGCGAGCCGATACTCGCTCGGCATGTCATCGTGCACGGGAAGGTGCAAGGGGTCGGCTTTCGCGATTTCGTCGACCATCACGCGCGCCAGCGCAATCTTACCGGCTGGGTGCGCAACCGGCGCAACGGCACGGTCGAAGCCGTATTCGTCGGCCTCCAGCGCTCGGTCGAAGGCATGATCGGCGTCTGCCGGGTCGGTCCGCCTTCGGGCAACGTCAATCGTGTCGATCAGCGCGATGCCGCCGAAGCCGAGGTCAAAACGCGCGGCGCGACAGACGGTGAATTCTTGGTACTGCCGACAGTTTGATCCGCCGCCCCGAACATGGCCTCGAATTCCTTGCGCAACGCCGTGTCGAATTCGGCCATCGCGATCCGGACGCCGAGATCTGCCAGGCTGGTGACGCCATAACGCGCGTCCTGCACGCCGCAAGGGACGATCCCGGCGAAATGGCGAAGATCGGGCGCGACATTCACCGCAATGCCATGCAGCGTCACCCATTGTTTAACGCGGATACCGAGCGCGGCGATTTTGTCTTCATGGCCTTCGCCCTTGTCCGGCCGGGAAACCCAGACACCGATACGATCCTCGCGACGCGCCCCATCGATTCCGAATGCCGCAACCGTGCGGATGATCCATTCTTCAAGCGTCGCTACATAGCGCCGGACGTCGGCGCCGCGCCGTTTGAGATCGAGCATGGCATAGGCAACGCGCTGGCCCGGACCGTGATACGTGGTTTGCCCGCCGCGGCCCGTTTGGAAGAGCGGGAAGCGTGCGTCGAGGATTTCCGTCGGCTTGGTGCCGGTGCCGGCCGTGTAGAGCGGGGGATGCTCGACGAGCCACACCAATTCCCCCGCTGTGCCGGCCGCAATAGCCTGCGCGCGCACATCCATAGCAGCCACGGCGGCCTCATAATCGACAGGCGCCTGCGCGATAAGCCACTCGATCGGCTTTGTGCCGGTCAGAGGCGGCAACGGCAGCAGGCTGTCGCGCAAAGTCACTTGTAGTCCGTCCAGCTGCGGAAAAGCTGGCCCGCCAGCGCGTCGGTTTTCGCGCGATCAGGACCGGACGCCACGAAAAATGCGAGGCCGTTGCTGGTCACGCAGCGAATGAGCCCGGCATAGTCCCCGTTTTCGCCGTAGCGCGACTGCTCGGTCGATTCGGTCTTCTCGATGCCCGCGCTGCGCAACGCGGCTTCGGCGCGGGCGAGACACTGCGCTTGGGGAATCTCGGCGCGATTCCAGCGCGTCGACAGCGCGGGCCCCGCTGCGGCGGGATTCGCGCCAGCTTCGAATACGCCCCAGAGCACCGGCAGGACTGCCAAACCTCGCAAGTTCAGCCGCATTTTTCGCGCCTTTCCCTTCTTAACCTTCGATTCACCATAGCATGGTGACCTGTGCAAATGCCGCCTGCGCCGCGCGGGCGAGGGGGAATGAATTTGCCAACACTCAACAAGGTCGCCGTCGATATCACCGTGGTGCTCGGTACCACATCCATGCCGGTCCATCAGGTGCTCCGCCTCGGCCGCGGCGCCATCATCGAGCTCGAAGCCTCTGAAGACGACGCCGTCAACATCCTCGCCAATAATCTTCCGGTCGCCAAAGGCACCGTCGTCGTCAATGGGAACCGAATTGCGGTGGAGGTCGGCGAATTACTGCCGCGGCCGCCGGATATGCGCTGAAGTCCCGCAGCGGCGCGGTTTTCCCAGCTTGTAGGCGCTAAACCGAGGTGTTACATCGTGCGCCGTTCGACGGGACGAGAGCTTTCTTCTCGACCCTCCCCATGCGGTCATGGCGGAATTGGTAGACGCACTAGCTTGAGGTGCTAGCGGGGCAACCCGTGGAGGTTCGAGTCCTCTTGACCGCACCACTCCCTCGCCGGCGGCGGGGTTCGCTCAGCGGTAGTAGCGGTATTGTGGCGGCGCCGTCCGGATCACGGTGGGCCAGCCCGATCGGTCGCGGCGGTCGCCACGTTCGTAGCGATCGTACTGCTCCGCCCGGCGGCCGCGCGTGTGTTCGGCGACGGGTTTTTGGCTTTCGATCCGTGGCACGACGGCGACGACTTTGAAGCCGCGGGTCTTGAGCTCGCGCAGCAAATCCGGCAGCGCCATCGCCGTCGCAGGGTGGACGTCGTGGAGAAGCAGCACGCCTTTGCCCTTCGCCTCGAGGCGTGACAGCGCCTTGCGCACGATGTCCTGCGGCGTAGCGTTGCGATACCAATCTTCCGCGTCGAAGTCGGCGCTCCAGATGGCGATATTGCGCGATGTCACATATTCCTCGACCGGCGCGACACGCAGCAGACCGGGAATGCGAAAATACGGCGCAACTGCATTGCGCTCGCCGAGCGCATCGCCGACCGATTTGATGCCGTCATCGATTTCCGCGCGCACGCGGTCGATCGGCATCTGATCGAACGTAAGAGGGTGGTTCTGACTGTGGGTGCCGACCGTATGGCCCGCGGCGGCGACCTTGCGCGCCAGCTCCGGATGCGCGGCGGCCTGCCGGCCGATCATGAAGAATGTCGCCCGCACACATTCGGCGGCCAACGTGTCCAGAATCTGCGGCGTGGTCGCGGGGAGAGGGCCGTCGTCAAACGTGATGACGACTTCGCGCTCTTTCAGCGGCAACTGCGGAAACGAATTGTATTGCAGCGTGCCGATCCGCGAAAACTCCGCAGGCGGCGCGGCGATGGTGCGGCTGGTGCCGAGAGCGTTTGGGTTTCGGCATGACGCGTTGCTCGGCGCCGCGCTAGCGAAATCGCAAGCGAGAGCCGACAGGCCGAGAATGACAAGATAAGCGCCGCGCCGCATAGTTCCGTCCGCCAGGACGGCAAAATTAGCGCGCTTTATCGGCGTCTTTTGAAAATCACGCCAACAGCATTAACGGCGCGAATTAACCTTCGCCGTGGCTCGCTTATCGCGCCTGAGCGCGGGCATCGGCCGCCGCCTCCGGAAGCGATTTGCCCCCGTCGACACGCAGCGCACCGCGGCTGCCCGCGGGCACGATATGGACGATCCGATACTGCCGGCGCTTGAGCTCCCGCAGGAACGGCGGAAGCATCGCGGCAGTTTGCGCCTTCGTATCGTGGAAAAGCAGGATGCCACCCTTTGTTTGCTCGAGGCGGTCGAGGGTGAGCCGCATTTCCTGCTCGGCGGTCATGGGATTCCAATCGCTTGCCCAGACGTCGGCACCGAACACGACGATGCCGCGGCGTTCGAGATTGCCAAGCAGGGCCGGCGTCGAGGCGAAGCCCGGAAAGCGGAAGAACGGCGTCACCGGCTCGCTGCGGCGCTGGCCGTAGATCGCGTAATCGTCTTCCTCGATCCCTTTGTCGATCTCCTGTTCGGCAACCGAGACAGGAACGCGGCTCAAAATCTGATGGGAATAGGTGTGATGGCCTACGCTGTGCCCTTCGGCCAGAATGCGCCGGGCGAGGCCTGGGTAAGCTTCGGCGTGGCGGCCAAGGATGAAGAAGGTGGCGCGCACGCACTCGGCCTTGAGAGCTTCCAGCACTTTCGGCGTGGTTTCGGGCCAGGGCCCGTCGTCGAAGGTGAGGACCACTTCCTTCTTTTGCAGTGGCAAGGTGACAGGAAAATGCTTCTTGCCGACGCGCGGGGTCGCCTTGGCGTCGACCTCAAGAATGCGCTCGGTGCCGATGGCGTACGAATTATTGGCGCACGGCTCCGCCTGCGCGAGCGACACGCTCAGCGCCAAAGCGGTGATCAATGCAGGTGCGCAGAATTTCATAGATTCGGACCCGGCCCCAATTGATCGCATCGCATCCGCTCTCTCAAGCGCCGCATGAATCCATGCTTTACGCCGCCGGTGACGTTTCGTTCACCATGTTTTCTGACCCGCCATTAACCCTGCGGGCCTAGCCTGATTTCCGGGTTTCCGCGGGGTCAGCGGGGTTTTCGTGCGTACAGAGATGTCTTGGGCGGCCGCAGCGGGGCAGGCGGACGCCGTGCCGGCTGCCTCTTCAGGCGATCCGCGCGAGCGCGTTTCTCGGCAGCTCAAAATCACTCGGTTGGTCGTTGCGTTGACCGTCTTCATCGGCGGCGCGGCCACGGCTGCCGGCGTTCTGGGTTACGGTTGGGCACGGCAAAGCGATGCTTGGCATGCCGAAGCACAGCGCGATAGTCTGCGCGCGGCCATGGCGGAATTTCGCGAACTCGCGGTCAATGGCAGCGATCCGCGATTGCTCGCTGTGATCGAGCGCTCGACTGGCGTGCAGGGGCTCAGATTTGAAACGGAGCTGGGCGAAGATAACCGCGACACGCTGCCGGTGCTCAATGCGGAGGGCCGTATTGCTGGCTTCCTGACCTGGCAGCCCGACGCCCCGATGACCGCGACGCTCAACCGGCTTCTTCCCGTCGCGATCGGAATGAGCCTGCTGCTCGCCGGCTTTGCTGCCGTTTCGATCGGGCAATTGCGTCGCGGGCGCCGCGATCTGGCGAACAGCCTCGCGCAGGCACGCCGCGCGGCGCAAGTCGATCCGCTCACGGGGCTGCCGAACAGCACCAGGCTCGTCGAGCTGCTTGGAGCGGTGCTGGAGCAGCGCCAAGACCGCGAGATCGTCACGCTTTGCCTTGTCGAGCTTTCGAATCTCAAGCAACTGGCGGATCAGATCGGCGACCATGGTTGCAACGATGTGATCGCGACCTCCGCGGACCGTCTGTCGCAAGCATTGCCCGCCGGCGCATTTTGCGGGCGCATGAATGATGGCTTCGGCATCATCTTCAGCGGCGATATCGACGTCGATAGTCAGATGCGAATGTTGTTCGCCGCGCTCGAGCGGCCGCAATGGCTTGATACGGTGCTCCACGTCGTCGCCCACGCCGGTTATGCGCAAGCGCCGCGCGATGCAACGACAGCGGACGATCTTTTGCGCCGTGCCGATCTCGCCCTGCGCGCAGCCGCTCGCAAAGGGGCAGGCTCCATCACCGGATTTGAGCCTTCGATCGATGCGAAAGCGGATCTCGACAGGTTCATCCTGCGCGAACTGCCGCGGGCGCTCGCGGCGGAGGCGCTCACGCTGCATTATCAGCCGATCATTGCCGCCGAGAGTGGCCGTATCGTCGGGGTCGAAGCGCTGGCGCGGTGGCGCCATAGCGAACGCGGCGATATCGCGCCCGGCGCTTTCATTCCGGTCGCCGAGCAGCGCGGCTTGATGAAGCCGCTTGGCGAGTTCGTGCTGCGCCGCGCCTTGAGCGAGGCCGACCGCTGGCCGGATTGTTATGTGGCGATCAATATGTCGCCGGTTCAATTGCGCGACCCCGGGATTGTTGACTTGGTGCGCAGCCTCCTGCGGGAGGCGCGCGTCGAGCCTTCGCGGCTACTGTTGGAAATCACCGAAGGGATGCTGATCGACAATCCCGAAGAGATGATCGTGCGCATCAAGGCGCTGCGCGACCTCGGATTACGGATTGCGCTCGATGATTTTGGCTCGGGCTATTCCAATCTCGGCTATCTCCAGCGCTTTCCATTCGACAAGCTCAAGATCGATCGCAGCTTCGTAAGTCCGTTGCGGTCGTTAGGAAATGCCAGCGTCGTCCTGCAGGCGATGGTGGGCCTGGGCCGCGCGCTCGGCGTCTCGGTTCTGGCGGAAGGCGTCGAGACCGAAGAGCAGCGCGTTTTGCTGCGGCTGGCGGGCTGCGACGAAATGCAGGGCTTCCTTTTCGCGCGGCCGATGCCGGCCGTTGCGGCTGAACGTCTGATCGACGCGCATCGCATCGCCCAGCCCGCGGCGCTGACAGCTTAGCGGCAACCTTCTACACTCCCCCGGCAACGCGGAGAGTGTGATGATCCCTAATTCCTGGAGCGGCTTGGATTTCGGCCTCGGTGAGGATGCCGACATGCTGCGCCGAACCGTGTCCGACTTTGCGCAGGACAAGATCGCGCCGAAGGCGGACGAGATCGACCGCACCAATCAGTTTCCGCGCGATCTCTGGCCGCAAATGGGCGAACTCGGCCTGCTCGGTATTACCGTCGAGGAAGAACATGGCGGGGCCGGGCTCGGCTATCTCGAGCATTGCGTCGCGATGGAAGAAATTTCGCGCGCTTCGGCTTCGGTCGGCCTTTCCTATGGCGCGCATTCAAATCTCTGCGTCAACCAGATCCGCCGCAATGGCAGCGGAGCGCAAAAGCTAAAATATCTCAGCAAGCTGATCTCCGGCGAACATCTGGGGGCGCTGGCGATGTCGGAACCCGGCGCCGGTTCCGACGTCGTATCGATGCGCACCCGCGCCGAAAAGAAAGGCGACCGCTACGTTCTCAACGGCTCCAAAATGTGGATCACCAATGGTCCGGGCGCCGACACGTTGGTGGTGTACGCGAAAACCGATCCGAATGCCGGTCCCCGTGGCATTACGGCGTTTTTGATCGAAAAGGGGATGAAAGGGTTCTCCACTGCGCAGAAACTCGACAAGCTCGGTATGCGTGGGTCCGACACGTGCGAACTGGTGTTCGAGGATTGCGAGGTCCCCGAGGAGAACGTCCTCGGCAAGGTTGGTGGTGGCGTCAATGTACTGATGTCGGGTCTCGACTACGAACGTGTCGTGCTCGCTGCGGGGCCGCTCGGTATCATGCAGACCTGTCTCGATGTCGTTTTGCCCTACGTCCACGATCGCAAGCAGTTCGGCCAGCCGATCGGCTCGTTTCAGATCATGCAGGCGAAGGTCGCCGATATGTACGTGACGATGAACGCGGCGAAGGCTTACGTTTATGCCGTCGCTAAAGCGTCCGATGCCGGCAAAACGACCCGAGAAGATTCCGCCGGCGCAATTCTTTACGCAGCCGAAAATGCAACCAAGCTGGCGCTCGACGCGATACAGGCGCTGGGTGGCAATGGCTATATCAACGAGTTTCCGACCGGCCGGCTCTTACGCGACGCCAAGCTCTATGAGATCGGCGCGGGTACCAGCGAAATCCGTCGCATGTTGATTGGCCGCGAACTCTTCGACAAGACGTCCTGACGCTCGTTAACTCCGGTAAATGACGAATCATGTAGGCCGCTGACCCAGAGCATTTTGGGGGAAGCGGCATGATGCGGGTACGGCTCAAGGCGGATGGACGGATCGTCGAGCTCTTGTCCGACGGCAGTGAAAAAATCGTCGATACATCCGACCCGGCTGCTTTCGCGCGTCAGGTGAGGGCGCGCTGCGGACTGACCCAGGCCGCCTTTGCCGAAAAGATCGAAGTGCCGATCGAAACGGTACGCAATTGGGAGCAGGGCAAGCGCGCGCCACGAGGGCCGGCCCGTGCTCTGCTCAAGGTGATTGCGCAGTCGCCCGATACGGCGTTTGCCGCTCTGGGTGGGCGACGGAAGATCGCCTAGGCGGTCGCCTGTTTGGCGGGAGTCGGGCGCGCCACCCGCATCAGCAAGAACATCAAGAACAACGTTCCGACATAGACGACCAACTGCATTTCCGTCGGGCGTTCGGTGTACCCGATCAAGGTATGCAGGAAGCGGCCGAACAGGCTGCTCTCAGACAAGAGAGCCGACGTATCCCAAACGGTTTGATCCAACGCAACGAGCAGTCCTGCAGCGTGCAGGAACTGCACTGCCTGAGCGGCCATGCCGGCGGCGAGGAGCGCGATCAGCCAACTGGTTACTGAAAAGATGTGGCGGGTCGGAATGGCCAAAAGTCCAAAATAAGTCAGCGCCGTAAATGCTGCGCCACCGGCGACGCCAAGCAGTCCGCCGGCCAGCATCGAGCTCCCGGACGTGCCGGATGCCATGACGCCGTAAAGAAATAGCACGACCTCGGCACCTTCCCGCAGTACCGCCAACCCGACGACGATTGCCAGGGCGGTGAGGGGGCGGTTGCCTTTACTGACGTCGGAGCCGACGCGTTTCATATCGTCGACGATTTCCTTCGCGTGGCGCGCCATCCAAGCGTTGTGCCACATCAGCATCACCACTGCCGTGAGTAGAACGCCGGCATTGAACAATTCCTGGCCCGAGCCTTCGAACGCCTCGGAAATTTTCCCGGCGAAGAGCGCAACGATTCCGGCGCCGATCACGCCGCCGACGACACCCAATGTGACCCACAGGCCGCGGCCCGGCACGCCACGCGTCGCTGCTAAAACGATACCAACGATGAGGCCGGCTTCGATAACTTCGCGAAAGACGATGACGAGGGCGCCGAGCATTATTCCACCACGACCCAGCCTTGCGCGGTCGCTTCGTTGAACTCGCCAAAGAAATTGTAGCGGCCTTTCTCAAGCGGTCCGATCCGTACAGTCGCTTTGGACTTGCCGGGGATCACCTTCTCGACCCGCATCGTTTTGCTCTCAAATTCTTCAGGTGTCGGGTCGTCATTGACAACAGTGACGACCACTC
>JAFBAG010000012.1 GCA_019247925.1 Pseudolabrys sp.
TCGCCAACGCGGCCGAACACATCGTGCTGCCGGAAGTCATCTCCAAGGAGCCGCTCGGCCCGTCCGTTCGTCACGGCGACGACCAGTGGTTCGACATCGTGAAATGGACCCACTATGCGATGGTGACCGCCGAAGAGCTGGGCATCACTTCGAAGACGATCGACGAGGCGATGAAGTCGGCCAATCCCGACATCAAGCGTCTGATGGGCACCGAAGGTGAGCATGGGCAATATCTCGGCCTCACCAAGGACTGGGCCGTGCGCATCATCAAGCACGTCGGCAATTACGGCGAAGCGTTCGATCGCAATGTCGGCGCGGGTTCGCCACTGAAGATCGCGCGCGGTCAGAATGCGCTCTGGAACAAGGGCGGCCTGCAATACGCCCCGCCGATCCGCTGATCGTGACCTGAACCTGGCCGCGGGCTTGAGAGGGCCCGCGGCCTCAAAGGTCGCGTAACGCGCGGCTTCGACGAGGGGGACGATGGCAGGGGATAATCCCGCGACCACGAGCGGGGGCGTGACGCAATCGCGTCCCGAGCGCGTTCCGTTTTACAACGATCCAAAAATCAGGAACCTGTTTTATCAGGTCCTGCTGATCGCGGTTGTCGGCTTCCTCGTTTGGGGCGCCGCGACCAACATGATCGAGAACCTGCGGCGCGCGCGAATCGCGTCGGGATTCGGATTTTGGTACAACACCGCCGGCTTCGATATTTCCCAGACGCTGATCGAGTATTCTTCGCAGGCCTCGACTTACGGCCGCGCCTTCTGGGTCGGGCTGCTCAATACGCTGCTGGTCGCGATCCTCGGCATCATCTTCGCGACGATCCTCGGCTTCATCATCGGCATCGCGCGGCTTTCCAAGAACTGGCTGCTCGCCAGATTTGCCTCGTTCTATGTGGAGACCATCCGCAACCTGCCGCTGCTGCTGCAATTGCTGTTCTGGTACAATGCCGTTCTTAAGGCGCTTCCCGACATCCGCGACAGCGTCGCCATTTGGGGCGGCGGCTATCTCAACAATCGCGGACTTTTCTTGCCACAGCCTTTGGCGAAAGAAGGCTTCGCCGCGGTTCTCGTCGCGCTCGCAGCCGGTATCGGCGGCGCCATTATTTTCCGCTTCTGGGCCAAGCGACGTCAGCTTCTGACCGGCCAGCAGGCGCCGGTCGTCCTGGTCGGCTTCGGCCTGATCATTGTGCTGCCGCTCATCGTATTTTTGCTCGCCGGCTTGCCGCTTGAATTCGCCTATCCGGAGAAAGCGCGCTTCAACATTCGCGGCGGCGTTGAAGTGCTCCCGGAATTTGCCGCCTTGCTTCTCGGTCTCGTTATCTACACCGCGGCCTTCATCGCCGAAGTCGTGCGCGCCGGCATTCTCGCGGTCTCCCACGGCCAGACCGAGGCCTCTTATTCGCTCGGTCTGCGGCCGCGCCCGACGCTGCGGCTCATCATCGTGCCGCAGGCGATGCGCGTGATCATTCCGCCGCTGACCAGCCAGTATCTCAATCTCACGAAAAACTCGACCTTGGCGGTGGCGATCGGGTACCCCGATCTCGTCCAGATCTTCACCGGGACGGTGCTCAACCAGACCGGGCAGGCGGTCGAAGTCGTCGCCATCACAATGGCCGTTTATCTCACGATCAGCCTCACGACATCGGTGGCGATGAACATCTTCAATGCGCGCATGGCGCTGGTGGAGCGCTAGCCATGACGATGTCCGAAGGCGATCTCGCCGTCACTGAAATCCGCTACCTGCAGAAGCAGCCGGTCGATCCGCTGCCGCCGCCGCGCCGGCTCGTCGGCCCGATCGCCTGGGTGCGGGAAAATCTGTTTTCGACCTGGTTCAACATCGCGATGACGGTGTTCATCGGATTGTTGATCTTCTGGATCGTGCCCGATCTCATCAACTTCCTGTTTCTCGACGCGGTCTGGACCGGCAATGACCGAGAAGCCTGCCTGCCGTCGAACCTCAAACGGGAGGTCGGGGCCTGCTGGCCCTTCGTTTGGGACCGTTTCTCGTATTTTGTTTACGGTTCCTACCCAATTCCCTATCGCTGGCGTGTCGACATTTTCTTCGGCCTGCTCGCGATCGGCGTCGGCTGGATGTTGTGGCTGAACGCGCCGCGGCGGGACCTCGGCGCGCTCTATTTCTTCGTTGTCGTTCCGATCCTGTCCTACGTGTTGCTGTCGGGCGTACCCGCGATCGGCCTGCCGCATGTCGATACGAATTTGTGGGGCGGCATCCTGGTGACCATCGTCGTGGCCTGGGTCGGCATTGTCGTCTCGTTGCCGCTTGGCATATTGCTCGCGCTCGGCCGCCGCTCGCCCATGCCGATCGTACGCACTTTGTCGATCACCTTCATCGAATTCGTGCGCGGTGTGCCGCTGATCACCGTGCTGTTCATGGCGAGCGTCATGCTGCCGCTGTTCGTGCCGGAGCAATACTCCCCGGACAAGCTACTACGCGCGTTGGTCGGTATTGCGCTGTTCGCTTCAGCCTACATGGCGGAAGTGGTGCGCGCCGGCCTTGCCGCCATTCCCAAGGGCCAATACGAGGGCGCCCAGGCGGTCGGGCTCGGCTACTGGCAGATGATGCGCTTCATCATCCTGCCGCAGGCACTCAAGGTGACGATCCCGAATATCGTCAACACCTATATCGGCCTGTTCAAGGACACGACGCTCGTCTTCATCGTCGGCATTTTCGACTTCCTGCGCGCGATCGAAGTGGCGCGTATCGATCCGAAATGGGCGGCGCCGACCACGTCGACCACCGGCTATGCGGTAGCGGCGATCTTCTACGTCATCTTCTGTTACGGCATGTCGCGTTATGCCCGCGCGACTGAAGAGCGATTGGCCAAAGGCACCAAGCGATAACGGGCACCGAGAGGTAAATTCGTCATGTCACTCCAAACCGGATCCGTGCCGTCGCTCAAGCCGACGCCGCTGAAAGGGGACGTCGCCGTCGAGATCATCGGCATGCACAAATGGTATGGCGATTTCCACGTGCTGCGTGACATCAATCTGCGCGTGAAGCGCGGCGAGCGCATCGTCATCTGCGGCCCGTCGGGCTCAGGCAAGTCGACCATGATTCGCTGCATTAACCGGCTTGAAGAACATCAGCAGGGTCGCATCATTGTCGACGGCACCGAGCTTACCAATGATCTCAAGAAGATCGACGAGATCCGCCGCGACGTCGGTATGGTGTTCCAGCATTTCAACCTGTTTCCCCACCTCACAATCCTGGAGAACTGCACCTTGGGTCCGATCTGGGTGCGCAAGATGCCGAAGAAGGACGCCGAGGAGGTGGCGATGCACTATCTCAAGCGCGTCAAGATTCCGGAACAAGCCAGCAAATATCCGGGCCAGCTTTCAGGCGGCCAGCAGCAGCGCGTGGCGATCGCGCGCGCCTTGTGCATGAGCCCCAAGATCATGCTGTTCGATGAGCCGACTTCGGCGCTCGATCCGGAAATGGTCAAGGAAGTGCTCGACACGATGGTCGGCCTCGCGCAGGACGGCATGACGATGCTCTGCGTCACCCACGAAATGGGCTTCGCGCGGCAGGTGGCAAACCGGGTGATTTTCATGGACGCCGGGCAGATCGTGGAGATGAACTCACCCGATCAGTTCTTCTCCAACCCGCAACACGAGCGCACCAAGCTCTTCCTGTCGCAGATACTGCACTAGGCGTGAGTCAAAGCCTGTTGAGCGGGATCTTGAGGTAGGACCGTCCATCCGATTCCGGCGGGGGCAATTTGCCCGCGCGCAGATTGATCTGCAGCGCGTGCAGAATGTTGCGCGGCATCGGTAAGGTGCGGTCGCGGGCACGGCGGACTTCCGCATATTGTTCGCGCGTCGGCTGCTTGCCGAAATGGACGTTCGCACGCTTTTGCGCGGCGACCGTCGATTCCCATTTTGCCGCGCGGCCGCCGTGTTTGTAGTCGTGCCCGGTGAACAGCCGCGTGTCGTCGGGCAACGCCAGGATTTTCATGATGGAATCGTATTGCGCTTGCGGGCTTCCGCCCGGGAAATCGCAGCGGGCGGAGCCGGTGTCGGGCTGGAAAAGCGTGTCGTTCACGAAGGCGGCGTCGCCGGCGATGAAGATCACCGAGGCTAGGGTGTGGCCGGGCGTATGCATCACCCGCACCGGTATTTCTCCGACGTTGAAACTTTCGCCGTCGGTGAAGAGCTTGTCGAAATCGCTGCCGTCGGTCGGTAAATCCGGCGCGTTGTAGATATCGCGCCACAGTTTCTGGACCTCGACGATCTTTGCGCCGGTCGCCGTCGGCGCACCCAGCTTGCCCTTGAGGTAGTCCAGGGCGGAAAGGTGGTCGGCATGCGGATGGCTGTCGAGCAGCCATTCGATTTTCAGCTTGCGCCTTGCCACGTCGGCCAGCATCGCGTCGGCCGACGCGGTCCATGTCCGCGCGGCCTTCTCGTCATAATCAAGCACCGGATCGATGATCGCGGCCTTGCCGGTCGCAGGATCGGCGAGCAGATAAGCGATACTGCCAGTATCCTCGTGATAGTAGCCGGTGACGTCGGGCCGCGAGGTCGTCATATGACGACTATGGCGAAGCGGAATATCCGCGCCTAGTCCTTCTCCACCGGCAAGTCAGGCCGGCCGCCCCATTCGGTCCAGGAGCCGTCATAAATCCGCGCGGGCTTGGCGCCGATTGCGTCGAGGCCGAGCGCCAGGATCACCGCCGTCACGCCCGACCCGCAGGTGGTGATGATGGGTTTGTTCGGATCAACACCGGCTTTCTTGAAGGCTGCTGCGATCTTGGCGGAACCGGCGAGGCGGCCGTTCTCGATGATGTCCTGGAAGGGCACGTTCCTGGCGCCCGGCATGTGGCCGCTGCGCAGGCCCTTCCTCGGCTCGGCATCCGTGCCGGCGAAGCGCCCGGCGGAGCGGGCATCGACCACCTGGATGTCGCCATTGTTGAGCGCCATCCGGACATCGTCGGTCGTCGCCACCGCGCCGGTGTCGAGCTCGGCCTTGAATTCCTTCGGCGAACGTTTCGTCTCGCCCGCTTCGAGCTTGCGGTTTTCGGCTTTCCATTTCGGCAGGCCGCCGTCGAGGATGAACACATTCTTCGCGCCGAAGATGCGGAAGGTCCACCACACGCGAGGCGCGGAGTAGAGGCCCTTGCCGTCGTAGACCACGATGGTGTCGCTTTCAGCAATGCCCAGCGCGCCAACTTGCTTGCCGAACTGGTCGGCACCCGGGAGCATGTGCGGCAGGTCCGTGGAGTCGTCGGCAATCGCGTTGATGTCGAAGAAGACTGCGCCGGGAATATGCGCTTTTTGATATTCCTCGCGCGCATTTCGGTTTTCGGTCGTGAGGTAATACGAGCCGTCTACGACGACGACCTTGCCGAGATTATCGGCGAGCCAGTCGGTGGATTTGAGCCAGCGGCTCGGCAATTGTTCTGTCATTGTTTGTCCGATTGTTCGAAAGCTCAACGCGCGGCGGCGAATTGCGATCCAGCCTATCCGAGGGCGAGCCGGACACGGCGGTTTTGTTTGCCCTTCTTTTCCACCTGCGTCACGCTGACCTTCCCGATTTCGCCGGTCTTTTTCACATGCGTCCCGCCACAGGGTTGCAAATCCAGTCCCGCAATCTCGATCAGCCGCACGCGGCCGGTGCCCATTGGCGGCTTCACCGACATGGTTTTCACTAGCCCCGGATTGGCGGCAAGTTCTTCGTCGGTGATCCAGCGCGCGGTCACCGCGGCATCGGCCGCGACCATGTCGGCAAGCTTCGCGGTGATGGCGTCCTTGTCGAGGCCAGCCTCTGGGATATCGAAGTCGAGCCGGCTCTCGCTTTCACCCACGGAGCCGCCGGTGACGGCATAAGGCAGGATGGCAGAGAGGAGGTGCAGCGCCGTGTGCATGCGCATGCGTGCATAGCGCTTTTCCCAGTCGATGACGGCCGTGACCGCATCGCCGACCACAACCGGCGGCGCGCCGGGCGCCGGCACATGCGCGATCTCGGTCTTGCCCTGGTCGAGAAAGACCACATTGCCGATAGAAATTTGCGTGCCGGCGCTTGTGCGCAAATGACCGGCGTCGTTCGGCTGGCCGCCGGAGGTCGCATAGAAGATCGTACGGTCGAGCACGATGCCGCGCTCGGAGACGTCGAGCACGCGTGCCTCACAGTCCTTGAGATAGCTGTCGTCGCGGAACAGACAATCGGTCGGCATTGCGCGACGGACTCAGGTCATCTCGAAAGGAATGTCGAGCTTGCTGCGACGCTCGAGCCAGTCCGGGACCGGCAGTTTTTTGGAGCGGAGGAAGTCCGGATTGAACAGCTTGGTTTGGTAGCGCAGGCCGCTGTCGGCCAGAACCGTAACGATGGTCTTGCCTGGACCGAGCTCTTTCGCGAGACGGATCGCGCCGGCGACATTGATGCCGCTTGAGCCGCCAAGGCACAGGCCCTCGTCCTTCAGAAGGTCGAAGATGATCGGCACCGCTTCTTCGTCCGGGATCAAGTAAGGCTTGTCGACCTTGATATCCTCGATGACCGGCGTCACGCGGCCGAGCCCGATACCCTCGGTGATCGAGCCGCCTTCGCTCGCCTTCGGTTCGCCGGTCTTGAACAAATTGTACATTGCCGCGCCATGCGGATCGGCGACGCCGATGACGATGTCTTTCTTCTTTTCGCGCAAGAAGGTCGAGGTCCCCGCGAGCGTGCCGCCCGTGCCGACGGAGCAAATGAACCCGTCGATCCTGCCGCCGGTCTCCTCCCAGATTTCCGGACCGGTAGAGACGTAATGCGCTTTGCGATTGTCGAGATTATTCCACTGGTCGGCGAAGATGACGCC
>JAFBAG010000147.1 GCA_019247925.1 Pseudolabrys sp.
TTGTCCTCGCCCGCGATCAGCGGCGGCAGCATGCGCTTCTTCTGCTCGTCCGTGCCGAACACGACGACCGGATTGAGCCCGAAGATGTTCATGTGCAGCGCCGAGGCGCCCGAAAGTCCGGCGCCTGACTCGGACACCGCCTGCATCATCACCGCGGCTTCGGTGATGCCGAGCCCGGCGCCGCCATAAGTTTGCGGCATGGCGATGCCAAGCCAGCCGTCCTGCGCAAACGCCTTGTGAAAGTCGTGTGGGAAGCCGCCCGCTTTGTCTTTCGCCAGCCAATAATCGTCGGGAAACCGAGCGCAGATCTTCTCGATCGCGGCGCGGATCGCCTGCTGCTCGGCGGTGAAGCTGAAATCCATGCTTTATCTTGCCGGAACCGGGTGCGAATGCACAATGCGCCGGTAAGAAGCGAGGACGCATGAAAACGCGCGCAGCCGTCGCCTGGGCCGCAGGCGAGCCGCTCAGCATCGAAACGATCGACATCGAAGGCCCCAAGGCCGGCGAAGTGCTGGTCGAGGTGATGGCGACTGGCATCTGCCACACCGATGCCTACACGCTGTCGGGGGCCGATCCGGAAGGCCTGTTTCCTGCGATCCTGGGCCATGAAGGCGCGGGCATCGTGCGCGAGATCGGCGCCGGGGTGACCTCGCTCAAGGTCGGCGACCACGTCATCCCGCTCTACACGCCGGAATGCCGGCAATGCAAAACCTGCCTGTCGCAGCGCTCGAATCTCTGCACGGCGATCCGCGCCACGCAAGGCAAGGGCCTGATGCCGGACGGCACGTCGCGCTTCAAATGCGACGGCGACAATGTCTTTCACTATATGGGCTGCTCGACCTTCGCGAACTTCACCGTGCTACCGGAAATAGCGTTGGCAAAAGTCCGTGAGGACGCACCGTTCGACAAGATCTGCTACATCGGCTGCGGCGTGACCACAGGCGTCGGCGCCGCCATCAACACCGCGAAGGTCTGGCCCGGCGCGAATGTCGCGGTGTTCGGCCTCGGCGGCATCGGGCTCAACGTCATTCAGGGCGCGCGCATCGCGGGCGCCGACAAGATCGTGGGCATCGACCTCAATCCCGCGCGCAAGGCGACCGCCGAAAAGTTCGGCATGACGCATTTCATCAATCCGAACGAGGTCGGGCCTGACAAAGTCGTGCAGGCCGTGATCGACGTCACCAATGGCGGCGCCGACTTCTCGTTCGAGTGCATCGGCAACGTCAATGTCATGCGGCAGGCGCTGGAATGCGCGCATCGCGGCTGGGGCGAGAGCATCATCATCGGCGTCGCCGGCGCGGGCCAGGAAATCGCGACGCGGCCATTCCAACTTGTGACCGGGCGCGTCTGGAAGGGCACCGCGTTCGGCGGCGCGCGCGGCCGCACCGACGTCCCCAAAATCGTCGACTGGTACATGGACGGCAAGATCAATATCGACGACCTGATCACCCACACGATGCCGCTCGAGAAGATCAACGACGCCTTCGACCTGATGCACGAAGGCAAGTCGATCCGCAGCGTCGTGATCTATTAAGCGATACGGCTATGCCGCCGGCCCGTTGTCTCGCGACGAAAAGCGTGGCGGCCTCACCACCGTGACCGTGCAGGGCGCTTCCGCCGCGACTTTCGCGGATACGCTTCCCAGGATCTTCCTCATGACGGTGCCTTGTCGCGCGCCCATGATCACCTGATCGACCTTGTTGGAGCGCACAAACTCGAGGATCGCCGGGGCGGGATCGCTTGCTTCTATGACGTGGACCGTCAACTGGGCGGGATCGAGCTTGAGCGAAGACGCCCATTGCCGCAAAGCGATAAGCCGGTCGAGGTGCTTGTTGCGGCCTTCATCATCGAGCGTCTGGTCGATCGAAATCCGGCTTTGCTTGAGAATATTCAGGCAGGCGAGCCTCGCCGACGGCACCGTCGCGAGGATTTTCGCCGTCGTCAGCCGCAAGGTCTCGTTAATGTCGGCCGCGCCTTCGGAAATATCGACCGCGACCAGGACGATCGGCGCCAGCGAGAGATCGGCCGCTATGGCGCTCATCCGCGGCCGCGGGAGCTCGGGATTGAAACGTCTGCGCAACACCGTCGACCATCGATCGCGCTTGAGCTTCTCCGAGCGCGCCGTCAGCGCCACATGGCCGGGGTTGGCCAGATCGAAACAGACTTGCGTCGTCGTCGGGTAACGCCACGCTGGATTGATTTCGAGGCACCGCAGCACGACCTCCTGCAGCCATGGCGGATAATCCGCTCGCAACAGCCGCGGCGGCTTTGGATCGCGCCATAGCCGCCGCCGCATATTGGCGAGCATCTCGCTCTCGCCGAACGGTCGCACACCGGTGGAGAAGAAATAAAGCAGGACGCCAAGCGAGAAAATATCGCTGCGTGGATCGGTGCGAACGCCAAGCAATTGCTCGGGCGACATATAGGGACCGGTGCCGAAAGGAACACGGAATTCCTCCTGCATCAGATCGGGCAGTTTCTCGTGATGCGACAGACCGAAATCCAGCAAGACCGCCCCGCCATCGGGCTTCATGATCACGTTGCTCGGCTTGATATCGAGATGCAGGACGTGTTGACGGTGCAGATCGTGAAGCGCCTCGCCGATACGGCACCCGATCGCGGCAACCTCATCGTAGGGCAGCGGCAGGTCCTTGAGCCGCTGCAGCAGGCTCTCCCCTTCGATCCGCTCCATCACGATATAAGGCTGGCCTTCGAAGTCACCGGCGGCGACGAAGCGTGGCACGTACGGACCCGTGAGCCGCGGCATGATCATGGCTTCCATTTCGAAGCTCACGATTTCGGCGGGGTCGTCGCCTTCGGCGAGGTGCGGTACCTTCATCACCAGCCGCGTATTGTCGGAAACCTGGGTCACATCGAATAGCGTCGCCATGCCGCCATGATGCATCACGCCTTCGATCCGAAAGCCATCGACCAGCGTGCCGGGTTCGAACGAACGCATCAGCGCCCCGCGAGCAGCCGGTCGCCGAACCAGGCTGGCAGTCCCTGAGCGATGATGGCCTTGGCCGCCGCCTCGACGTCGTAGGCACAGCGGCAGTAGGTAATTTCGTTTTTTTCCGGATCGAGAAGGAGATAGGCGGCAGCTGGATCGCCATCGCGCGGTTGGCCGACTGCGCCGGCGACCGCGAGCCAGCGGCGCCCGGGCAAAAGCGGGATCGGCACATTGCTCGCGGGAGTAAAATGCGACAGTTTTCCGCCGGCCGACATCGAATAGAGCGCGGGAATATGGATGTGGCCGCATACCGTCAGGGTAGCAGAGGTCGCCGCGAGGCTGTCAGCCGCTTCCCGCTTGCTGGCCACGTAAATCCAACGTTTGGGAGCGCTCGCATCGGCATGAACATAAAGACGCGGCGCTTCGTCGATCGTGTACGGGAGCGCCGCCAGGAAATCGCGCTGCGCCACGTCGAGACGTCCCCGCGTCCAGCCAATGACTAGGCGGGCGTCCTCATGCAGATTTTCCCGGTCGTTGCCGATGGCTGAATCGTGATTGCCAAGCACCGCCAATGCACCTTGCCCAACCAATTCCATGGTCTTGTCGACGACCCACTCCGGATCGGCGCCATAGCCCACGTAATCGCCAAGCAGCACAATCCGCTGCGCGCCTCGGCGCCGTGCGTCCACAAGGCAGGCCTCGAAGGCCTGCCGATTGGCGTGGATGTCCGAGAAAAAGGCGATCAACACACCTGCCACCTTGGGCGATTGGGCGGGCGCCCGTTTTGATTTCCCTCAATCAGACAGGATCACATAGGGCTGCGTAGGTACTCGCTTGAGCCGGCGTGAAAATATAGGCTTCCTCCAACGCGCGTCCAAAGCCCAGCCGGGGGAACGCCATGACAATCTGGAAAGTGCTTGCCGTGTCTGCATTCGTTTCATTCTCGACCGCCGGCTTTGCCGCCGACTATCCCGCTCCGAAGCAAGGCGTCTGGGTCGCCAAGGAGTTCAAGTTTCACACCGGCGAGGTGCTGCCCGAAGTGAGGCTCGCCTATACGACGATTGGCGAGCCTTCGGGCATCCCCGTCGTCCTGTTGCACGGCACCGGCCAAACCGCGCAGTCCCTCCTGACGCCGAATTTTGCGGGAGAGTTGTTTGGCGAAGGCCAGGCGCTCGATGCGAAGAAATATTACGTCGTCATTCCGGATGCGCTCGGCCACGGCCGCTCGAGCAAGCCATCGGACGCCCTCAAGACCAAGTTTCCAAAATACAACTACGCCGACATGGTCGATGCGCAGTATCGCCTGCTCGGCGAGGGCCTCGGACTCAAACGCGTGCGCCTCGTCATCGGCAATTCGATGGGCGGCATGCATGTCTGGCTGTTCGGCGCGATGTATCCGGGCTTCATGGATGCGCTGGTGCCCATGGCATCGCAACCGACCGCTATGGCGGCGCGCAACTACATGATGCGCAAGATCATGCTCGAGACGATCAAACGCGACCCGGAATATGCTGGCGGTAATTACACGACGCAGCCCGGAATCGTGAAATACGCAGCGACGTTTTATCAGCTCGCGACCAATGGCGGCACGCTGAACTATCAGCGCATGGCGCCGACCGGACCGCAGGCCGAGAAAGTCGTCGACGCGCGCCTCGCCGTTCCGTTCAACGCCGACGCCAACGATTTCGTATGGGCGTGGTCGTCGTCCAGCGACTACGACCCGGAACCGCTACTCGGCAAGATAGAAGCGCCGGTCCTGCTCATCAACGCGGCGGATGACGAGCGCAATCCGCCGGAAACCGGCCTCACCGAAGCGGCGATGAAGAAGGTCAAGAACGGCCAAGTGCTGTTGATTCCCGCTGGCCAGCAGGGCCACGGCACGACGGGCAACGCCAAGCTCTATGCCGAGCAGCTTCGCGAATGGCTGCGCAGCATACCGCAGCGGGCGGGATAAGCTGCGAAGTCAGGCGGATTACCGGGACTTTCGGGCGCATTCCGCCGGCTGACCGCGCGGGCTATGGTCTGCCATGGAATTGATCGTCGGAAATGCGGTCAATAAGAAGCCGAGCGCGGCCGATATATTTCGCGCCATCGACGGCGCTGTGATGGCCCCTGACTTTTCCATCACCCTTGACGCCGGCAACCGCGGCTCGCTCGACGCCTATGGCGAAACTCAAGGCGGCTTCAGCGTCGTCGCCGCGGGCGCCGGACGCACGTACCGCTCGGCTAGACCGGTCGACGCCCCTGTCCTGAAAAACCTGTTCGTCAAATATCTCAAGGGCGACGCGAGCTGGCGCAACGATTGTCCGTGGGCAACCGAAGACGCGCTCGCGGCCGACGATCAAGGGCCGACGGATCAAGTTGCCGAGGTTGAGCCTCGCGTCGAGGAAAAGCCGCTGGCGGCGGCGCCCCAAACTTTTCCGCCGCAAACAACGCCAGAGCCCGGTCCTTTGCCGCTGGCGCAAAAGCACAAGCCCTCGCGCGCGCTGTCGATCGCCCTTGCTGCCGCCGCTTTGATCGCTGCCGCAGTTGGACTTTACCTCTTGCGATAGTTGCGGCGCGGCGGCCTCGTGCTATGATTTGCCCTATCGGGGTATTGCAGCCTCCCCGTCAGATGCTTGTCATCCAAAGCGCTGCTCGCCCAATTTTGGGAGCGAGCCATGGATGACACCGCCACGAACGACTTTCTAATTTCCCCGCGCGCGCTGTGGCAGCGTATCGGCACCCCTTTGGCGCCGCAGATCATCGATACGCACCGGCGGCCGATTTTCGACGCGCTTTCCGGCGTAATTCCGGGCGCAGCCTGGCGCGACACCCACCAGGTCGAGAGCTGGGCGACGGGGCTCGATCGCGCACGGCCGATCGTCGTTGCTTGTGCTCATGGCGAGCAAATGAGTCAGATCGCGGTCGCTCACCTGCGTGGCGAAGGTTTTGCCGCGCAGGCACTTGAAGGCGGCCACGATGCGTGGGTCGCCACCGGCCTGCCTCTCGTCGACAAGAAAGCGCTGGCCCGCTTTGCGCCTAAATCGCCGAGCGTCTGGGTCACGCGGCGGCGTCCCAAGATCGACCGCGTCGCATGTCCATGGCTGATCCGCCGCTTCATCGACCCGCAGGCCCTTATTCTCTTTGTCGATCCGGCGCGCGTTCCCGAGACCGCCAAGGAGATCGGCGCGGTGCCTTTCGATATCGACGGCGTCGAGCTCTCGCACGAGGGACCGCGCTGTTCGTTCGATACGATGCTCAAGATCTTCGGGCTCGAAAGCGAGCCGGCGCTTGCTCGGCTGGCATTGATCGTGCGCGGTGCCGATACGGGGCGGCCCGATCTCGCGCCGGAGGCGGCGGGATTACTCGCGGTCTCGCTCGGGCTTTCGGCGCTGGCGGGCGACGACGATCACGGCCTCCTGCGCCGCGGCTTCATGGTCTATGATGCGCTGTTCGCATGGCTGCGCCATGCGGCCGACGAACGCCATAACTGGCCCGCCAAGGCACGTTCATGACCGAGCATGCGACCTTCTACGAGGCCGTCAAGGTCTGGCTCAAGATCGGTTGCGTCAATTTCGGCGGGCCGGCCGCGCAGATCGCGATGATGCACCGCGTCCTCGTCGACGAAAAAAAATGGGTCGACGAGCCGCGATTTTTGCACGCGCTGAACTTCAGCATGCTCACGCCGGGTCCAGAAGCGCAAAAGCTCGCGACCTATCTCGGCTGGCTGCTGCACGGTGTGCGGGGCGGGCTCGCCGCCGGCATCCTTTTCGTGGTGCCCGGCGCTCTATTTATGCTCGGCCTGAGCCTGATGTACGCCCTCGGCAAGGGCGTGAGTTGGGTGGATGGTGCACTGTTCGGCATCAAGGCAGCCGTGCTTGTGATTGTGCTCGAGGCCTTGCTGCGCATCGGCAAGCGTGCGCTGAAGACGCCGCTCATGTATGCCATTGCCGGCGGGGCGTTTCTTGCAATTTTCTTCGGAGCCGTCCCATTTCCCGTCATCGTTATTGCGGCCGCAGCCGTGGGGTTCTTCGTCGCGCAGTCATCGCCCGCGTCACTCGGCATCAAGACCGACATTGGCAACCTCGCACCACCGCAGCCCGATCGTTGGCGGCAGGCAGGACTGGCAGCAATCATCGGCCTCGCCGCCTGGTGGCTGCCCGTTGGTGCTGCGGTCCTGCTATTGGGCCCGCAGCATGTTCTAGTCGATATCGGCGTGTTTTTTTCCAAGCTTGCAACGGTGAGCTTCGGCGGCGCATACGCTCTGCTCGCGTACATGGCGCAGCAGGCGGTCGAGACCTATCACTGGATGAGTCCCGGCGAGATGGTCGATGGTCTGGGTCTCGCCGAGACGACGCCAGGTCCGCTGATCCTCGTTACCCAGTTCGTAGGGTCGCTCGCCGCGTTCCGCGCGCCCGCGCCCTTTTCGCCGATCGTGGCCTGCATCATCGGCGCCGCCATGACGACATGGGTCACCTTCACCCCCTCGATGCTGTGGGTCTTCGTTGGCGCACCCTTCGTCGAACAACTGCGGGGCAATCGGAAGCTATCGGGGGCACTTGCGACCATCACCGCCGCGGTCGTCGGCGTCATCCTCAATCTATCGGTCTGGTTCGCGCTTCACGTCCTGTTCGGTCATGTCGAAGAGCGATCTCTCGGATGGCTGCGATGGTATGCCTTCGATCCACTCGCGCTCGACCTCAAGGCCGCCGCATTGGCGTTCATCGCAGGGGTGCTCGCATTCGGCTTCCATCGCGGCTTGATCGAGGTCGTCGTTGTCATGGCGCTACTGGGAATCGCCGTGCGGTGGGCATTTTGAGTGGTTCGCCGCGCCATGCTAGGAAGCGCGCGCTGAAAGCACGCCCAGATGTCGCAAACGCCCAAGCTCAATTCCTTTCGCCGCATCGTGGTGAAAGTCGGCTCCTCGTTGCTGGTCGATTCCGCGGCCGGCGCGCTCAAGCGCGACTGGCTTGATTCGCTCACCGCCGACATCGCCGCCCTGCACAAGGATGGCCGCGACATCATTGTGGTGTCGTCCGGCGCCATCGCGATGGGGCGCTCTGTGCTCAAACTGCCGAAAGGCGCGATGAAGCTCGAGGAGAGTCAGGCCGCCGCCGCGGTTGGCCAGATCGCGCTGGCGCGTTCGTGGTCGGAAGCGCTTGGCGCGCACGAGATCGTGGCGGGACAAGTTCTCTTGACGCTGAGCGACACCGAAGAGCGCCGCAATTATCTCAACGCGCGCGAGACCGTCGACAAATTGATGCAGTGGCGCGCCGTCCCTGTGATCAACGAGAACGATACTGTCGCGACTTCGGAGATTCGGTACGGCGACAATGATCGCCTGGCTGCGCGCGTCGCGGCGATGACCAGCGCGGATTTGCTGGTCCTGCTCTCCGACATAGACGGCCTCTATGACAAGCCTCCCGATAGCGGCGGCGGCAAATTGGTGCCCTTGGTCCCGCGCATCACACCCGAGATCGAAGCGATGGCCGGCGCTTCGGGCTCGGAGCTGTCGCGCGGCGGCATGGTGACGAAAATCGAGGCTGCCAAGATCGCGACCACCGCGGGTGTTCACATGGTGATCGCGTCCGGGCGTGCGACCCATGCGCTGAAGGCGATCG
>JAFBAG010000191.1 GCA_019247925.1 Pseudolabrys sp.
CGCCGGCGTGGCCGGACATGCGGCAACCGACCCAGGCAACGCCGGTCTCGCGCGCCATCGCGATTGCGGTTTCCGCAGCCTTCGCCACGACCAGATGGCCCATGCCGTTGTCGCCGTCGACCAGAGCGGTCGCGGGCGCGGTGCGATTGACCGTGATGTTGGGCCTGGCATTGGTCGAGCCAAGCTTGAGCCGCTCGACATATTGCTTGAGGCGGAAGATGCCGTGCGCATCGGCGCCGATCAGATCGGCTTCCAGCATCAGTTCGGCGATCTTGGCCGCATCGGCCTGCGGCACGCCGGACTTCAGCATGGCATCGGCGATCAGGCCGCGCGCCGCGGCGCATGAAACCCGCTGCGGCGTCTTGGCATCCATCAGACGTTGACCTTCAGCAGCTGCTCGGCGCGGCCCGAGAGAATGCTCGCCTTGTCGGCGTCGGAAATGTTCAGCGCCTTCACGTGCGCGACGCAATCCATCATGCCCATGTCATAGGGATAGTCGCTGCCAAGCACGACACGGTCCGCGCCGGTTCGCGCGATCATGAATTCGAGCGTTTCCTTCGAATGCAAGATCGTGTCGTACAAAAATCGGCGGATGATCTCGTCCGGCTTCTTGCCGATGTTCTTCTTTGGCTCCGGCCGCACCTGCCAGCCATGGGTCCAGCGCGCCGCCTGATACGGCACGAAGCCGCCGCCATGGGCGAGGCAGATTTTCAATTTCGGATGACGGTCCATCACACCGCCGAACAGCAGACACGCCGCGGCGATCGTCGTATCGAGCGGATTGCCGATCAAGTTATTGAGGTAGTAGCTGGTCATGCGGTCGGCGCCGGCCACATTGTTCGGATGCACGAACATGAAGGCGCCGAGCTCTTCCGCGGTCTGCCAGAGCGGCGCGAATCCGGGATCGTCGAGATTCTTGCCGACGACGTTCGACGCGAACATCGCGCCGCGCAGGCCAAGCTGGGTGACGATGCGGCGTAACTCCGCGGCCGCCATCTCGCCGTCGGCCATTGGCAGCGTGCCGATTCCCATGAAGCGGTCGGGCTTTGCCTTCACGAGCTTGGCGATCTGATCGTTCTGGATCACCGCGGCCGGCAATCCCAGCCCGTAAAGATAGGTCTGCGGCGTCGCCGAAAGCACATGCACATCGACGCCGGTCTCGTCCATGTCCTTGAGCCGGCGCTCGACATCGAAGCCGCCGCGCGGAAACGGCCGGTACGGCGTGCCGGCGACCTCCAGCACGGAGAAGTCCTGGTCGATCGGCGTCAGCTTGATCGCGGCCTTGGGCAGTTCGCGGTTGATCAGCGCGATCGCGTCTTCGGTCAGGATATGGGTATGGGTATCGATGGTGCGCACGCCCGCCATACTGATTTCGCCTTTGGAAAACCGCCGCCCCGGCGGCACGTCCTGACCTGCCGCACCGTCGGAGGCGGCGCAAGCCCCTGTCCGCCCGCCAGCTTTGGGTTATAAAAAGTCCAGCCACGGAATGATCATGGATACGAAAACCACCGCCAAACACGGCCAGCGCGAGGTGCGGCTGGAGGACAATGCGCTGGTGCGCGGCGCCGGACGCTTCGTCGATGACGCCCGCTTTCCTAACCAGGCCTTCGCGGTTTTCGTGCGCTCGCCCCACGCCCACGCCAAGATCGCCGCGATCAATACCGACGAAGCCGCCAAGTCCAAGGGCGTGATCGGTATCCTGACCGCGGCCGACATGCAGGCCGCGGGCGTCAAGACCGCCGGCAAGCATCCGCCGCTCCCCGGCCGCGGCGGCAAGGATCTCATTCAGCCCTTCCGGCCGGTTCTCGCCGGGGATCGCGTGCTCTATGTCGGCGAAGCCGTGGCGATGGTGGTCGCCGACAGTGTCGGCAATGCGCAGGACGGCGCCGACAAGATCGTCGTCGAATATGAAGAGCAGCCGGCGCTGGTCGATCCGCGCGACGCCGTGAAGGCTGGCGCGCCGCAACTTCACGCCGAAGCCGCCGGCAATATCGCCATCGACTGGCCAGGCATGGTCGAAAGCGCGGACAATGAGCGCGCGGTGGACGAGATCATCAAGAGCGCGCCGCATGTCGCGCGCGTCAGCGTACATCACCAGCGCATCGCGGTGATGTCGATGGAAACGCGCGGCGGCAATGCGCGTTACGACGCCAAGACCGACAGCTACGATCTGCGGGTTTGTTCGCAGAGCGCGGGCACCGTGCGCAATCAGACCGCGCCGGTGCTCGGTGTCGAGCCGGCCAAATTGCGCGTCACCACCGAGGATGTCGGCGGCGCTTTCGGCATGAAGACGCCGACTTATCCGGAATATTCGGCGCTCTGCGTCGCCGCGAAAAAACTGGGTCGCCCGGTCGCGTGGATGTCGACGCGCTCCGAAGCCTTCCAGACCGACACGCCGGGGCGCGACGCCTGGACCGACACGGAGCTCGCGCTCGACGACAAGGGCAAATTCCTCGCGCTGCGCATGAAACACATCACCGGCCAGGGCGCCTACATCACGCCGGCCGGCATCGGGATCAACACCAACAATGTCGCGCGCTGCCTCCCCGGCATGTACGACATTCCGAAGATCGATTTTTCGACGCGCTGCGTGTTCACCAACACCGCGCCGATGGGCCCCTATCGCGGCGCGGGGCGGCCGGAGGCGAACTACGCGCTGGACCGCGTCGTCGAGGAAGCCGCGCGCATCACCGGCATCGACACGGCAAAGCTGCGCAAGAAGAACTTCATTCCGAAGTCGGCGATGCCCTACAAGACCGCGGTCACCACCACCTATGACAGCGGCGACTTCCCGGCGATCTACGCCAAGGCCATGGACATGGCGGAGTTCGACAGCTTCAACAAGCGAAAACGCGAGTCGGCGCGCAGCAAAAAACTGCGTGGCATCGGCATTTCCTGCATGCTGGAGCACGCCGGTGCATTGCCGACCGAAGGCGCGATGCTGGCGTTTCCCGGCGGGGACACTCTCATCATGGGCATGAATGTGCAGTCGACCGGACAAGCGCATGCCACCGTGTTCGGCCGCGTCCTCGCGGATAAGCTCGGCATCGACCGCAACCACATCGTTCACAAGCACGGCGATTCGACGCTGGAGATACCCGGCTTTGCCTCGGTCGGTTCACGCTCCGCGATGGCGGCGACCCACGCCTTACTCAAGACCACCGACGTGATGCTGGCCAAAGGCAAGAAGGCCGCAGCGGCGCTGCTGGAGGCCGCCGAAGGCGACATCCAATATGCCAACGGGCAATTCTCCGTCGTTGGCACCGACCGCAAGATTTCGCTGTTCGAGACTGCCGCCAAGGCGCGTGAGCTCGTTCAGAAGGGCCAGCTCACCGAGACGCTGGACAGCAAGGAGAAAGCCGACACGCCGCTGACTTTCCCGAACGGCGTGCATATCGCCGAAGTCGAGATCGACCCCGATACCGGCAAGCTCGAGCTGGTGCGCTACACAGCGGTCGACGATTGCGGCAACGCGCTCAATCCGACCATCGTCGAAGGCCAGGTCCACGGCAGCATGGCGGCGGGGCTCGGTCAGGCGATGACCGAGCAGGTCGTCTATGACGAGAGCGGCCAGCTCCTGACCGGCACGTTCATGGATTACGGCGCGCCCCGCGCGCGGCACATGCCGGTCGATCTGCGCGAGGCGATCCTGTCGACCCCCGCGACCACAAATCCGCTCGGCGTCAAAGGCACCGGCGAAGCCGGCACCACGGCGGCGATTGCCGCGGTCATGAACGCGGTCGCGAACGCGATTCCGAATGGCGCGGCCGACCACATGCAGATGCCCGCGACGCCGTTCAAGATCTGGCAGGCGTGTCAGAAGGCGGGGGTAAGCCAATAAAGTGGTCGTCACCGGGCTTGTCCCGGTGATCCCGACCAGAGGGGCACTGCCTCAAAAATCGAGATGGCCGGGACAAGCCCGGCCATGACGATCTTGGTTTTCTGCCCGTTTTACGCCTGGCTGATGAACTTCACGTTCATGTAGGCTTCAAGCCCTTCGATGCCGCCTTCGGAGCCGTAGCCGGATTCCTTCACGCCGCCGAACGGCGTTTCAGGCGTCGAGATCGCCACCGAATTGATGCCGATCATGCCGGACTCGATGGCATCGCCGACGGCGTTGGCCGTCGCGCTCGAATTGGTGAAGGCATAGGCCGCGAGCCCGAATTCCAGCGAGTTCGCGCGCTCCATCACCTCGTCGAAGGTCTTGAAGGGCACGATCGGCGCGATCGGCCCGAACGGTTCCTGCGTCATGATCTTTGAATCGTCGGGGATGTCGGTGAGCACTGTCGGCTGGAAGAAGAAGCCCTGATTGCCGTGACGCGAGCCGCCGGCCGCGACCTTGCCGCCGCGCGCCTTGGCGTCGTTGACGATCGATTCCATCGCGTCGAGCCGCCGCGGATTGGCGAGCGGGCCCATCGTCGTCCCCTTCTCCAGCCCGTCGCCGAGCTTGATGTTCTTGGCGTATTCGGTGAAGCGCGCGACGAACTTGTTGTAGCCGTTCTCATGCACATAGAAGCGCGTCGGCGAAATGCAGACCTGCCCGGCATTGCGGTACTTGAACGCCGCGATCGTGTCGGCCGCCTTCTCCGGGTCAGCATCGGCGAACACCATGACCGGCGAGTGGCCGCCGAGCTCCATGGTGGCTTTCTTCATGCCCTTGGCGGCCAGGCCGGCGAGCAGCTTGCCAACCGGAATCGAGCCGGTGAACGAGACTTTCTTGACGACTTCGGATCCGATCAGATGTTCGGACACCTCAGCCGGCACGCCGAAGACGAGGTTGAGCACGCCTTCCGGCAATCCGGCGTCGGCGAAGCATTTGACCAGTTCGACGCAGCCGCCCGGCGTCTCTTCAGAGGCCTTGATGATGACCGAGCAGCCCGCGGCCAGCGCGCCGGCGATCTTGCGCACCGGGGTGAGGGTCGGGAAATTCCACGGCGTGAAGGCGGCGACGACGCCGACCGGCTCCTGCACCACGATCTGCCGCACACCCTTGACGCGGCCGGGCACGATGCGGCCGTAAGAGCGGCGGCCTTCCTCGGCGTACCAATCGATAATGTCGGCGGAGGTGAGCACCTCCATGCGGGATTCCGGATAGACCTTGCCCTGCTCTTGGGTCTGCACCTTGGCGACGTGATCGTGGCGCTCGCGCAGCAGGTCGGCGGCCTTGCGCATGATCTTGGAGCGGTCATAGGCCGACATCGCCTTCCAGACCTTGAAGCCCTTTTCGGCGGCGGCGAGCGCGGCATCGAGGTCCGCCTTGCTGGCGTGCGGCAGCTTGGCCAGCACCTTGCCGGTCGCCGGATTGATGACATCCTCGCTCTTGCGGCCTTCGCCGTTGAGCCACTTGCCGTCGATGTAAAGCTTGAGGTCGGTATAGGCGGTCGACATGAGCGTCCTCACTAAAAACGAACTTTTGTTGGCGTCGGACTTAGCATTTCCGGCTGGAGGCGACTAGGAGCCGAGATACGCGCCGCCATTGACGTGCAGCACCTGTCCCGTGACGAAGGGCGCGGTGACGAGATAACGCACCGCGGCCGCGACATCTTCCGGCCTGCCGCGCTCGCCGGTAATCGTGCCGTGGATCAGATGATGGGCCGGCGTTACCGCGCCTTTGGCGCGCGACGTCCCGATCGCACCCGGCACCACGCAGTTCACCGCGATCCTGGCTGGCGCAAGATCGTGCGCCAGACCGCGCGTAAAGCCGACGATGCCCATCTTGGCCGCCGTGACATGGGCGCGATTGGCAGAGCCGAGATGCGCGCTCATGCCGCCGATGTTCACGATGGCGCCGCCGTTCTTCTTCAATGCGGGCAGGCAGGCTTTGACGCAATGAAATGCGCCGTCGAGGGTCACATCCATGACCTTGCGCCAGTCGGCGTAGGTCATGTCGTCGATGGCTTTTTCGTCGCGCAGCGCCGCGTTATTGACGAGGATATCGACGCGGCCGAATTTTTTCAGCACGGCGTCGACAATATTCTGCACCGCCTTGGCATCGGCGATGTCGCCGATGGCGGCAAAAGCCTTCCCGCCGGCTTTCTCGATCTCGCCGGCAACCGCCTCGGCTTCCCCCTTGTTGGTTCGCGTGACAACCGCAAGGGAGGCGCCCTCATCCGCCAGTGTCAGCGCAATCGCGCGGCCGATGTTGCGCCCCGCGCCCGTAACGATGGCGACCTTGCCGTGAAGATGTCCCGCCATCGCTAACCTCGCAGCGCTTTCAATTCGATCTTGCCGCCGTAGAGCGTGCCGAGCATCGCCAGCGCCGCCTCGCCTTTAGCTTCGCTCCAGCCGCCATGGCGCACATTCAAGCGGAATTTGCCGATGATGTCCTGCCGCGTCAGCGGCTCGTTGGCGCCGCCGCGGAAATGGGGTTGCCGCACCTCGATTACGCGGCCGTCATTCAGAGTCGCGCGGATGTGCCCGGTAAATGTGTTTGGATATGGGTTCTTGGAGTCCACGACATAGGCGACCTTGGCCGCTGCGGCGAGCACTTCGGCGTCACGGATCGCATCTCCGGTGAAATGTTCGAAGCCGACATCGCCGCGCACCAATCCCGTCGCGAGCAGGTAGGGAATCGAGAACTTTGCAGCGTAGCCGTTCTTCGGCTTTTGCTTGTCGGGGAGCGGCTCCCACAGCCGGTGGACGATACCCTCCGCGGTCTCGCAGACCATTTCCTTGATGTCGGCGGCCTTGATGCCCTGCGCGCGCAGCTTCTTGGCGCAGTCGATGAACGGATGCGCCATCGTCCCGCAAGGATAAGGCTTGAAGGCGAGCGTCTCCGTCACCCATTGTTGGCCGAAGCCGCCGGTCAGCGCGGCGAAGTTGCCTTGGCTCGAATGCGCGAAGCCTTGAAACAGTCCGTGCACGCCTTCGAACACCGTGCGCGGGCCGGAAAATCCCTCGCGTCCCATCAGTGCGGCGCGCAGGCCGGATTGCGCCGCCCACCCCGCATGCATGCGCTTGGTCGAGGTTCCTTCCGCGAGATATTCGATGATGCCCGACGCCATGCTGCCGGCAATGCCGAGCGCATCAGTCATTTGTTGCTCATTGAGCTTGAGCGCCGCACCGACACCGGCGGCCGAGCCGATCGCGCCGAACACCGCGGTGGGATGAAAGCCGGCCTTGTGCACCGCCTTGGGGATGACGGTCGAAAGCCGGCACATCACCTCGCAGCCGACCGCGATGCCGAGCAGCGCGGCAGCGCCGTCTTTGCCGTGCCGCTCACAGGCCGCCAGCACTGCCGGGACGATCACCGCCCCCGCATGGATCGGGCCGCCCTCGAACGTGTCGTCGAAATCCTCGCCATGCGCTGCGGTGCCGTTGACCAAAGCCGCACCGGCCGCGCTCAAGGAGCGCACGTGGCCGATGGCCGTGCAGGGTCCGTCGTCGTCGCAGGCTCCCAACGTGGCTCTGACGTAATCCTCATTGCGTGCGGCCACACACAGTCCAACCACATCAACCAGCAAATCCTCGCATTTGGCGCATAGCGTTTTCGGCAGCGCGGCGGCATCGAGCGCGACGATCTTGCGCGCCAGCGTTTGCGCAACCGAAGTCTCTGGAAGTTCTTCGCTCATCAGGTACGGA
>JAFBAG010000193.1 GCA_019247925.1 Pseudolabrys sp.
CGCAATGAGTCCCCGGTAAATTCGCTGCAAATAATGCGCGATTGAATTCGCGCGCCGCGTTCGGGGACGCGCAATGGGTTGGGCCAGTGAAGGAATCGGCCGTCTGATTGCCCGCTATCTGGCAAAGCCGGAGAGCGGCTATGAGCCGTTCACGCCGAGCCAAGCCGATAGTCTGCGCGCCATTTTGCTGCCGGGCGACGTCATCCTCGTCGAAGGCAACAATCATATTTCCGGCGTCATCAAATACCTGACGCAGTCGACCTGGTCGCATGCCGCCCTTTATGTCGGCCCGGTCGGCGACCGCTGCACCGACGATGGCGAACCGCTGGTTCTGGTCGAAGCCAATATCGGCCAGGGCGTGGTCGCCGCGCCGCTGTCGAAATATGCGCGCTTCCACACCCGCATCTGTCGTCCGGTGGGGCTCACAGCCGACGATCGCGCGCGGGTCTGCGCCTATGCGAGCGAGCGCATCGGCTTCGATTATGACGTGAAGAACATCCTCGATCTGCTGCGCTATCTGCTTCCGCTGCCGGTGCCGCAGAAATGGCGCCGGTGCATGATGGCGCTCGGCTCCGGCCACCCGACCCGCATCATCTGCTCGGCGCTGATCGCGCAGGCCTTCGAAAACGTGCGCTATCCGATCCTGCCCAAGGTGACGCAGATCGAGAGCGAAGCCGCGCGCGAGGAGATTCTCGAAATCCGCCATTCCTCGCTCTACGCGCCGCGCGACTTCGACATATCGCCCTATTTCGAGGTGGTGAAGCCGACCGTCGTACGCGGCTTCGACTACAAGGCGATGAGCTGGGCCGACATGGTCGCGATTGCGCGGGAAGAGGTCGCGAAGGACGCGGCGCTCAGCGAACAAAAGGACAAGGCCGCGGTCGCGGCTTGAAATTTCATCGTCATGGCTAGGCTTGTCCCGGCCACCCCGATCATAAAGCAGTGCCTTTCCAAACGGGATCACCGGGACAAGCCCGGCGATGACATTGGGTATTGGCACCACCCAACCGAATGACTACTTCTCCCGCATGCTGACCGCCGCCTTTCGCGCCTTCATCCAGATGTTCACGCCGCCGCTGCGCGCGGTGCTGCTCAAATCGATCGGGCTCGCGCTGCTCGTCGTCATCCTGATCGGGATGGGGCTGCAGCGCGTATTCGCCTGGCTCGCCGCGAGTGGTGCGAGCTGGGCCGAAACGTCCTGGGGCGCGGTGCCGCACGACGTCTGGAGCATCCTCGCCTGGATATTGTCGATCGCCGCGTCGCTCGGCATCGTGCTGGGCGCCCTCTTCCTGATGCCGGCGGTGACGGCGTTTGTCGGCAGCTTCTTCGTCGACGAAATCGCCGAGGCGGTGGAGCGCGAATATTATCCTGCCGAGACGCCGGGCCGCGCGCTGCCGTTCTTTCGCGCGCTGCTCGAAGGCCTCAAGACCGCGTTGCTGGCGATCGTCATTTATCTGCTCGCGGTGCCGTTCCTGTTTTTTGGCATCGGCTTTCTCATTTTGTTTTTCGCCAGCGCCTATCTGCTCGGCCGCGAATATTTCGAATTGGCGGCGATGCGTTTCCGGCCCGTAGCAGAAACGAAGGCGCTGCGCCGGCAGAACCGCGCTTATATTTTCGGCGCCGGCATGGTGATCGCCGCTTTCGTATCGGTGCCGATCCTGAACCTGGCGACGCCTTTGTTCGCCATGGCGTTCATGGTGCACATCCACAAGCTGCTGTCGGGTGGACGCGCGGAGCTGATCGAGCCGCCTCGTCATGGCCGGGCTTGACCCGGTCATCCCGCTAAGGGGCGCATTGCCTTCCTGATCGGGATCACCGGGACAGGCCCGGTGGCGACAGAACGGGCGCTAGGGCTTCGCCCTCTTATCGATCACCCGTTTTGCCTTCCCCATCGAGCGCTCGACGGCGCCGGGCTTCACCGTGCGCACCGCTGACGTGACGCCGATGCGGTTCTTGATCTGCACCGCGAGATCGCGGCCGCAATCCTCCCAAATACTCTCGATGAGGCCGTGGCGGGCCTCGACCATCACCGTGATCTCGTCGAGCCGCTCGGTGCGGGTGAGCTCGATGACGAAATGCGGCGCCAGCCGGTCGTCGGCCAGGATCAGCTCCTCGATCTGGCTTGGAAATACATTGATGCCGCGGATAATCATCATGTCGTCGCTGCGGCCCATAACCTTGTCCATGCGGCGGAAGCTGCGCGCCGAAGGCGGCAGCAGCCGCGACAGGTCGCGGGTGCGATAGCGGATCACCGGCATCGCTTCCTTCGACAAAGTCGTGAAAACAAGCTCACCCACCTCGCCTTCCGCCACCGGCGCGCCGGTCTGCGGATCGATGATCTCTGGATAGAAATGGTCTTCCCAGATCGTGCAGCCGTCCTTGGTCTCGATGCATTCGCACGACACGCCGGGGCCGATCACCTCGGAAAGCCCGTAATTGTCGATGGCGTGCAGGCCGAACGCCGCCTCGATCTCGGCCCGCATCGCGTTGGTCCAGGGCTCCGCGCCGCACATGGCGATCTTGAGCGAGGATTCGCGCGGATCGATACCCTGGGCGTGGAATTCATCGAGAATGGCGAGGAGATAGCTCGGCGTGACAAAGATGATGTCGGGCTTGAAGTCGGTG
>JAFBAG010000249.1 GCA_019247925.1 Pseudolabrys sp.
CGAACACAAATCACACGTTCGAATCGTGTCGGGCGCGCCATTTCGGTACAGAACTGGGCACTGCAAAGCCTGCCGTTTTTGGGCCAGACGCGGCGACGAGCGTACGCAAGAGCACGCTTTTCGATCCCATGATGCGAACCTCTTTCGCGTCTACTTCCACTCGCTGGGCCAAGGCGCGGAGGTGGTCGCGGCGGTAGCCGCCTGATTCGGTCCGCATGCGCCTGCGAGCCTGGCTGGCGAGGGTTTTAAGAGCCTGGGGTGTGATGCTCGGCCCAGCCCGATCGAGCGCACCCGCGGCCCGCTCTGCGTCGGCGCGGGCCTGGTCGCGGACGGACTTCAGCTCGGTTACGCGCTGCTTGAGCAGCGGATCGGAGACGTCCGCGATCCCGTTTTCGATGGCATCGTACAGCCGCTTGAGTTTGGCTTCTGCTTCGGCCGCACGCTTGCGCAATTCGGCGATATGCGCCGTTCGGCGCTCGGCGCGCTCCTTCCGACGACACAAGACGGCCGATAGGACTTCCTCGAGACGTTTCGGCTGCAAAAGACGGTGCTCGATGTGCTCGGCCACGACGCTGTCGAGCTTTTCCATGGGAACGGTGCGGCCCTTGCAGCCGGTCTCGCCCTGCCGGGCCTTGGTCGAGCAAGTGTAATACTTGTATCTCCCGCTCTTTCCGGTCCTCAGCGTCATCGCCCCGCCGCAGGCAGCGCAAAAGCAGATGCCGGTAAGGAGGGTTGGCCCGCTGACGATGCGCGGCGCGGTCAGTGCCGGGCAGCGTGTCTTGAGCAGCGTCTGCACCGCCTCGAACTCCGCGGCCTCGATGATCGACGGCACCGCCATCTCGACGATCTCGGCCTCCGCTTTGCGCTCGCGCGTTTTCCAAAATTTGGGGTTGAAGCGATGGCGGCCGATATAGGTCGTTCGCGTCAGCACCTTGTGCACGGCATCGACGCCCCAGCGCCCGCCATCACGGGTGCGGATGCCGGATTCGTTCAGATGTTTGGCGATCGATTTGACGCCCATTGATCCCGACGAGCCGTTTCCCTCGCGCGCCAGGCGATAGATCAGTCGCACGGTCTCGGCCTGGATCGGGTCGATCTCCAGCGCCTTCTTCGTGCGGTGGCCGCGCTGCTCGGCGGCTTCCACGACGCGGTAGCCGATCGGCGGCAGCGCTCCATTCCAGAAGCCCTGCCGCGCGTTTTCCTTCATGGCGCGAAGCGTATGCTTGGCGTTCTCCTTGGACTGGTACTCGTCGAACAGAGCCATGATCTGGCGGATCATGTTGCTCATCGGATCGTCGCCGAGCTCCTGCGTGATCGACACCAGGCGCACGCCGTTCTTGGCAAGCCGGCGGACATAAAACTCAAGCTGGAACTGGTCGCGGAAAAAGCGGCTGAAGCTGTGGACCAGGATCACATCGAACGCCGGCGGTTTGACCGACGCCGCGTCAACCATGCGCTGGAACTCCGGCGGCCGATCGTCGGTCGCGGACGCGCCCGGCTCGACGTAGTCGGCGACAATCTCCCACCCGCGAGACGCGCAGTAGTTCTTCGCCTGGCGGCGCTGGTCCGGGATGGAGAGATCGCTCTCGGCCTGCCGCCCCGTCGAGACTCGCAAGTACAGCGCCGCCCGAACCGTTGCAGCCATGGTGATGTCCTCTCAGCCTTTCCCAAACAACTCGTCGAATAGATCACCGAACCAGGCTTCGAAGACATCGATCTCGGTTTCGGTCACGGGCACGTCCTTCGGCCAGTCGTCCGTCACGGCCCATGTTATCGAAACGCGCTTCGTTCGTCGTCGGCCAGGACGCGCGGGCGCATGCGCGTAGTCATACAGATCGTCAAGTGACGCGCGGGTCGGCGGACGCCGTAGCCGCAATTTGTGAGCGGGAGCCATGGCGCCACTGTGGCAAGTCTGGCCAATCCACAGAACGGCCGATGTCTACGCCACGTTACGCTGGAGTGCCGCGAAAGAGGCCAGCCGCTCAAGGCAGGATAAAAACACGCAAGGTGCGCGCGGTCGGTTGGGGCAGGAGACAGCAGCAAATTCCAATGACGCGGCAAACATTGCGAGATACCGGCACAACCTGCCATTCTCACCAATGCGCCGCCGTTACAAAGCTTTAGAACACCGTGCGATACTCAAGATGACTCAGTGGCAAATTTCCACACTGATCCTAGTCGCTCCCTTCGACACCAGCACAGATGCAATCGCGCTAAGCGCGTAGCTATGATCGCTTGGCGGCAAAGCCGCCGGCTCAGCGTCAGCCCGTCAAGGCTCGCGTTGCTCGCGACTGGCTCCGCCAGCTTGCGGCCTCGACCGGCTGCCGATGAACGAGCCGAGATCGCCTAATCGATCATGGCTTGGAATTGACCGAAGTGGCCCTTCAGCACCACAAATTATGCCGGCTGGCGCTCGGAGGTTTGATGCCGATCGCTTTTCTGTTTGAGACGCCAGCAGAGCCCCTTTGTGCCAGCTCTACACCTCAGTCAAAGCCGGAGTGTGAGCACTGAGCGGACGCGGCAACCTCGACGTGAATGATCCAAAGCGGAAGTGCGTTCGCTTCATCCAAAATTGAGCATACCGTCGGACCGACGGTTGACCGAGCTCGCTACTTCAACCTAATGAAGCTGAGAGTGCTCTATTGGCCCCTGAATGTGCTGGGAACTGCGATGTTCCTTTCCCCGATCCTGGCCGTCCCAATCCAACTCCTTACGCTGCTAGCATTGTCGAGTTTGGGTCCTTGGTCCCTGCGGTCCGCTTCTGCGGATGAAAGTTGGGCAAAGACGCCGGAGGGTCGGCTAATAGTGGACCTTAAACGGACAAGGGTTGGGCTTCCGGTCCTAGCCGCTGACGCGTCTCGAAGTGCAATGGTTTCGTCTGTTCAACTATACTTTCCGGGTCCACCTCTCGACATTTTGTCGGTGAAAGACCTCATGACTAAACCAGAAGAGTCCCGCCGGCACATCGCCGAATCCAAATACGTCTCGCTCGTAGTATCGGGCGGACAAAAAGACGATTGGTTTTACGACCTTGTTGACGGTGTCGTGCGGGTGGGCTCAGTCGGCCTACAATCTGGCGTCGACGCAAACTGCGACTCGTGGAAGCACACGTATCGGGATAGCCGAAACAAATCGCTAGATAGCAGCGCCGACAGATATGGGTGGATAAGCCAAGGGGCAGTCTTCATCAAGTTTCTCGATAACAGCAAGAGGAACGAAAGCCGATACCGTGCCGTGAACTGTGATTTATTTTTTGGAGGTTGTCGCATGACCGTCTGTCGCAACAACCTTACTGCCTCTTTCAATTTCAACGGAACAGGGAAGAGGGGCGGATTTAGACAGCCGATTGACGTAAGCATATTCGACGGCGCCATCAGATTTGCGACCGAAAAGCTCGATGAACTACTTCTAGATCAAAAGGCAGATCTTACGTACGGCCCTGATGAGTAATGGCGTGCTGGTGTCAGGCTCATCCACCGTCGCCCAATTGCCGCACCGGATGGCTCCTCACGGTATACCTCCTTCTGACCCATCAGGCCATTTCCAGGTATCGAAGAGTAACCGAACCACCTGCGAAATCGGGAGGCAGCCGCCATGGAGGCGTAGCGCAAGATCGCTGGCCGTCGCGGTCTTGCGGCTTGCAGCGCGTCACGGGCTACAGCATCATAGCGCCACGGCGACACAATAGTGCCCATCTTCATCGACCGTGGGGCGCCACCCATCTCCCAAGACTGCGCCGCCGGAGTTCCCCGGAAATCGCCAGGTGCTGCTCTCGGCCAGTTTGATCAATCGCATACAGAAAGCGTGCGTTAGCCGCTCGCGACGATG
>JAFBAG010000020.1 GCA_019247925.1 Pseudolabrys sp.
CGCTGATCAAGCGCGCCGCGGCGAGCCGCACGGTTCTCATGGTCGAGCACAATCTCAGCGTGGTCGAAAACCTCTGCGACAGGATCACGGTGCTCACGCGCGGCCGGGTGCTCGCCGAAGGCGACTACAAGACCGTGTCGGCCAACCCGGAGGTGCGCGAAGCCTATATGGGTGTCGGCCATGCTTGAGCAGACCGCGCCGCTCCTCTCGATCAAGGACCTGCAATCCTGGTACGGCGAGTCGCACATCCTCCACGGCGTCAATTTCGAGGTGCGCGAAGGGGAGGTCGTAACCCTGCTCGGCCGCAACGGCGCGGGCAAGACCACCACCATGAAGTCGGTGATGGGAATAGTCGGCGCGCGCACCGGCTCGATCAAATTTGCCGGCACCGAAACCATCGGCATGGTGCCGGAGAAGATCGCGCGGCTCGGCATCGCCTTCTGTCCGGAAGAGCGCGGCATCTTCGCCTCGCTTGACGTCGAAGAAAATTTGCTTCTACCGCCGCAGGTGCAGCCGGGCGGCCTGTCGCTCGACCGCATCTTCGAGCTGTTTCCCAATCTCAAGGAGCGCCTCGGCTCGAGCCAGGGCACCAAGCTGTCGGGCGGTGAACAGCAGATGCTGGCGATCGGCCGCATCTTGCGCACCGGCGCCAAGCTCCTGCTGCTCGATGAGCCGACCGAAGGGCTGGCGCCGGTCATCATCCAGCAGATCGGCCGTACCATCAGAACGCTCAAGGAGCGGGGCTTTACGATCCTTTTGGTCGAGCAAAACTTCCGGTTCGCCGCGACGGTCGCGGACCGGCATTATGTGATGGAAAACGGCAAGGTGGTGGACCAATTCAACAATTCCGAATTGGACGCCAATGTTGATAAGCTTCACGATTATCTGGGTGTCTAGAACAACAAGACCTGAAATTCCGGGAAACGCTTCAAAGGGAGGAACGTCAATGAAGAAGACAACGTGTTTGGCGGCCCTTGCATTCGCTCTGGCTTGCGGCACTGCCAATGCTCAGCAGATCAACGTCAAGATCGGCGTGCTCACCGACATGGCGTCGCTCTACGCCGACGATACCGGCATCGGTTCGGTGATCGCCGCGAAGCTCGCCGCCGATGAGTTCATGGCGAGCAATCCGAACGTGAAGGTGACGGTCATCAGCGCCGACCACCAGAACAAGGCCGACATCGGCACCAACATCGCCAATCAGTGGATCGACGTCGAGAAGGTCGACATGATCGCCGACGTGCCGAATTCGGGCGTCGCGCTTGCGATCAACGAGCTGGTCAAGGGTAAGAACAAGGTGTTCATGGCCTCGGGCCCGGCTTCCTCGGATCTCACCGGCGCGAAATGCTCGCCGAACACCGTTCACTGGACTTACGACACCTGGATGCTGGCGAACGGCACCGGCAAGGCCATCGTCAAGACCGGCGGCGATAGCTGGTTCTTCCTCACCGCCGACTACGCCTTTGGCCATGCGCTCGAGCGCGACACGGCCGCCGTCGTCGAGAAGAACGGTGGAAAGGTGCTCGGCAAGGTCCGCCACCCGATCAACACCAACGACTTCTCCTCCTTCCTGCTGCAAGCGCAGTCATCGAAGGCGAAGGTCATCGGTCTCGCCAATGCCGGCGGCGACACCATCAACTCAATCAAGCAGGGCGCGGAATTCGGCATCGCGGCGGGCGGGCAGAAATTCGCGGGCATGCTCGTGTTCGCGCCGGACGTCGCTGCGCTCGGCCTCAAGACCGCTCAGGGTCTCACCTTTACCGAGACCTTCTATTGGGATCTCAATGACGGCACCCGCGCCTGGACCAAGCGCTGGGACAAAGAGCGCAACTCGCCCGGCAAGCTGCCGAGCATGAACATGGCGGGCGTCTATTCCGGCACGCTGCACTACTTGAAAGCGGTTGCCGCTCTCAAGAGCGCGCAGGATGGCAAGGCCGTGGTCGACCAGATGAAGAAGACCGAGGCCAATGACAGCGTCTACGGCAAGAGCACCGTGCGCGTTGACGGCCGTGTTCTGCATCCGGCCTATCTCTTCGAAGTCAAAAAGCCGGAAGAATCCAAATATCCGGGCGATCTCTATCACCTGCGCGCCACCATCCCGATGGATGAGGCGTTCCGCCCGCTCAAGGAAGGCGGATGCCCGCTGGTGTCCGGCTAATCACGGGAAGAATGACGACGGCCCTGGACGTCAAGGACGCTACGTTTCACGGTGTCTTCATGCGCAACAGAAACTGCAATGCTTAAACAACGGAGGAATGCATCAATGAAACGCAGAACGACTTTGGCGGCCTTGGCCGTCGTGTTGGCCTGCGGCACCGCGAGTGCCCAGCAGGTCAGCGTCAAGATCGGTGTGCTCAGCGACATGTCGAGCCTGTACGCCGATATCGGCGGGCCGGGATCGACGGCCGCTGCCAAGATCGCGATTGCCGACTTCCAGAAGGCCAATCCGAACGTCAAGGTGGAGCTGGTTTCGGGCGATCACCAGAACAAGCCGGATATCGGCACCAACATCGCCAACCAGTGGTTCGACGTCGATAAGGTCGACATGATCATCGACGTGCCGAATTCCGGCGTGGCGCTGGCGGTCAGCCAGGTCGCGGCGAACAAGAATAAGTTGTTCATCGTCTCGGGCGCGGCGTCGTCCGACCTCACCGGCGCCAAGTGCAACGCCAATACGGTGCACTGGACCTATGACACCTGGATGCTGGCGAACGGCACCGGCAAGGCGATGGTGAAGACCGGTGGCGACACCTGGTTCTTCCTCACCGCGGACTACGCCTTCGGTCACGCCCTTGAGCGCGACACGATGGCCGTGGTTGAGAAGAATGGCGGCAAGGTGCTCGGCAAAGTGCGCCACCCGCTCAACACCAATGACTTCTCGTCGTTCCTGCTGCAGGCGCAGTCGTCAAAGGCCAAGGTGCTCGGCCTTGCGAACGCCGGCGGCGACACCATTAATTCGATCAAGGCGGCTTCGGAGTTCGGCATCGTCAAGGGCGGCCAAAGCCTGGCCGGTCTGCTGGTGTTCACCTCCGATGTGAACGCTCTCGGTCTCGCGACCGCGCAGGGCCTCGCCCTGACCGAGACCTTCTACTGGGATGCCAACGACACCAACCGGGCCTGGACCAAGCGCTGGCATTCGGAAGGTGGCGCAGCGAACGGCAAGTTCCCGACCATGATCCATGCTGGCGTCTATGCCGGCATTCTTCACTATCTCAAGGCCGCTGTCGCGCTGAACGGCAATGTGTCGGACGGCAAGGTTGTGGTCGCCAAGATGAAGGAAATTCCGACCGATGACCCGCTGTTTGGCAAGGGCACTATCCGCGCCGACGGCCGCAAGGTGCATCCGGCCTACCTCTTCGAAGTGAAGAAGCCGGAAGAGTCGAAGTATCCGGGCGATTTCTACAAGCTGCGCGCCACCATCCCGGCGGACGAGGCGTTCCGTCCGCTTAAGGAAGGCGGCTGCCCGCTGGTCAGCGGCTGATCTGACGCTACAGGCGAGGGGCGGGCCCGCAGTCCGCCCCTCGTTTTTCACGACGGGATATCGCTTTCATGTTCGAGCTCTGCCTGCCGGCCATTCTCGGGGGGAAATGCATCCCCTCAGCGGCGCTGTTCGGCCAGTTGTTGATCGGTCTGATCAACGGCTCGTTCTACGCGCTGTTGAGCCTTGGCCTTGCCGTCATCTTTGGCATGCTCAACATCATCAATTTCACGCACGGCGCGCAGTACATGCTGGGCGCCTTCACCGCCTACATTATTTTGCAAAAAACCGGGCTCGGATATTGGCCCGCGCTCATCATTGCACCACTGATTGTCGGGGTGCTCGGCATCATTATCGAGCGCACGATGCTGCAATGGCTCTACAAGCTCGACCACCTTTACGGCTTGCTGCTCACATTTGGCGTCGCGCTGATCATTGAAGGCATTGTGCGCAATGAATACGGCTCCGCCGGCTTGCCCTACACGCTGCCGGATTCGCTGCGCGGCGGACAAAACCTTGGCTTCATGTTCCTGCCGAACTATCGCGCCTGGGTTGTCGGCGCCTCGCTGGTCGTATGCTTCGGCACCTGGTTCGTGATCGAGCGCACGCGGCTCGGCGCCTATCTGCGCGCCGCCACCGAAAATCCGACATTGGTGCGGGCCTTCGGCATCAATGTGCCGCGCATGATCACTTTGACTTACGGCTTTGGTGTCGCGCTCGCGGCGTTCGCGGGGGTGATGGCGGCGCCGATTTATAACGTGTCGCCGCAAATGGGCGCCGAGCTCATCATCGTTGTGTTCGCGGTGGTGGTGATCGGCGGCATGGGCTCGATCCTGGGCGCCATCCTCACTGGCTTCGGCTTGGGGGTCATCGAGGGGCTCACCAAGGTGTTCTTCCCGGAAGCCTCGAACACCGTGATCTTCGTGATCATGGCGATCGTGCTGCTGGTGCGGCCCGCGGGCCTGTTCGGACGGAGGGCGTGATGGAACGCGTCACCGAAACCGGCGCCCAGACCATGCCGGAGCGCCACGAGCGCAGCCAATGGATCGCCTTTGCGGTGATGGTCGCGGCGCTGCTCGCCGCGCCATTCTTCGTCTATCCGTTGTTCGTGATGCAAGCGCTGTGCTTTGCGCTGTTCGCGTTGGCCTTCAACTTGCTCATTGGTTACGTCGGACTACTCTCCTTCGGCCACGCGCTTTATTTCGGCTGGGCGAGTTATCTCTCGGCTTATTCGGCGAAAGCGTGGGGCTTTACTCCCGAGCTCGCGATCCTCACCGGCACGCTGACAGCGGCGATTTGTGGACTCGTCGCCGGCTCACTCGCCATTCGCCGCCAGGGCATCTATTTCGCGATGATCACGCTCGCGCTGGCGCAGATGATGTTCTTCGTCGCCTTGCAGGCGAAGTTTACCGGGGGTGAAGACGGCATCCAGGCGGTGCCGCGCGGGTATCTGTTCGGCGTCATCGATCTGCGCAACGACATGGCGATGTATGCGGTCGTGCTTGTCGTGTTCCTTTTCGGGTTCCTGTTCATTCATCGCATCATCCACTCGCCGTTCGGCGAAGTGCTCAAGGCGATCCGCGAGAACGAGCCGCGCGCAATCTCGCTCGGCTACAAGACCGACCGCTACAAACTCATCGCCTTCGTCCTCTCGGCGACCTTGGCCGGGCTTGCCGGCTCGACCAAGGCGATCGTGTTGCAGATCGCCTCGCTCACCGACGTGAACTGGCCGATGTCGGGCGAGGTGGTGCTGATGTCGCTGGTCGGGGGGCTCGGCACCATCTTCGGGCCGATCGTCGGCGCTATCGTGATCCTAACCATGCAGTACAAGCTCGCCCCGGTCGGCGAATGGGTGCTGGTCATCCAGGGCGTGATCTTCGTCGCCTGCGTGCTGCTGTTCCGCCGCGGCATCGTGGGCGAGATCGCCCACAAGCTGAAAATCCGCCTGTAAAACGCGCTGTAGCGGAATACCTGTTCAAATCCGCCGCGAATCAGCTAACAGATTCAAAGTTATCCACAGTGCGTATCCGTTCGTTTGCTCGCGGTCAGCGCCGTTGCGCCCGACCCGCATTCCCACCGGGTACCACATGGCGAACCGACTCCCGAGCGACCAGGACTCCGAATCCGATTCCACCATGGCGGCGCGCTGGAGCGCGCTCGCCGAGCGGCGCAAGGCGTATTACGTCGAGCTCTATAAAAGCGGACGCTGGAAGCACTACTTCGACGAAGCGGAATTCCTGGCGCGCATGCGCGACGTGCTGCTCGCGACCCGGACCTGGAACGAGCTCGCGCAACGCGAAGCGCCGCCGGCGCTCAAGCGCGCTTCCTGAGGCCCTCTTGAATTCACGACGACCGCGCTGAATAGTTCGCCTCCCGCCGCGCCGAATCCCGGAAGGTCGTCATGAGTAGTGCCTTGTTCTCCCCGCTGAAGCTTGCGGGCCTTGAACTTGCGAACCGCATCGTCGTGTCGCCGATGTGCCAGTACTCGGCGGACGACGGCTCGGCAACCGACTGGCACATGATGCATCTCGGCATGCTGGCGAATTCCGGCGCGGCGCTCGTGGTGGTCGAAGCGACGGCGGTCGAGCGCATCGGGCGCATCACCCATGGCTGCCTGGGGCTCTATTCGGATGAGAACGAAAAGGCGCTCGCGCATGTGATCAAGCAGGTGCGCAAGGCTGGCACTGCAAAGTTCGGGATCCAGATTGCGCATGCCGGCCGCAAGGCCTCGGCACAACTGCCGTGGGACGGCGGCCTGGCGCTCAAGGATGCCGAAAAGCCGTGGCCCACAGTCGCGGCGTCGGCGCTGCCGTTCGGAGAAAACTGGCATACGCCGGCGATGGCGAACGACGCCGATATGACGCGGATTCGCGATGCGTTTGTTGCGTCGATTAAGCGCGCGCTCCGGATCGGCTTTGACTCGATCGAGCTGCATATGTCGCACGGCTATCTGTTCCACAGCTTCATGTCGCCGATCTCCAACACCCGCAACGACGAACACGGCGGGCCGCTTGCCAACCGGCTGAAATTCCCGCTGTCGGTCGCGCGTGCGGCACGCGCCATTGTGCCGAGAAACATTCCGCTTGGCGCCCGCATCACCGGCAGCGACTGGCGTGAGGGCGGCCTCACCCCGGACGACGCCGTGCAGATCGCCAAGGCCCTCAAGGGTGAGGGGATCGATTTCATTTGCGTCTCCTCGGGCGGCATCACCTTCGACACCCGCAACCCGACCGCTCACCTCTACAATGTCTCGATTGCCGAGAAAGTCCGCCGCGAGGCCGGGATCCCGACGCGCGCCGTCGGTCTCATCGTCACGGCGCAGGAAGCGGAGTCCGTCATCGCGCAGGGCCGGGCGGACATGGTGGCGCTGGCGCGCGCCTTCCTCGACGATCCGCATTGGGGATGGCATGCGGCGAAGGCGCTCGGCGCCGAAATCCCGCGCGCCAAACAGTATCTGCGGGTCGGCCCGAAGCTCTGGGCGCCGGCCGCGGCCGGATAGACCATGGATTCGGCGGTCTTCGCGGCCGTTCTGTTCGCGGCGCTGTGCCACGCGAGCTGGAATGCGCTGATCAAGGTTGGCCTCAATCCGCTTGCCTCCACGACGCTGATCTCGCTCGGCTCCGGCGCGGTCGCGCTTGCCGCCATACCATTCGTGGAATTTCCCGCTGCGGCATCCTGGCCCTGGCTGATCGCATCAGTGGTCATTCACATCGGTTATTTCGGCGCGCTGATCGAAAGCTATCGCACCGGCGATCTCGGGCAGGTCTATCCCGTCGCGCGGGGCTCCGCTCCGCTGATGACGGCGGCGCTTGCGACAACCTTCATCGGCGAAAAATTGAACGCGCTCGGCTGGGCGGGGATTGTCGCGCTTGCCGCTGGAGTGCTGCTCCTCTCGCTGCGCGGCGGGCGCGATCTTACGCGGCTCGACACGCGCGCCATCGGGTTTGCTTTCCTCACGGCGCTCACGATCTGCGCCTATTCGGTGGTGGACGGCGTCGGAGGCCGGCTCGCCGGAAGCCCGCATGCTTATTCGGTGTGGCTATTCGCCGGGATCGCGGTCGCGATGATCGGCTATGCCGAAATCCGCGATCGCGGCGCGGTTCATGGCGCGCTGCGGAGCTACTGGCTGCGCGGTCTCGCCGGTGGCGGCTTGCAGATGTTGTCCTATGGGATCGCGATCTGGGCGATGACGGTCGCGCCCATAGCGATCATTGCCGCGCTGCGCGAAACCAGCGTCCTGTTCGGCGCGGTGATCGCCGTTGTCTTTTTGAAAGAGCCGTTGCGCGCGCTGCGCGTCGCCGCGGCGCTGATGATCGTCGCGGGCCTGGCCGCGATCCGGCTGAGCTAGCGGGCGAGCGCCGTGGCGACGGCGGGCCCAAAGCCGATACGGCCGAAGCCGGGAAGCTTGATGGCCGGCTGCCGAATATCAATGCCGGCAACCAGCGCCAGCAGGTTCACCTCGATGCCTTCGACCCAGCCGATCTTGGCGCCGGCGTAGCCCCAGAAGTTGATCTCGATCCCGGTGCGGCTATCGGTTAGCCCAGCGTGAAAGCCTTCGCGAAAATCGCGGCCAACGGCGTTCGAGGGCAGGGTGGCCCCCAGCTCCGGAATCTTGCGCAATACCGCGGCAACGAACGAATTGCTGTTGGGTCCGGGCCAGATCCGGTAATCGCCGTCGTGCGCGTATTTATAGTCCTTCACCGCCTGCTCGATCTTGGGGATGAGCCTTTCGGCATCGGCGCCACGCACGTCGACAATCGCTTGCGGCGGATTGCCGAACCAGCGCCCGTCCGGCGCCCAGCCGTTGAGCCGCAGCGGCGAACCCCAGCCGACCACGTCATAGCGCGTCCATTTCGTCGCTTTGGCGGGCTTGAACACGATCCAGCTATGGACCGAGAGCACGCCCTTCCAGCCGCCGGTCGTCCCGGTGAAAAACAGCACGCGCGCCTCGGGCTCGGCGCGGGCGGTGGGAAGCTGGCCGATCGACGACCAGTCCGCATCGCGATAGCTGCGCGGCGCATCACTCATTCCGTAGATGGCGGCGCGGGCGGCGAGCGGAATGAGAAACAGCGCGACGATGAGGGAAAGCATTTTCCTGCGGCGGCGGGGAGGTGAGCGGGAGGGCATGTTCGCAAGAAAAGCTAAGGTCGATTTCCGACAGAACAATGGCAGCACCGCTCGCCGGCAGATGAACTCGTTGTAATCATCGACAGGCCGAGATCGCCGCAAGCAGTTTCGCCCCGGCTTTCTCCAAGCGATGGGGCGTAAGCCGCTTCGTGCCCTGTGGCAGCGACTTATCCAGCACAGGCGGCACGTGAACGAAGGCCGCGATCCGGGGGCCGCCCGGCTTCTTTGCCGCGTCGGAGGCCCGCCAGCACAGGTAGTTGCAGAGATATTTCCCGGCGTCGCGCGACAGGATCGCGCCTGGAACTGCGCGCAACAGACGGCGCGCATGGGCCGGCAGCGCGATGCGGGCTTTCGCTTTCGGATCAATCCAACTCTGCTTTGGCAGAGCGCCGGTCGCGTCGCGGTGACGGCCGACGGCGTTTTGCGCGAGCGTCTCGATGCGGAGGCTGCGCGCCCGGCCGTGCAAGCCGAACATCAGCAGGATATCCGGCTGGTGTCGCTCGAGCAGCGCCGGCAATTCGCGGTCGACGGACGCGTAGCTCGTCCGAAACACATGGCCGATGACACGCGCGCCGGGATGGCGGCTTCGCGTGAGCGTGCGGACGAGCGGCTGGGTCGGATTACGCGGCGCGCCGGGGAAGGGCCCGAAGCCGGTGACGAGCACGGTCGCCGGCATTACAAATCGAGCAGCTTGGCGATCTGCTCGACCGCGAGTGGCGCGGCAAGCTTGCCCTGAGCGACCGCGGCTTCCGCGGCCTTGACCTTGCCGCGCACGGCGGGATCGCCCCGCAAACGCTCCGCCATCCGATCCTCGAGCATCGACCACATCCATTTGACCTGCTGCTGGCTGCGGCGGGCCGCGAGCTCGCCGCCGCGCGAGGTCTTGGTGCGATGCAGGACGACATTATTCCACAAGTCCTCGAGGCCATCCCCCGTTAGCGCGGAATAGGTGATAACCGGCACGGCCCAATTCGGCGTTGGCGGCGCGATGATATTGAGCGCGGCGCGATATTCCGCGGCGGCGGTTCGCGCGCGGCCGATATTGTCTCCGTCGGATTTATTGACCGCGAGCATGTCGGCGATCTCGACCAGGCCTTTCTTGATGCCTTGCAATTCGTCGCCAGCGCCCGGTAGCATGATGGCGAGGAAAAAGTCGGTCATGTCGGCGACCGCCGTTTCCGATTGGCCGATCCCCACCGTCTCGACCAGCACCACATCAAAGCCGGCGGCCTCGCACAGCAGCATGGTTTCCCGGGTCTTGGCGGCGACGCCGCCGAGCGTGCCGGAGGAGGGGGAGGGCCGGATGAACGCATCCGGATCGTTGGACAGCCGCGCCATCCGCGTTTTGTCGCCGAGGATGGAGCCGCCGGTGCGCGTTGAAGACGGATCGACCGCGAGCACCGCGACCTTATGACCTTTGCCGGTGAGATAGGTGCCGAGCGCATCGATGGTGGTGGACTTGCCCGCGCCCGGCGCGCCCGTGATGCCGACCCGTAGTGCCTTGCCGGTTCTGGGCAACACGTCCTGCACAAGACGATGGGCCGCAGTGCGGTGATCGGCCCGCTTGCTTTCGATCAAGGTAATGGCGCGCGCGAGGGTCGCGCGGTCCCCGGCGCCGATGCCGGCGGCCAATGCGGCGATATCAAGCGCATTCGTGCGGCGCGTCGCCATCGATTTAGTGGGCGCTGCCGAGCCGGGTGTTGAGTTTCTTCAGCAGCATTTCGGCCGCGTCGGCGATGACTGTGCCCGGCGGAAATATCGCTTCGGCGCCGGCCTTGAGCAGCGCGTCATAGTCCTGCGGCGGCAC
>JAFBAG010000175.1 GCA_019247925.1 Pseudolabrys sp.
TCGGTGATCGGCGTGCGGCCTGCCGCCAGCAGCAGCGGAATGCGGTCGCGGGCGAGATTGATCAGGTTGTTGACCGTGTTGCCGGTGCCCACGTTGACATGCACCATCAGGGCCTGCGCGCGCCCGGTCATCAGATAGGCGCCGTGCGCCATGGCGACGGCGAGGTTCTCGTGCGGCACCAAAACCGGTTTCGGCACCTTGGCATTGGTTTTCTTGGCGCGGCTGAAAGCCTCGACGACAGGAGGGAAATCGGTGCCGGGATTGGCGAAGAAGTAATCGACGCCGTGGTCTGCCAAGGCTCGCAGAAAGGCTTCCGCGGCGATCGGGCCGCGCGGCGCAGGAGGAGGGGTCTGAACAGCCATCCGTGCCGCCGGCTCCGTTTTTCCCTACTGCGCGCGCTTGAGCCCGAGCAGCTTGGCGACGGCGTCGACCTGCTCGGTCTGCGCCTTCTGCGCGGCGGCGAACTCGGCCGGCGTGCCGGCGCTGACGTTCTGTCCCGTCGCGATCAGCTTGCCCGAAATCTCGTTGTCCGCCAGCAGCGCCTTCACATCAGTGGCGATCTGCGCGCGCGTCGCTTCCGGCATCTTGGTTGGCGCGAAAATGCCGACCAGCCCGTCGAATTCGAGCTTCGGAAAACCGGCTTCGCTGGCCGTCGGAAGATCGGGCGCGCCCTTGGCGCGGTCCCTGTTGGTCACGGCGAGCACCTTGATCTTCCCGCCCTGCAGATGCGGCCGCATGATCGCGTAGGCACCGACATACATCTGGATGCGGTTCTCGGCGAGATCGTTGATCGCCGAGACGGTATCGCGATACGGCACCTTCGCCATATCGAGCCCGGCCTCTTTCAGGTAGCCCTGAAACAGGAATTCATTGGTCGGCGTTGCGCTCGCCCAATTGAGCTTGCCCGGCTCGGCCTTCACCTTGTCGAGCAACTCCTTCATGGAATTGATGCCGCTCGCCGTCGGGACGGCGAAGGCGACGATGGTGTTGGTGACACGCGCGACCGGCGCGAGCTTCGCCGGATCATAGGGCAGCTTTTCGAGCGTATAGGGGTGCGAGGAAAACGAACCCGTCGGCGCAAATAGCAGAACGTGATCGTCGTCGGCGCCGATAAAGCCATTGATGGCGACGACACCGTCGCCGCCGGGCCGGTTCTCGATCACGACCGGCTGATTCCATTTCTTGGACAGCGCGTCGCCGAGGAGGCGCGCGGTGAGGTCGACGCCGGAGCCGGGGCCGAGCGGCACCAGGAAGCGCACGGTGCGCTCAGGCCAGGCCTGGGCGGTGCCGAGACCTGCGGTAACGAGGGCGGCGAAAGCGAGTGCGATCAGTTTGCGCATTGGAATTCCTCCCGGTCGCGTTTTTTATTGTCGCTGCGCCATTTTTACGCGACGGCGCAACGGCTTACAACCGACTACTCGGCCGCAATAGGCAAGGGCTGGGTGCCGAGTGCGGCGAGGCACTTGGCGAGGCTTTCGCCTTCCGGATCCACCAGCGCTGCCATGCGCGCGCTTGCCACCGCATCGGCAGCGCGCCCGGCGTCGATCTGTCCCGCGAGCGCTGGCCGGATCACCTGCGCTTCGATGGTGCGATAGTTGGCGCTGCCACGCGCATGCGTGTCGCCATAGCCTTTGATCAGCCGCGCGCATTCCGCGACCTCGAGCGCGAGCGCGCTGGAATGCTGCGCCGCTTCACGAATGAGCGCGAGCCAGGCTTCGATCTGCGTCTGCTCTTCCTGATAACGGTAGCCGTAAGGCCGCAGCGCGCGCAGCTTGGCGAGCATGAGAAAGCGCAAATAGCCGCTCGCAGAAGTCGCATTGATCTCCATGCCGAAATAGACCCGGCCGAGCCAGCCTTTGCGCGCCGCGAGCCGCATGATCGGCTTTGCGAGCGCCGGCGGCAGCGGCTGGCACAATTCCTCGATCCCCGGCTTGAGGAAATCGTGCACCGTGTAAGGTTCGCCTGCGGCGGCCTTGAGCTCTTCGCGGGCGATGCGTGCGATGCGCGCTGGATCGATCTTGGTTTGCGCCACCCGCACGACGTCTTCGAATGACATGCGCACGGCGAGGTGCCGCGCCACAGCCGCCAGCAGTTTCTGGTCCCCGCCGCGGAATGGCGTAAGCCGGTCTAGATAGAGCCGCGCATATTTGACGGACTGGTATCGAACGAGACGCCGCACACCCTCGAGCGCGATACTTTGCGCTTTACCGGTGAAATCGCGGGTGACTTCGGCCTCTAGCGTTGCAAGCGTATTGGGCGCCGGCTTCTTGTTGTCCTGCTTCAGCGTCGTTACCAGCCGCGCGCGCGCGGCTTCGAGGCCGGTGCGGAAGCCGCGGATATTGCTGTCGACGGCCTTGCCGTCGGCGCGGATCGCATTTTCGAAGGCTTCGACCGGGATCGGCAGCTGTCCCGAACCGGCGATGGCGCCGAGCATCACCGCGCTGATGATCGAGCCTGATTGCTGCGCCAGCGCCGCCATGTCGAACAGCAGCGCATCTTTGGCGTTGCCGGCGATGATTTCGATCAATCGATCGCTGTTGAGCCGGCCGTCGCCCATCGCGATCTTCTCGTCCATCGCATAGAAGCGGCTGGTCGAGGCGATGGCGTGAGTGCGATCGGGCGTGATGAACCCGTTCGCCACGGTGCGTCCGGCTTCGAGCAGTTCGCTCGCCACTGCAATGTCGATGTCGCCGACGCCGGGCGTCAGCGCCAGCACCGGCTTCCTGCCGTTCAATTCGCTGAACGGGATTGGCAGAACCTCGACATAATATGTGGTAGCGCCAGTGCGCTGCGCGACGCCCGGAATGGAGGTCGACTGCACCGGCAGCCCGCGCTGCGCCGCGGCGCTGACGATCCAGTCGGTGAGCACCCCGCCGCCTTCGCCGCCGAGCGCGGCGATCAGCAATTTGACGGGAGAGTCCTGAACCGGCCTTTCGGGAGACGTCGAAGGCGCGGGTGCCGAGTCCGTAATGGCGCCGGCGCCGGGCCGATCCGACGAATGGCGGGCATCCAGCACTGCCTCGCGTTTGATGTCTTCCCCGGCGTGCGGCGCCGTTGGCATTCCGCTGGGCAGTCCCAGCAAGGCGCGGCGCAGCGCAAACAATGTGCGGTCAACGATCGTCGGATTTTTGATC
>JAFBAG010000202.1 GCA_019247925.1 Pseudolabrys sp.
CTGTCCGTCCCCTCAACTCTTTTTTCGTTAGCCCTTGGTGGCGCCCGCGGTAAGACCCGCGATGTAGTAGTCCATCAGGAAGGCGTAGATGATGAGCGGCGGCGCCGCCGCCAGCAAGGCCCCCGCCATCAGCATGCCCCACTGGTAGACGTCGGCGCGGATCAGGCTCGTCACCGTGCCGACCGTGAGCACCTGCTGGTCGGAGCTGTAGAGGAACGCCATCGGATAGACGAACGCCGCCCAGGACACAGTGAAGGCGAAGATGGTGGCGGCGATGATGCCCGGCAGCGCCACCGGGATGAATATCTTCAGAAGCATCTGCATGTGGCCGGCGCCGTCGATCAGGGCCGCCTCGTCGAGTTCCTTCGGTATCGACTGGAAGTAGCCGATCATGATCCAGGTGCAGAACGGCACGGTCAGGGTCGGGTAGACCAGCACCATGCCCCAGTAGGAATTGAGCAGGCCGACCGACTTCACGATCTGGAACAGCGGGATGAACAGCAGCGTGTCCGGAACGAGATAAGTGAGAAAGATGCCGGTTGCGAGGATGCCAGAGCCCCAGAACTTCATGCGGCCAAGCGAGAAGGCCGCCAGCACGCTGATGATCATGGTGATAACGACGGTGCAGACGGTCACGATCGCCGTGTTCTTAAAGAAGATCAGGAAGTCCGTTTCCTTGAGCAGGATCCTGAACTGGTCGAGGGTCACACCGTTGGCGATGATCCACGGATTGGTCGCCATATGGGCAACTTCGGCGTCGCTTTTGAGCGCCGTGACGACCATGTAGTAGGGCGGCATCAGGAAGAAGATGGCGAACACGATCAGGAAGAAATAGGAGGCGAACAGCGCCCAACGCCGGTTGCGGCTCAGGCTCGATTTTTTGGAGACGGCGCGCGCTGTTGGGGCGGCGATTGTGGTCGTAGTCATCCGATTTCCCTTCCGCGCTTGCGCACGCCGCGCAGGATGAAGATCGCCGAAATTGCCAGGATCGGCAGCATGAACAGCGACACCGCGGAGCCGAGCGGCAAGTCGCCCGAGCGGATACCTGTGAGGAACGAGTAGGTCGCGAACACGTGCGTCGTGTTGCGCGGCCCGCCCGCGGTCATGATCTGCACGATGTCGAAATTGGCGAACGTGACGATCAGCGAAAACAGGATGGTGATCGCCATGATATTGCGCATCATCGGCAGAGTGATGTGCACGAATTTCTGCCAGGCATTGGCGCCGTCGATGGCGGCGGCTTCATAGAGCTGGTCGGGCACCGACTTGAGCGCCGCGAGATACATGATCAGGAAGAACGGCGCGCCGTACCAGACGTTGACCAGGATGACCGAAAAACGTGCCCAGTAGGGCTGCGACAGCCAGGCGATCTCGTTGAATCCCAGGCCCTTGAGCAGCCAGTTGAAGGCCGAATGGGTGGGGTCGAACATCCACCACCAGCCTAGAGTCGACAGCGCCAGCGGAATGACCCACGGCACCAGCAGCATGCCGCGCCATTTGCGCTGCCCTTTGTCCGGCAGGTTGTTGATGAGGTGCGCCGTGATCAATCCGATGAGGGCTTTGAAAAACACCGCCGACAGCGCGAATATCGCGGACTGCCAAACCACCATCCAGAACACGTCGCGGGACATCAGCCACGTGAAATTGCCCAGGCCGATAAAGCGCGTCTGCGCCTTGTTCAGCATCGACAGGTAGATCGAATAGAAGGCCGGATAGATGACGAGGCCGACGACCACCGCGATCAGCGGCGCGCACATCAGGAAAGCAATTGTCGAGCGGCGCCGGACGAACTTCTGGAAGCCCTTTTTCTTGACCGGCGGCGCGGCCGTGTCGGGCACCGAAATCCAGGATTGTACCGTGTCGGCCATGCCGTGTTCCCCAACGCGCAGTTGCCGGAAAGTTAGCGCCTGCCGGCCGCCCCGCAGCCGGCAGGCGCGTTTGTTTTAGTGGAGGTGATCAGGCACGCAGCGTGCCTTCGAGCTCCTTCTCCGCCCACTTGATGACGTCGTCGAGCTTCTCGTTGCCCTGCGTGAACTTCGAGACCATCACGGTATTGATGGCCTGGTTGTACATCTGGGCGCCGACTTCCGCGCGCGCCGGAGCGCCGAACACGGAAGTCTGCTCGTCGCCGCGCGGCGGATAGCCGTAGGACACGCCGACCGGCGGACCGACCGTTTTCCAGGTCGGGAGGTCGTACATGCTCTTGAACGACGGCAGATCGTAGCCGAAGGAGGCTTCGACCAGTTGCGCGACCTGTTCCTTTTGCGAGATGTGCAGCAGCAGGTCTTTTGCCGCGGTCTTGTTCTTCGAGAACGACCATACCCCGTAGAATTGCGGCAACTGGCCGACGAAGCGGCCCTTCGGGCCCTTCGGCATCGGATGATGCCAGATCTTTTCCGCGACCGACGGATTGTCGCGCTTGGCGACCGCCCATGACGATGGCGGGTTCATGATGCTCGAGCCCTTGCCAGAGATCATCCAGCGATTGTTGCCGGCGTCGTCCCAGGCGTAAACCTCCGGCGGGTTCACCGCCATCAGCTTCTTCATGTACTCGAGCGCCTTGCGGGTCTCGTCGGAGTTGACCTTGATGTTGTCCTTGTCGTCGACGAACACGACGCCCATCGAGTTGAAGAACGCGCCAACCCAGTCGACCGCATCGGAGGTCTGACCCATCGGCAGACCGACCGGGAAGCCGGCCTTGTGCAACTTCTGCGCGGCGTCGAGGAAGGCATCCCAGGTCCACTTGTCAGTCGTGGCCTTGTCCCACTTCGACTCGTCCGAGGGGAACATCGCCTGCACGTCGATACCGGCGTGCTCCTTGAAAAGGTCGAAACGCGTCTGGCACGGCTTCACCTGGCTGCCGACCGTGGTCGGGATGCCGTACCAAGTGCCCTTGTTCTTCGCGAGATATTCGGCGACCGGCGAGATCGGGCCGTACTTCTTGATCATCGAGTCGACGACGTCGTTCAATGGCTCCAGCACGCGCTGGTGCGTGCGGATGTTCCAGTCGCGATGCGACATGATGTCGTGGCCGGTGCCGGCTTGCGCTTCGGCGGCCGCGGTCAGTTTGTCTTTTTCACCTTGCGAGGTGATGTAGTCGATCTTGATCTCGACCTTGTTCTTCTCGCCCCACTCATTGCAGATCTTGGTGAGGGCGTTGTTGGCGCCTGGGACCCAATGGTCCCAGCAACCCATCGTGATCGTGCCGGCGGCGTAAGCACCGCGCACGTAAGGGGAAGCAAGCGTCACCGCGGCGACGGCCGCGGTGCTCTTCAAAACGGTACGACGCGTTGTCCGATGAGACATCGAGGTAGTCCTCCCTGATAGGCCGTTTTATTTTTTGGCCTTATGAAAAGGCTATACCCGAAAGAAATCAGTGCCAAGGTTGCTGAATCTTTCGGTTCGATACGGGAGCCGAGCTAGCCGAAAGTCTAAACGGCGGCCCGGGCGGCGGCTTCCTGCGCCAGCGCGGACCCGGGAGGGCCGTTTATGCCTGCTTCCCGGTGTGGTGGCCAAGCCTGCAAGTGCCATTGGCCGCGAAGTTCCATGCCGCCCACGTGGCGTCTCGGCCACCGGACCGCGTTACGGCCATATAAAAGAACCGGCCGCCAATGGCGGCCGGTCGCAACGATGCGGTTAGAGATCTACAGATAGCTTAAGCCGCTTCCGCACGTTTGTTTGCGAAGCCCTCGGCGATTTCGGTAAGCTTGTCGTCCGTCTGCTTTTCTTCCTGCAGCGTCGCGTCGAGAAGAGCGACCGCCTCTTTGAGCCCGAGCTCCTGCGCCCAGGTCTTCAAGGTGCCGTAACGCGCGATTTCGTAATGCTCGACGGCCTGCGCCGCCGAAATCAGCCCGGCATCCAGCGCAGGCGAGCCCTTGAACTCTTTCATGATCTCGGCACCTTCTTCCGTAATGCCGATGATGGCGTCACAGGTCTTGCCTTGCGGCTTCTTATCGATGGCCTTGAAGACTTTTTCCAGGCGCTCGACCTGTCGTTCGGTCTGATCGCGATGCTCCTCGAAGGCCCGGCGCAGCTGTGCCGACTCGGTGGCCTTGGCCATCTTGGGCAGCGTCGAAAGAATTTTCTTCTCGGCGAAGTAGATATCCTTGAGGGTGTCGTGAAACAGCTCGTCGAGTTGTTTGGCTTGTTTGGTGGCTTTTTTCGCCATTGGGACGCTCCTGAGGTGGGAACACAAAGGTTCGGCCACCAACGCTGAGCGCGGCGGTTTGGTTCATCGGAACGTTTTCGGTTGGCGTGGCGTTCGCCCGGTGTTGCATCTCGGTCCTGGAGTCGGCTTATGGGTATAGAAGCGTTTTGGCACGTCGGGTGGATCGTGCTGCTCCTGGCTTTGGTTTGGGGAACCTGGCAGTACCGCAGGCGCTCGAGGACAGCGGACACTGTGGGCGAGGCTGTGACCCGCCAGAATTATCAGGCCGAGGATGAACGCTCGAAGCGCAACGCCAGCGGCTAAGCGGCCGAGCCGGAAAGGCACCCAATCCGCCGACGTCCTGCCGAAGATTCGCAGTTTGGGCGCGCTCGCCGAAGCCGAAGAAGAGTGCACGCGCTGCCCGCTTTACCGCTTCGCCACCCAAGTAGTTCCCGGTGAAGGCAAGTCGCGGGCCCGCATCATGCTGGTTGGCGAACAACCGGGAGATAAGGAAGACATCGCTGGCCGGCCGTTTGTGGGACCGGCAGGGCGCCTGCTGGATGACGCTATCGTCGCCGCGGGCCTCGAGCGGAAGGAATTGTTCATCACCAACGCCGTGAAGCACTTCAAATTCGAGCAGCGCGGCAAGCGGCGCCTTCACAAAAAGCCGAATCCTTATGAAATCGAACGGTGCCGGATCTGGCTCGACATCGAGCGTCTGCTGGTGCGGCCCCAAATCATCGTGGCTATGGGGGCAACAGCGATCCGCAGCGTGACGGGCCGAGCCATGACCATTGCCAAGCTGCGCGGCCGCCTTCATCCGTTGGCGGACGGCGCGCAGATGATTGCAACCATTCACCCGTCATATTTGCTGAGAATTCGTCAGGATCCCGACTGGCCGGCGCAGCAAAAATTGTTCGTGCGCGATCTCAAACTTGCTCGGCGTTGAGAAACGCGAGCCGCGCGCCACAGAAGGCGCAAATTGAGCCGACCCCGAGCGCCGCCAGGCTCGCGGCCACATCGACGGCGCCCCCGGCGCTTCCCGTTTTGCTCAGGATCCCGGCCGCCGTCGCCACGACGAGAACGACCGCAATCAGAAACCGGCGTGCGATCCGGTAAATGAGGTCGCGCTCGCGCACGGCTGCGATGAGATAGTGGCTTGCGCCCCACCCCGCGATGAATCCGGCGGCGCCGATCAGCCACCATGCCAATGCCGATACAAACTGGGCCCGGCTGGATGCCGCCGTGCGCAGCACCGCATCGAGGCCGAACCCAACTACGGTCAGCGCAATATGGATCGAAATTGCGGCGAATACGCCGATCGCGATGGCGGCGGCGTAATGCAGGCGGCGGAGGGCGTCGTCTTCCATGCCGGCAGAATAGCTGGCCCGCCGGCCAAAATCAGGCGGCTACCGGATGGCTCGCCTTGAGGAATTCCGCCAGTTCCTTTTCCAGGGCATCAAGTGCGGCGGCGCGCGCCGGTGTCAGCAACGGTTCGCGTTCGGCAGCTTGATTGGGTTCTTCGAACGCAAGCGACTGTTGCTCGGCTTCACTGCGCATCGATTGGCCTCCCCCCGTGCGGTGACTCCGAATTATCTGAGTCGCGGGGTCTGTGGATAACTTCCGCGCCAAAATATCGCGATGTGGCTTTCCGGCGACAGGCTAGAGACCGGCCAGGTCCCGCATGATGCGGTAAAGCCGGCTATGGCCTTCGAAGCCGATGCCCGGCCGCTCGGACAGCGCCATGTAGCCATCCGTCACCCGGGCGTCGTCGGCAAAGCCGCCGAAATCGCCGAATACACCCGGGTAGGACTCCGCGCCGCCGAGGCCGAGGCCCGCGGCTATAGCGAGCGACATCTGGTTGCCGCCGTGCGGAAACAATTGACGCCGCGACCAGCCGTGGCGCTCAAGCATCGCCACGGTGCGGGCATAAGTGGCGATGCCATAGGCCTGAGGCGGGTCGATCTGGATGATATCGCGCCCGGCGCGCAAGCCGCCGAACCGCACCAGATTTTCGACGTCAGGGATCGAAAACAGGTTCTCGCCAGTGGCGAGGGCAGGCTCGTAGAAGCCCGCAAGCTCGGCCATGAGCGCGTAGTCGAGCGGGTCGCTCGGCTCCTCGAACCAACGCAGCTTGAATGGGGCTAGCGCTTTCGCATAAGCGAGGGCGTCGTCGCGCTCGAACTTGCAGTTGGCGTCGACCGCGAGACGCTCGCCCTTACCGACGACCTGCAACACCGCCTCGACCCGCTTGATGTCTTGGGCGAGCGGCAACCCACCGACCTTCATCTTCACCATCGTATAGCCGGCATCGAGATGGCGGCGCATTTCGTCCTGCAAATCCTTGATGGTCTGCCCGGGGAAATACCAGCCGCCGCCGACATAACAGAACACCTTCTCCGGCACTTTGCCGCCGTTGAAGCGCTCGGCAAGCAGGCGATGCAGCGGCTTGTCGAGAATCTTGGCGAGTGCGTCCCACACCGCGACTTCGATCGTGCCGATGCCCACCGAACGCTCGGAATGGCCGCCGGCCTTTTCCCGGCGCATCATCACGCCGAGAATTTTATCGGGATCGAGGTTGCCGGCGCCGTCGAGCAGGTTGTCGGGCGCGGCGGCGAGGATGCGGGGAATGAAACGCGCCCGCATCTGCGCGCCGCAGGCGTAGCGCCCGGTGGAATTGAATGCGAAGCCGCAGACCGGCTTGCCATCGCGCATCACGTCGGTGATCACCGCCACCACCGATGTCGTCATTTCCGAGAAGTCGAAGCTCGAATTGGCGAGCTGCGATTTCAGCGGGATCGCGGTTTCGCGGATGTCGACGATTCTCATTGACGGACGATGCGCGTAGGCGAGAGTTGGCTCCGCCTACTGAATCTGCGGGACCTTGGCGTCCTTGATCACGCGGCCCCACTTGTCGACTTCGGCCTTGATGTAGGCGGTGAACTGCTCGGGCGTGTTGGCGACAACGTCAAAGCCCAAGTCGGCGCACTTCTTTTTCACATCCTCCATCGCCATGACTTTCTTGATCTCGGCGTTGAGGTAAGCGACGAGCTCCTTCGGCGTGCCGCCGGGCAGGAAAACGCCTTGCATCGTCTCGGATTCCTGGCCCGGCATGCCGGCTTCCGCCATGGTCGGAATATCGGGAAAGGCAGCCGAACGCTTGGCCGAGGTAACGGCGAGAGCGCGCAGCTTGCCGCCCTGGACCTGCGGCGCGGTCGGTGGCAGCGCGGTGAAAGCGACGGGCGTGTGGCCCGCAACCGCCGACTGGATCGCAGGGCCGGCGCCGCCGAATGGCACGCTGGTCGCATCCACTTTCATATTGAGCTTGAACAGCTCCGCGGCGAGTTGCGGCGTCGTGCCCACACCCGGATTGGCAATCGAGTATTTCGCCGGCTCTTTTTTCAGAAGGTCGACGAGCTCTTTCATGGTCTTTACGGGCACGTCCGGATGCACCACGACGATGTTCGGCGACGCGGCAGCCAAAGTGACCGGCGCGAAATCCTTGAAAGCGTCATAAGGATTTTTCGCATAGAGGCTCGGATTGACGACGTAGCTCGATGAGGCGACCAGGATCGTGTAACCATCCGGCGCCGATTTCGCGACCAGCGTCATGCCGAGATTACCGCCGGCCCCCGCATGGTTTTCGACATAGAACTGCTGGCCGGTGGATTCCGAAAGCTTCTGCGCGATTAGCCGCGCCATGACATCGGTCGGGCCAGCGGGGGCGAATGGCACCACGACCTTGACCGGCTTGTTAGGATAGCCCGCGGGACCCGCGGCCCACGCCGCGCTCGTGACGATGACAGCGGCGACACAGACCAGCGCGCGAGCCACCACTTTCATTTCATCCTCCCGAAGCCGTCATTTGTTGTTTGCACTCAGCATGCCCGTCCGGCCGGGCCGCGGCAATATCGATGCCGGTTGCACAGCCGGGGGCGGGAGGACTAGCCTCCCGGCTGCCGTCACCGGGGATCGTCATGCTTACGCCCGCCAAGCCGTCAGGTCTGAATATTCCTTTCGACAATGCGCGGCTCGACCGCTTGATGGACGACGAGAACATCGACGTCCTGCTCGCAACGTCGAAACATAATGTGCAGTATTTGCTTGGCGGCCATCGCGCCGACTTCTTCGACTACATGGATGCGACGGGGGTGACCCGCTATCTGCCCGTAGTCGTTTATCCCAAGGGCGCGCCGGAAAAAGCGGCTTACATCGGCCACCGTCTTGAGAAATGGCAGCGCGAAGCCAATCCGATGTGGACGCCGGAAACGCATACGTCGTCGAATGGCTCGGTTGACGGCATGACCAAGGCGGTCGAGTCGATGAAGAAGCTCGGCCTCAAGCCCAAGCGGATCGGCGCCGAGCTCGGATTTTTGCCTTATGACGCGGCGCTGGTCCTGCGAAAGGCCTTCCCGGATGCGGAATTGGTCGAAGCGACCTTGGTCATGGATCGCCAGCGCGCCATCAAGACGCCGGACGAATTGAGAAAGATCAGGCGCGCGTCCGACGCCGTTCTGGAATCGATGCTGGCGGTGATCGCCAATCACGGGCCAGGCGCCACCAAGCGGGAAATGACCGAGGCCTTGCGGCGCGAAGAGGTCAATCGCGGGCTGACATTCGAATACTGCCTGATCACGGTTGGCGCGAGCCATAACCGCGCGCCCTCCGAGCAGGCCTGGCAAAAGGGTGAGGTGCTGTCGCTCGACTCCGGCGGCAACTACGAAGGTTATATCGGGGACATTTGCCGCATGGCGGTGCTGGGCGAGCCCGACCAGGAATTGCAGGACCTGCTCGGCGAGATCGAGACCATCCAGCGCGCCGCGTTCAACGCGGTGAAGCCCGGAGCGACCGGCAAAAGCATCTATGCCGCCGCCGAGCCTTTGGTGGCCAAATCGAAACACCACAATCACATGGACTTCCTGGCCCACGGCATGGGCCTTGTGAGCCACGAAGCGCCCCGGCTGACCGAACGCGGTGTCGCGGTCCCGTACACGCCCGAGCATAAGGACAAGCCACTCGAGGCCGGCATGGTTGTGTCGGTTGAGACCACGCTGCTGCATCCGACGCGAGGTTTCATCAAGCTGGAGGATACGGTCGCGGTGACGCCAGGCGGTCAGGAAATTTACGCCGAGGGCGGGCGCGGCTGGAACAGAGGCGGGAACGCAGTTTCGTAAATCGAGCCAGCAAGCTCTGCGCGGGAGGCGTGGCAGTGATGACAATGAATCGGCGAAAAGCTCTTCAGCTCACGGCCGCGGCGCTCGCCGCTCCGGCCTTGATCGGCAAAGCATCGGCTCAGGCCTGGCCCAACCGGGTCGTTCGCCTCGTCGTCGGCTTTCCGCCCGGCGGCGGCGCCGACGCCGCGACACGCATCGCCGCCGACAAGCTCACGGCTTTGTGGGGCCAGCAGGTCGTGGTCGAAAACCGTCCCGGCGCCGGCGGCCATATCGCGAATGACGCGGTCGCCCATGCCGCGCCTGACGGCTACACGATGCTCATGAGCCCGTCCTCGCTCGTCGTGATGCCGCAGCTTTTCCCCGGCGCGAACTACGATCCCATGAAGGATTTAGCGCCGATCTCGTTTCTCGGCACCTATCCCAACCTCGTCGTCGTGCCGCAGAATTCGCCTTTCAAGACCCTGCAGGATTATCTGGCCAAGGCGAAAGCGGAGCCGGGCAAAGTCACCTTCGCGACACCTGGCATCGGTTCGGCGCCGCATCTTGCCGCCGAGCTGTTCAAGAAAATGGCCAATGTCGACATCACCCACGTGCCTTATCGCGGTGTCGCCGCGGGCGCGATGAGCGACCTGCTGTCGAACCGCATCGACTCCATGTTCAACACGACGGGCTCGCTGCTCGCTTCGGTGCGGGCGGGGCAGACGCGGGCGTTGGCGGCTTCGACGCCGAAACGCTTCCCACTGTCGCCAGATATTCCGACTTTCGCAGAATCAGGCGTCCCGGGCTTCGACGTCACGTCGTGGTACGCTCTGTTCGCGCCCGCCAAAACGCCGCCCGAGATCATCAAGAAGATGCACGACGACAGCGTGAAAGTCCTTGCTGACGCGTCGGTCAAGGAACGCTACGAGAAGCTTGGCGTTGAGGCGGCGAGCTCTACGCCGCAAGAATTGAGCAAGATCATGCGCGACGAGGTTGCGCTGTGGACGCCGATAATCAAGGTGGCCAATATCAAGGGTGAATGATGAAGCAGTATCCGGTTACGCGCAGCGATGAGGAGTGGCGCAAGCTCCTGACCCGCGACCAGTTCCGCATCATGCGTCAGCATGGCACGGAAATGCCTGGAAGCTGTGCGCTACTGCGCGAGAAACGTCCCGGCACGTTTTACTGCGTCGGCTGCGACAAGCCATTGTTCGAGTCGCAACTGAAATTCGAAAGTGGCACCGGCTGGCCGAGCTTCAACGATCCCATTCCCGGCGCGGTCGAGACGGAAACGGACCGCAGCCACGGCATGGTGCGCGTCGAAGTGCATTGCGCGACTTGCGGCAGCCATCTCGGTCACGTGTTCGACGACGGGCCGCCGCCGACGCATCAGCGCTACTGCATCAATGGCGTGGCGCTGAACTTCAAGCCCGCCTGATACCCCCGTGGCGAATTTAGGTCACAATCTGAAGCGCACCGGCGCAGAGGTGCTGGCGGAAATGCTCGCTGGCTACGGCGTGACGCATGTTTTCATGGTGCCGGCGGTGCTGCGGCGGACGTTCGCTGAGATGGAGCGCCGCACGAGCATCGCCCGCATCCACACCCACGGCGAAAAATCCGCGGCCTATATGGCGGATGGCTATGCCCGCGCGTCCGGCAAGCCGGGCGTGTGCATGGCGCAAGTGATCGGCGCGCTCAATCTCGCCGCCGGACTGCGCGACGCCTGGCTTGCACATTCGCCGGTGATCGCGATGACCGGCGGGCGCGATCCCAAGACGAAATTCAGGAAGGTCTATCAGGAGATCGACGACGTCCCGTCCTTCGAGCCGGTGACCAAGATGAATGTCACGGTCGACGATGTGGCGCGCATTCCCGACATGATACGGCAGGCGTTCCGTACCGCGGTCAGCGCCACGCCGGGTCCGGTGCATCTCCAGTTTCGCGGCAATGAAGGCCAGGTCGACGCCGAAGAAGCGGAAATGGAAGCGCTGGTGGAAAGCCAGTTCGCGCGGGTGCCGCCCTTCCGGCCGGAGCCTGAGTCCGCGCATGTGAAGGCGGCACTCGATTTGCTGCAGAAAGCCGACAAGCCGGTGATCGTTGCCGGCGGCGGCGTGCGTGCGTCCGGCGCGGGACGCGAATTGGTGGCGCTGGCGGAAGCGCTGCAAATTCCGGTCGCGACCTCGCTGAACGGCAAGGATTCGATCCCCGGCACGCATCCGCTCTCGGTGGGCGTGGTCGGCTCCTATTCGCGTGAAACTGCGAACCGCGCGGTGGCCGGCGCCGACCTCGTCTGCTTCATCGGCACCGAGACCGGCGGCATGACCACGCATTTCTGGGCGGTGCCCAAAATCGGCGTCGACGCCATCCAGATCGACATCGAGCCCGAGGCGCTGGGCCGCAACTATCCGCTCAAGGCCGGCGTGCTCGGCGACGCCAAGACCGTGCTGACCAAAATGCTCGGCCAGATCGACAAGCAGAGCGCGGCGCGCCGCGCGAAGTGGGTCGAGCAGATGAAGGCGTTGCGTTCGGACTGGAACGGCAAATACGACAGCGATCTGAAGTCCGACGCCGTGCCGATCCATCCGGCGCGCATTTGCGGCGATCTCACCCAGCACATGCCGGACGATGCGATCGTCGTCGTCGACACCGGCCATGCCGGCATGTGGATGGGCGGGCTCTATGATCTGCGCACGCCGCAGCAAAGCTACCTGCGCAGCGCCGG
>JAFBAG010000252.1 GCA_019247925.1 Pseudolabrys sp.
TTCGGGAATGGTCAGGCCGAATACGCCGAGCTCGGCCATATGGTCGATGACATCCATGGGGATGTAGCTGTTGGTGCGATGCCATTGCTGCGCCATGGTGACGACTTCGCTGTCGGCAAATTTGCGCATCTCTTCGCGAATCGAGTCGAGCGTGTCGTCGAGCGCGCAATTGCCGACTGTCGCGTGCTGCGCGCCGCGGATGAGTTCGACCAGGCGGGCGCGATTGGCGGCGCTGTTGCCATTGGCAAGGAGGTCCTGGACCGCGGACGGCATCCGCGCGGCGACCTGCGCCGGCGTTAAGCCGAGATCGGTGGCGCGCACAATCTCCCCCTGGCTCATCGGAATGCCGCCGACGATCTGCGCCAGATATTCGCCGAGCCCGATGCGAACCAGCAGTTCCTCGATTTCACCGAGGCCGCCGCCGCGGCCGAGCCGCTCGGCATAGGCGGTCAGTTGCCGGATGGCTTCGACATAGGTCGCTAGCCAGGCCAAGCCGTGCGTCGCACGCTGCTCGCGGTCGAACAGCCTGGCGACCGGATGACCCTCGACCACGACGCGCTCGCGCACTTTGCCCAAAACGTCGTTGAGCACGGCATCAGCCGCACTGACCGCCGCGCGCGCCTGGTCGAGCAGCAATGCAGCCGAGCCGGAACGGGGAACGGAAATCGCCATGCGCAGCCAGAACGTCTTTCGTGGGTGACCCGCGTCACCCTACTTGTGCACTGCACCAAAGAAAAGACGGCAACCGATTTTCCCCTCAATTCGTGAGGCTTAGGGCAAGCACCGCAGGTCGAATTTCGAAAGTATTAACCAAAATCGCGCTTCCATCCCCCCATACCCGTCCGTCCGGCCCCGATCGAAGCAGGACCTGGTTTTTCATGCGCTTTCCCAACCCTGCGCTCGCGGTGTCGCGGCTCGTCAACCGGATATCGGTGCGCACGCGTATCGTCGTGCTCGCGCTTATTCCGGTCGCGGGATTTCTTGCGAATGGCGTGACGTACATCGCCAGCGAGGACGAGGTCGCGGAGGCCTTCGCCACCGCTCACAAGGCGACCGGGCTTGCCTCGGCAAGCCGCGACTTCAAAAGCGGTCTCGCCGGCATGCGCATCGCGGTGAAAGATTTCATCGCCACGCCGAGTGACGGCTTGATTGCCAGCTTCGAACAATCGCATCACCTCGCCAGCAAGAGCCTTTATACGCTCGAGGCCGAGCTTACGGACATGGGTCTCGACGCACTGCGCCGCGAGCTGATGCAGATCAAGGAGAACTTTCACGCCTTGGTGGCCGAGCAGCTCGTGCTTGGCTACACCGAGAACGAAGGCATTCGCGGCAATCTGCGCAACGCGGGCTTCAAGATCGAAGCCATCATCAACGAGAACCTGACCTGGTTGGCTGACGCCGATGCGCGCAAATTGATGATGGCGTTGCTCACCATGCGCCATCACGAGGTTGAGTACAGACTGATCCCTCGCGAGCTGATCCGGCAAATGTATCTCGCCTCGCACAAGCAGTTCACCGATATCTTCGCGAGCGTCGATGGCACGCCCGAGATGAAGGGTAAACTTGAGCAGGAAGTTGCGCGCTACGCCGAGAGTTTCGCCAAATGGGTGGACGTTTCGGGGCGCGCCCTGCCCATGGCTGCCGTCATCGATCTCGACAGCCAGAAGCTCGGGCCGACCGCCGACGAAATCATGCTCACTGCGAGCAAGTCGGCGCAGGATGCGGCAGCGGCCCTGCGCGCCTCGCAGACCCGCACGCGCACCATTATCATCATGGTTGGCGTTGCGATGGTGGCCCTGGGCCTCGCGTTCAGCTGGCTGATCGGCCGCAGCATCACCCGGCCCCTCCACGGCCTCGCCGATGTGATGAAGCGTCTCGCCGCCGGCGACACCACGGCGCGTATCCCCGCCACTCACGCCCAGGACGAGATCGGCGATATGGCGCGCACTGTCATCGTGTTCCGCGACACCATGATCGAGCGCGAAAAGCTCGCCAGCACGCAGGCGCAAACCAGCCGGGCGCGCGAGATCCGCAGTGAAACGATCGCCTCGACCATCACCGCCTTCAAGCACTCGGTCGAAACCGCATTGACGCGGCTGCGCGGCGCCGCGCTCAAGCTCGAGATGTCTTCGAGCGATCTGACCAAGGCTGCCGACACCGTCTCCGCCGAGGCGCATACCGCCGAGGAGCGCGCCAACGCCGCCTCGGCCAATGTCACCGCCGCCGCTGGTTCAGTCGAAGAGCTCGCGGCATCGATCGGGGAGATCGCGTCCCAGGCCACCAAGTCCACCGATGTCGCGCAGCGCGCGGTTTCTGAGGCGCAGCGCACCGTCACGACGATGACCGAACTGGGTGGCGCCGCCACACGGATCGGCGAAGTGGTGGGTCTCATTCAGGCCATCGCCGGGCAGACCAATCTGCTCGCCCTCAACGCCACCATCGAAGCCGCGCGCGCCGGCGAGTCCGGCAAGGGCTTCGCCGTGGTCGCCGCCGAGGTCAAATCGCTCGCCGGCCAGACCGCCAAGGCGACCGAGGAAATCGCCGGGCAAGTCGGCTCCATTCAGTCCGCCGCCGCCGATGCGGCCCAGGCCATCGAACAAGTCAACGGCATTATCCGCGACATGGCGCAAATCGCGGCGACGGTTGCCGGCACGGTCGGCCAGCAGAGCGCGGCCGTGTCGTCGATCACCCACGGCGTCAATTTGGCCTCCGCCGATGCGCGCAACGGCGCCGAGGCAATGAGCCGCGTGGCCGGCGTGACAGCCGATGCGCGCGGCACCTCGGCCGATGTCAAAGGCCTCGCGGATTCGGTGGCGCTCGAAGCGGAGCGGCTCGAGACCGAAGTGCGCCAGTTCCTGACGGATGTGCAGGCCGCCTGAGCCGTAGCGGCCCTTGCCAAGGGCGCCGTAAAAGCCGATCTCACTTTCGGGGCCTGACACGGGAGGGCGCTTGCCCGACCTTTTGCGCATGATGCGGCGCTGGAGCCGCTACGCCGCGGAGGCGATCCAGCAATTTCTGGCCGATGACGGCTGGGCGATCGCGAGCCACATCGCGCTCTCCGCGCTGATGGCGATGTTTCCGTTTCTCATCGTGGTCACCGCGCTATCCGGCTATTTCTTCGGCTCGAAGGAGCTGGCCGACGAGGCCGCGCGCATTCTGCTCGAGGCCTGGCCGCAGCAGGTGGCCGCGCCTTTATCGATCGACATCCACGCGGTTCTGACCAGCCTGCAAGGCAGCGCGCTGACCTTCGGTGTGATCTTCGCGATCTATTTCGCTTCCAGCGGCGTCGAGAGCCTGCGCATCGCCCTCAACCGCGCTTACAGCACCGTCGAACTGCGGCCGTGGTGGATGCTGCGGCTGGAATCGATCGTCTACGTGATCATCGGCGCGATCGCGCTTTTGGCTTTCGCCTTCCTGGTCGTGCTGGCGCCGCTGATCTGGGCGCGCATGACGCTCTACGTGCCGAACTTGCTGGAATTTGGCGAGTTCATAACGCTGGCGCGTTTCACAGTGGCCGCCACGGTGATTCTGGCGGCGCTGCTGATCGTGCATCTCTGGCTGCCTTGCGGCAGACGGAGCCTGACCCAGATCGCGCCGGGCATCGTGGTCACCGTGGCGCTATGGCTGGTGAGCGGCGAAATCTTCGGCCGCTATCTCGCCGGCTTCGCCTACGGTTATGTGACGATGTATGCCGGTCTTGCCTCGGTGATGGTCGCGCTGATCTTCCTTTATATCTGCGCGTCGATCTTCATTTTCGGCGGCGAACTGAATTCCGTGATCGCGCTAGCGCACAGCCGACGCGCCCAGCGTCGCCATCGGCCGATCAACCGCCCGAAGCCTCGACGACGTCCTCGAGCGTCCGCAGACCCATCGTCGGCGCGTTGACGAGAACCGCCATATTGCCGGGCGGGTGCTCGTTCTTCCACATCATGGTGTGCGCCTTCGGGATATCGAGCCACGGGAAGGTTTTTGACAGGCAGGGGTCGATGCGCCGCTCGAGCACGAACTGGTTGGCCGCGCTGGCCTGCTTGAGATGCGCGAAGTGCGAGCCCTGGACCCGCTTCTGCCGCATCCAGACATAGCGCGCGTCGAAGGTCAGGTTGTAGCCCGTGGTGCCGGCGCAGAAGACGACCATGCCGCCCCGCTTCACGACGAGACAGGATACGGGAAACGTCGCTTCGCCGGGGTGTTCGAACACGATATCGACGTCGCGCTTGCCGGTGATGTCCCAGATCGCCTTGCCGAACTTGCGGGCTTCCTTCGTCCAGGCGTCATAGTCGGGGGTACCGACCTTCGGCATCTGCCCCCAGCATTTGAATTCCTTGCGGTTGATGACGCCCTTGGCGCCGAGATCGAGAACGTATTGCGCCTTCGATTCATCGGAGACGACGGCGATGGCATTGGCGCCCGATGCGGCGGCGAGCTGCAAGCCGAACACACCGAGACCGCCCGACGCGCCCCAGACGAGAATGTTGTCGCCCGGCTTCATCGTGTGCGGCGCGTGGCCGAACAACATGCGATAGGCGGTCGCGAGCGTGAGCGTGTAGCAAGCCGCCTCTTCCCAGGTCAGATGCGGCGGCTTCTGCATGAGCTGGCGCGACTGCACGCGGCAGAATTGCGCGAATGAACCGTCCGGCGTCTCGTAGCCCCAGATGCGTTGCGAGGGCGACAGCAGCGGATCGCCGCCGTTGCAATCCTCGTCGTCGCCGTCGTCCTGATTGCAATGGACGATGACTTCGTCGCCGACTTTCCAGCGCCGCACCTTCGAGCCGACCGCCCACACGATGCCCGACGCGTCCGACCCGGCGATATGGAACGCGTGCTTGTGAATGTTGAAAGGCGTGACCGGCTGGCCGAGCCCGGCCCAGATGCCGTTGTAGTTGACGCCCGCCGCCATCACGAGAACGAGAACGTCCTCTTCGCCGAGCGGCCAGGTCGGCACCACTTCGAGCTGCATCGCCTGTTCGGGCGGACCGTGCCGCTCCTGGCGGATCGCCCAGGCATGCATCTTGTCTGGCACGTGACCAAGCGGAGGAATCTCGCCGATGCCGTAAAGATCCTTCGGGCCAGACTTCAACTTGACGACGGTCGCCATGGGCGCGCTCCTCAGCCTTCGCGTAATAACAGTCTGCCGTGCGTTTTGTTGCAGCGCAATAAGACCCTTGAAGCAGCGGCCAAACAGCTGTGTTTTTCCGGCGATTTAAGGGTTCTTCAAGCCAGCGCGCCGTATTTCTGCACCATGGCGCTTTATGAGCTATCCCGCGCGAGCGAGCCACGATTGGCGAAGCCGGTCGAACTCGTCTGCATCGCGCTGGTGATCGCGCATGCGGCCTACCTGGCCGCGTCCTACTGGAACGGCATCTGGATCGTCGGGCTGGACGGCAAAGGCTCACCCTCCGACTTCGTCAATGTCTGGGCTGCCGGCAAGTTGGCGCTGCAGAGGCAGGCACCGCTCGCCTATGACTGGCCCGCGCACAAGGCGGTCGAAGCGGCGGCGGTCGGCTACGACTTCGCCGGCTATTTCGGCTGGCACTATCCGCCAATGTTCCTGTTCGCCGCGGCGGCGCTCGCGCTCATTCCTTATGGCGCCGCCTATGCGCTGTGGCTCGCACTGACCTTTCCACTTTATGTCGCGGCGATCCGCGCAATCATCGGCACGCGAGATGCCTTGCTGCTCGCCGCAGCCTTCCCCGCCGTGCTCGCAAATTTCGTGGTCGGGCAAAATGGATTTCTCACCGCGGCGCTGATGGGCGGATTTCTTTTCTTCGTCGAGCGGCGGCCGGTGCTGTCCGGAATTTGTCTCGGGCTGCTCACCTACAAACCGCATTTCGGTTTGATCATACCCTTCGTGCTCGCGGCCAGCGGTCACTGGCGTGTCATCATCAGCGCCGGCATCGCGGCGTGCGCGATTGCCGCGCTATCGGCCGGCGTCTTCGGCGTTGAAACCTGGCTCGCCTTCTTCGGCACAATCTCGAAAACGTCGCAGGCTTTTCTGTCCGACGGCTGGGCGGATTTCGGCAAACTGCAAACCGTATTCGGCCTCACCCGCACGCTCGGCGGCGGCGAAACGTGGGCCTGGACGCTGCAAGGCATTGTCGCTGCCACGGTAGCGCTCACGGTGGCGCTGGTGTGGCGCTCGAACGCGCGGCACGAGATCAAAGCCGCCGCGCTCGTCCTCGGTGCGATGCTGGCGACGCCCTATCTCTATACTTACGATCTCGTCGTGCTTGCAGTGCCGCTCGCCTTTCTGATCGCGCTCGGCCGGCGTGAAGGCTTCCGCAGCCATGAAATGGCGGGCATTTGCGCGGCCTGCACTCTGATCCTGATTGTTCCTTTTGTGACCGCGCCGGTTGGCTTCGCGGCTATCCTTGTTGTCGGCGCGCTGATCGCGCGCCGCGCCCGCGCCCCATGACGGTACCCGCGCGCGCGGTCGTCCTCACCGGAATCACCCTCGCGCTTGCTTATGCAATTGTGCTGATTGGCGCCTATGGCAGCGGCCATTTCCTCTA
>JAFBAG010000085.1 GCA_019247925.1 Pseudolabrys sp.
CACGCCGCCTCGGCGCCGCAGGCGGCGGGGCAAATCAACCCTTCGCCGCGCGCGTTAGCGGCAATGGCGGCAGGGAGCACGCCGGCCACCGCGGTGATCGAGCCGTCGAGGCCGAGCTCGCCGAGCACGGTGAAGCCGGACAATGCATCGGGCGGAATGGCGCCGATCGCACCCATCAGGCCGAGCGCGATGGGGAGATCGTAATGCGAGCCCTCCTTTGGCAGGTCGGCGGGCGCGAGATTGACGGTGATGCGGCGTGCGGGCAACGCGAGGCCGGAGGCGATCAGCGCGGCACGCACGCGCTCCTTGGCCTCGGACACGGCCTTGTCGGGGAGACCGACAATGGTGAAAGCGGGAAGGCCGGGCGCGACCTGTACCTGAACGTCGACGGTGCGGGCCTCGATGCCCTCGAACGCCACCGTCGCGACGCGCTGAACCATGACCGGCTCCCTCAGCCGGAGCTAAGGCTAGCCGAGCCGAAAATTGTGTGCAAGAACATTACGTGAACAATAAAAGGTAGGTTGTAGAAGGCGTTAGGCCCCTTTTCGCTTCTCGATCGCATCCCACGTCAGCGCCGCCACGTCCGGTCCGCCGACATTCTTGATGGCGCGAATTCCCGTGGGTGACGTGACGTTGATCTCGGTGAGGAAGCCGTCGATCACGTCGATGCCGACGAAAATGAGTCCGCGCTCGCGCAAAGCCGGGCCGATCGTCTTGCAGATCTCCCGCTCTTTCGGCGTGAGCTTGGTGTCCTCCGGCTTGCCGCCGCGCACCATGTTGGAGCGCAGATCATCCGGCGCCGGAACGCGGTTCACCGCGCCGGCGAACTCGCCATCGACCAGGATGATGCGCTTGTCGCCGTGCTTGATGTTGGGGAGGAATTTCTGAACGACCCACGCTTCGCGGAAGGTCGCGGCGAACAAATCGTAGAGCGAGCCGAAGTTGAGATCCTCCTTCTGCAGCCGGAACACCGCTTCGCCGCCTTTGCCGTAGAGCGGCTTCATCACGATGTCGCCATGCTGCGCGCGGAACGCTTTGATCTCCGCGAGGTCGCGGGTGATCAAAGTCGGCGGCATGAGCTGCGGAAATTCCGTGACGAACATTTTTTCCGGCGCATTGCGCACGCTTGCCGGATCGTTCACCACAAGGGTCTTGGGATGGATGCGTTCCAACAAGTGCGTCGTGGTGATGTAGTTCATGTCGAAAGGCGGGTCTTGCCGCAGCAGCACGACGTCGAATGTGGACAAGTCGGTGCGCTTCCATTCGCCGAGCGCGAAATGGCTGCCGATCTCGTCCTTCACACTGAGTGGCGCGGTTGTGGCCGTGACCGTCTTGCCCGAAAGCGCCAGCCGGTCCGGCGTATAATATGACAGTGCGTGACCGCGCTTCTGCGCTTCGAGCAAAAGCGCGAAGGTGGAATCGCCCCGGATGTTGATCCGGTCGATCGGGTCCATCTGCACGGCGACCTTGAGGGCCATCGAGAAAGCCTTCCGTTTAAAGCTCGAATGCTGCGGGAATGTGCCGAGGGACTTTGCCGGGCGCAACCAGCATCGCGTCGAAGCGCATATCTAATACGTTCGGCTGCGGATAGGTGGCGAGCCAGGCTTCCGCCGCCGCGGCGATCCGCGCGCGCTGGCGCGGCAGCACGGATTCCGCGGCCGCGTCGAGCGTATTGCGCGCTTTGACCTCGACGAAAACCAAAAGCTGGCGCCGGCGCGCGACGATATCGAGTTCGCCATAAGGGCTGCGCCAGCGCCGCGACAGGATGCGAAAGCCCTTGGCCACCAGATACGCGGCGGCCCGGCTCTCGGCGGAAATGCCGAGCCGGAACGCGACCTGCTTTTCGGGATTCTTTTGCAGGCGGGGAGCGAGCGGTTCAGCGCGTTTCGCCATCGCCGTCCTTCGTGAGTTCGAGCGCCCGCTGATAGATGTCGCGGCGCGACAGGCCGGTGGCGGTCGCGACTTCACCGACCGCGTCCTTTACCGAAACTCGCGCCAGCGCCTGGCGTAGCAAATCGTCGACATCGCCGGTTTGATTGTCGTCCTGCGGCGGGCTCACGACAATGACGAATTCGCCGCGCGTCTCTCCGCTTTCCCCTGCGAGCGAAGCGAGAGCGCCGCGCCGCACTTCCTCATGCAGTTTTGTGAGCTCGCGGCAGATCGCGGCGTCACGCGCGCCCAGCCCGGCGGCGAGATCGGCGAGCGCGTCCGAGAGTCGCGGGCCAGTCTCGAAAAAAATCAGGGTCGCCGGAATGCGCGCCAGCGCCGCGATCCGCTTCTGGCGCGCCACCTGCTTCGGCGGCAGGAAGCCTTCGAAGAAAAACCGGTCGGTCGGCAACGCCGCGACCGACAGCGCGCTCAATACCGACGATGCTCCCGGCACGGCATAAACCCCATGGCCTTCGCGCGAAGCTTCGCGCACCAGCTTGAAGCCGGGGTCAGAAACCAGCGGCGTGCCGGCATCGGAGATCAGCGCCACCACTTCGCCGGCGGCGAGCCGCGCCAATAGCTTCGGCCGCGCCTCGGCGGCGTTATGCTCGTGATAGGGCGTCAGCGGTGTCGTGATGGCATAGTGATCGAGGAGTTTGCGGCTGACGCGGCTGTCCTCGCAGGCGATCAGATCCGCGCGCGCCAGGGTCTCGAGCGCGCGCAAAGTGATGTCGCCCAGATTGCCGATCGGTGTTGCCACCAGATAGAGCCCGGCCGCGAGGCTTGGAGCCTCGAATGCGGTGCCGGCGATGGCATAGGTGCGCGCCGCGCGTTCGTTCTTTTTTGCGGTTTTGGCCACGATGCACCCTTGCCCCGCACTCTAGACGGCGCATTTCCCGGCGTCAGCCGGAGCGCAATTCCCGTTTCTATTCATTTACTTAAGGATTATGCGCCAGTATTTTCACGGGCTGTGGGCAAGCAGGTGCCGCGAGGCGGGCCTGCCGGGGAACGCGATGACCGGACGTGTTCGGCAAGGTTTCCGTTGGGGCGGCATTGCCGCGGCTGCTGTATTGGCGCTCGGCGCCTGTTCGAGTTCATTCGATCGCTTCACCACACCGATGACACCGGCCAATGAGCCGACCGAAGCACCGCCGGGCGCGGCTGTGCCGGCGGGGCCGGGCGGCGTGCGCGTTGCTTTGATCTTGCCGCTTTCGGCGCAAGGCAATGCCGGCGCCGCCGCGCAATCGATGAAAAACGCCGCGGACATGGCGATCGCGGAATTCCGCAATCCCGATATTCAGCTGCTGGTGAAAGATGATGGCGGCACGCCGCAAGGCGCGCAGGCCGCGGCACAGCAGTCGCTCGACGAGGGCGCCGCGATCATCGTCGGCCCGCTGTTCGCGCAATCGGTGAGCACGGTCGGCCAGGTAGCGCGCTCACGCGGCGTGCCGGTGCTCGCCTTCTCGACCGACGCCAATGTCGCCACGCGGGGCGTTTATCTGCTGAGCTTCCTGCCGGAATCGGACGTGCATCGTATCGTCGAATTCGGCGCCTCGCGCGGCAAGCGCGCGATCGCGGCGATGATCCCGGAGAATGCCTATGGCGGCGTTGCCGAAGCCGCGCTGCAGGCCGCCGCGGCGCGCCGCAATGCGCGCGTGGTCGCGATCGAGCGCTACAGCGCCGATCCGGCGCGGCTGCAAGCCGCCGCGCAACGCATCGCGCAAGCCGCGGCGCGCGCCGATGCATTGTTCATTCCCGACGGCGCCGATGCGCTGCCGCAAGTCCTCAATGCGCTCGCCGCCGCTAATTTGAATCTCCGGCGCGTGCAGTTGCTCGGCACCGGCCTGTGGGACGACCCGCGGATTTCGAGTATCCCGCAATTGCAGGGTGGCTGGTATGCCGCGCCGGACGGCACCGGCTTCCGCAATTTCGCGCAGCGCTATCGCGCGCGCTACGGCTCGGAGCCGGTGCGCACCGCGACACTGGCTTACGACGCGGTGGCGCTGATCGCCCAGCTCATCAAGGCGCAAGGTCCGCAGGCTTTCAGTGAGCAGGTGTTGGCGAATTCATCCGGTTTCGCCGGCATCGATGGCATTTTCCGGCTGCGCACCGACGGCACCAACGAACGCGGCTTGGCGGTGATGCAGGTGTCGCCGAGCGGGCCGCAAGTGATCAGCCCGTCGCCGCGCGCCTTCGGGCCCGGGACTTGATTATTGGCGCATCATCCGATTCCGAAAACCGGAATCCACTTTTCGGGATGATGCGCTGCTAAGCGGCCAGGTCGGCCACGACGGCGTCGAGCACCGGAAATCCTGACAACGTGACGCGCAGGCGCCCTTGCGGCGTTGTCTCCAGCGCGCCTTGCTGCTGCAGGAACGCGACCCGATCAGGATCGAGGTCACGGCCGGAGAGAGCGGCGTAGCGCCGGGGATCAATACCTTCGGCGAGGCGCAGCCCCATCAACAAATACTCGTCGGCGTGTTCGGTGTGAGTCAGCGGCTCGTTCTCGATGAGGCCGTGGCCCGTGCCTTCCACCCGCATCAGCCAGCTCTCGGGGCGCTTCTCGGTGGAGGTGGCGACGCGTCTGCCGCCAATGTCGAGCCGGCCATGCGCGCCGGGACCAATGCCGGCATATTCATGGCCGCGCCAGTAAATGAGATTGTGCCGGCACTCGGCGCCGGAGCGGGAGTGGTTGGAAATCTCGTAGGCCGGCAGGCCCGACGCGCCGCAGATCTCCTGGGTGACGTCATAGAGCGCGCGGGCGGTGTCATCGTCGGGCGTCGCCAGCTTGCCGGCGCGGTGCAGCGCGAAGAACGGAGTCTCAGGCTCGATGGTGAGCTGATAGAGCGACAGATGCTCGGCCGCTTCCGCGATGGCGCGCTTGAGCTCGGCCGCCCAGTGTTGCGGCGTCTGGCGCGGCCGGGCGTAGATGAGGTCGAACGAATAGCGCTCAAAATGCCGGCGCGCGATCGCGACCGCATCGAGCGCTTCTTTCGCGGTGTGCAGCCGGCCCAATTCCTTGAGCGAGCCGTCATCGAGCGCCTGGACGCCCAGCGAGACCCGGTTGACGCCGGCGGCGCGCACCCCGGCAAACCGCGTCGCCTCGACGCTGGTCGGGTTCGCCTCGAGCGTCACCTCGGCATCGCGCGCGATCGTCCAATGCCGCGCGATTTCGTCGAGGATCGCTGCGACAGTCGCGGGCTGCATCAGTGACGGCGTGCCGCCGCCAAAAAATATCGACGCCACATTGCGCGGTCCGATGCGCTCAGCGGTCGTCTGCAGTTCGCGCGCGAAGGCACGCACGTAACGCGCCTCGTCGATGCCGCCGTGGCGCACGTGGCTGTTGAAGTCGCAATAGGGGCATTTCGACAGGCAAAACGGCCAGTGCACGTAAATGCCGAAAGCGCCGTCGGTTTGATTGAGCGTCATTGCGATCAGTATAGGGGGCGAACAGCGTCAGCGGAAATTTTCACTGACCGATTTCATTAAAATTGTAATCAACTCTCGCGCTTAAGGCAGGTGGCCGCGAGTTTCATGAAGTCTCGCGCCCGATGCGACAGGCCCTTTCCTCTTGGCGGCAGGCCGTGCTTCTCCTCGGCGCTCATCTCGCCAAACGTGCGGTCGTGGCCGTCGGGCAGGAACATCGGGTCATAACCGAAGCCTGCGGCGCCGCGTGGCGGCCAGACCAAAGTGCCGTCAACGCGCGCCTCGAACTCCTCGGTATGGCCGTCGGGCCAGGCGAGGCACAGCGCGGCAACGAATTGCGCGCGGCGGTCGGTCGTCATCACCGCGTCGAGCTTGCCTTCGATCGTCTGCATCGCGCGCGCGAAATCCTTGTCCGGTCCGGCCCAGCGCGCCGAATAGATGCCGGGTTCGCCACCCAGCGCGGAAACCGCCAGACCGGAGTCGTCGGCAAAGGCCGGCAGGCCGGTCGCCTGGGTTGCCGCGCGCGCCTTGATGCGCGCGTTCTCGGCGAAAGTCGTGCCGGTCTCGTCCGGCTCCGCGAGCTTCAGTTCACCGGCGGAAACCGTCTCGATGCCGTAGGGCGCGAGCAGGTCGCGCATTTCCGCGAGCTTGCCGGGGTTATGCGTAGCGATGACGACCTTGCCGGCGAGGCGGCGATGATTCACGAAACCGCCAGCTTCTGCAGCGCGACCAGTTCGCCGACGCCTTTGCGGGCGAGCGCGAGCAGCGCCAGCAGCTGGGCCTCGCTGAACGGATCCTTCTCCGCCGTCATTTGAATCTCGACGATGTTGCCCGAGCCGGTCATGACGAAATTGCCGTCGGTATCGGCTTCGGAGTCCTCGTCGTAGTCGAGATCGAGCACGGCAGTGCCCTTGTGCACGCCGCACGAGATCGCGGCGAGATGGTCGCGCAGCACGGGCTTTGAAATCATGGAGCGCGCCTTCATCCAGTTGAGGCAATCGGCGAGCGCCACCCAGGCGCCGGTGATCGAGGCGGTGCGCGTGCCGCCGTCGGCCTGGATGACGTCGCAGTCGATCGTGATTTGTCGTTCGCCCAAGGCGACGAGATCGATCACCGAGCGCAGCGACCGCCCGATCAGGCGCTGAATCTCGACCGTGCGGCCGCCCTGCTTCCCGGCCGAGGCTTCACGGCGCGTGCGCTCGGCGGTGGCGCGCGGCAACATGCCGTATTCGGCGGTGACCCAGCCGCGGCCTTGCCCCTTGAGCCAGGGCGGCAGCCGCTCTTCCAGGCTGGCGGTGACCAGCACATGGGTGTCGCCGAACTTCACCAGGCATGAGCCTTCGGCATATTTCACGACGCCGCGCTCGAGCGAGACGGCGCGCATCTGGTCTGGTTGGCGGCGGCTGGGCCGGATCACGAGAACTCCGTTATTTGGCGGCTTTCGCGGCACACCATAGCGATCATCCCGACTTGAACAAGCGGTGCGGAATGGTCAATTTGGGATCGTAACGGGAGTGTTCTTTGGCCACGCACGACGTTCCGATCGGCGCCACGCAAGTCGGTCTCGCAGCGCTCAATGAGCGCTCGCGCGAGATTTTCCGGCACATCGTGGAAAGCTATCTGACGACGGGCGAGCCGGTCGGATCGCGCAATCTTGCCCGCGTCCTGCAGACGCCGCTGTCGCCCGCATCGGTGCGCAACGTCATGTCCGACCTCGAGCATCTCGGCCTGATCTGGGCGCCGCATACCTCCGCCGGACGGCTGCCCACGGAGCTTGGCCTGCGCTTTTTCGTCGACGCCTTGATGCAGATCGGCGATCTCAACGAAAACGAGCGCCGCACCATCGAATCCCAGGTCGCGTCGGCGGGCAAAGCCAATTCCTTGGAATCGGTGCTGACCGAGGCCTCGCAGATGCTGTCGGGCCTCACACGCTCGGCGGGCGTGGTGTTGACCGCCAAGGCGAATGCGCGGCTCAAGCACATCGAATTCGTGCGCCTGGAGCCAGAACGGGCGTTGGCGGTGCTGGTCGCTGAGGACGGGCAGGTCGAAAACCGTGTCCTCAATATCCCCGCCGGGTTGCCGACCTCGGCGCTGACCGAGGCCGGAAATTTCCTCAATTCGCGCATCCAGGGCCGCGGCCTGGCCGACGTGCGGGCCGAACTGGAAAAGTCGATCGAGGAGGGCCGCGCCGAGCTCGATCAACTGACCCAGAAGATCATCGCCAATGGGCTCGCGAGCTGGTCGGGCGGCGCGACGGAAGAGCGCCAGCTTATCGTGCGCGGCCACGCCAATCTGCTCGAAGACCTCAAGGCGGTGGAGGATCTCGAACGCGTGCGCTCGCTATTCGATGCGCTGGAAACCAAGCGCGGCGTCATTGACCTTCTCGGCCGCGCCGAACGAGCCGACGGGGTGCGGATCTTCATCGGTTCGGAGAACAAGCTGTTTTCGCTGTCGGGTTCCTCGACCATCGTCGCGCCCTATCGCGACGGCGCCGGCCGTATCGTCGGGGTTCTCGGCGTGATCGGCCCAACGCGGCTTAATTATGCGCGGGTGATCCCGATGGTGGACTATACGGCCAAGATGGTGAGCCGAGTTTTGGGCGGCTGACGCTTGATCTTTGCGCCACAAACCCTGATATCCAGCCCATCATGACCGATCAGAACGGCAACGATAATGCGCCGGAGGCGGCGATTGCCCCCGAGGCCGCCGAAATGGTGCCCGCCGAGCAGGTGAAGGCCGCGCTGGAAGCGGCGGGCGAGTTCAAGGACAAGCTGCTGCGCACGCTCGCGGACATGGAAAACCTTCGCAAGCGCACCGAGCGCGAAGTGGCGGACGCCCGCACCTATGGCGTGACCGGGTTCGCGCGCGACGTGCTCCAGGTCGCGGACAACATGCACCGCGCGCTCGAAGCGATCGGGCCCGAACTTCGCGCCGATCCGAACATGAACTCCCTGATCGAGGGCGTCGAGCTCACCGAGCGCGAATTGATGAAGGTGCTCGACAAGCACGGCGTAAAGAAGTTCTCCCCGCAGGGCGAGAAGTTCGACCCCAATTTCCATCAGGCGATGTACGAAGTCAGCGACGGCTCGGCCGCGCCGGGCACGGTCGCGCAAGTCGTGCAGGCCGGCTATCTGATCGGCGAGCGGGTGCTGCGCCCCGCCATGGTTGCGGTCGCCAAGGCGCCGAAGCCTTCGAACGACAATGCGCTGGATGGCTAGTCCGGCAACGGCGCGTTAACGCACCGTCACCCCGTCGCGCACCGCGCGCATGCGGGGGAAAGCCTGGTCCCACTCTTGGGTACTGGAACCACCGATGATCCGCAGATAGTTGCCGCCGCTGAAACGCAGCCACTGCACCAGCCTGATCGGCGCGCCGTTCGGCCCAATCGCGCGCGCCTGGATCTCGAAGCCGGGCATGCTGCCAATGCGCATCGCATCCGCCGAAAGGATTTCAAGACTGCTGATCGGGCCGCGTTGCAAAAGGTCCCGGGAGAAGTTGGGCCGGTCCTGCGCGTCCAATGGCGCGCCCTGGCCCATCGAAATGACGAGCTCGGGCTGCCCGCCGCGCTGCGGCTTGTCCGTGAGAATGACGCCCACCGGCGCGACTTCGGCGATTTCAAATCCGGCCAGGTCGCCGATAGCGAACGGCATCAGTTTGAGGCGTTCTTCATTGGGGGCGGGCCGGAACGTGACGCTCGCCAGCGCCTTGCGCGCTATTTCGTCTGAATAGACGGCGAACGCCTCTTCAGGGGCCTGAACTGAAACGAGGGCTGCGAGGTCGGGCACCGGATTGGCGTTCGATTGGGCGAGCAACAGCCATTTGCGATACTTCTTTCCCTCATGCGTCAGTTCGACGGCGATGAAGTAACCGATGCCGTTGGCGTAAGGCAGGCTCTCCCGCTTGAGGATTGTGACGCCCGGCTTGTTGATTTCGGCGAACACCATGCGCTCCATCTCGCCATAGAGATGGAGCGGCAGGTCGAGCAGAGTGACTGTGGTCTTGTTCGCGGTGTCCTCGAACTGATTGTTGGCCGGGTTCAGGGTCATGCCGGCGGGCGGCTCCAGCCCTATGCGCGAGCCAAGCGGATAGGCGGGATCGGCCACGGCCGCGCCAGCGAGCAGGGTGAAGCCGGCCGCCAAAGCCCAGCCGCGAAGTCCCATGATTTTCAGGTTCTTTTGCATGCCCTGTTCTATGCCCGCCGCGGGTGCCGCAGCAATGCGGCGTTCGTTAACGCCCGGTGAAATGGCGCTTTTCAGGCCGGCCGCCAAGAGAAGACTGCCTTGCGGCACGCCGAGCCTCTCCTATATGAGCATCGAGCCGCTGAAGGGAGCGGTGAATCGCGTGTTTAGGGGGCCGGAAGGGGCTTCCGCGGATGAGCCGCGGAAACACGAGCGGGCGCTGTAAGGCCCGGCCGGTCTGCCGCAGAAGAGAGGACTGAACATGGGCAAGGTCATCGGTATCGACCTCGGCACCACCAATTCCTGCGTCGCGGTGATGGAGGGCAAGAGCCCGAAGGTCATCGAGAACGCCGAGGGCATGCGCACGACGCCTTCGATTGTCGCATTCACGGACGACGGCGAACGCCTCGTCGGCCAGCCGGCCAAGCGCCAGGCGGTCACCAATCCGGAAAACACCATCTTCGCAGTGAAGCGTCTGATCGGCCGCCGCTACGACGATCCGATGGTGGAGAAGGACAAGAAGCTCGTCCCCTACAAGATCACTAAGGCCTCGAACGGCGACGCCTGGGTCGAAGCCAGGGGCTCGACCTATTCGCCGTCGCAGATTTCGGCGTTCATCTTGCAGAAGATGAAAGAGACCGCGGAAGCCCATCTCGGCGCCAAGGTCGATCAGGCCGTCATCACCGTTCCCGCCTACTTCAACGACGCGCAGCGTCAGGCGACCAAGGACGCCGGCAAGATCGCCGGTCTCGAAGTTCTGCGCATCATCAACGAGCCGACCGCGGCGGCGCTCGCCTACGGTCTCGACAAACAGAAGCAGGGCACCATCGCGGTCTACGACCTCGGCGGCGGCACGTTCGACATTTCCGTGCTCGAGATCGGCGACGGCGTGTTCGAGGTGAAGTCGACGAACGGCGACACGTTCCTCGGCGGCGAAGACTTCGACATGCGCCTCGTCAATTATCTCGCCGACGAATTCCAGAAGGAGCAGGGCATCGACTTGCGCAAGGACAAGCTGGCCTTGCAGCGCCTGAAGGAAGCGGCCGAGAAGGCGAAGATCGAGCTGTCCTCGACCACCCAAACCGAAGTCAACCTGCCGTTCATCACGGCGGACCAGACCGGCCCCAAGCATCTGACGATGAAGCTCACCCGCGCCAAGTTCGAGGCGCTGGTCGACGACCTCATCCAGAAGACCGTGCAGCCCTGCAAGCAGGCGCTCAAGGACGCCGGCATCACCGCGGCCGAGATCAACGAGGTCGTGCTGGTCGGCGGCATGTCGC
>JAFBAG010000091.1 GCA_019247925.1 Pseudolabrys sp.
CTCGCGTGCGAGCTGCTTGATGCGCTCGGCGTGTTTGGGGGCGAGATCGGTCCTCAGCTTGAAGACGATGCGGCCCTTAGTCGTGTCGATGACGATCGTGTTCTGCGGGTCGACTCCGGCAGGTAATTTCACCGGCTGCGCCAGCGCGGGCAGAGCGCAAACGAGCGCGAACAGAACAGCAGCGACGCGAACCATGACAACTCCCGGCCTGATTGCCTTGCGGACTATTTTTTCTTGAACTTCGCTTTAAGCTTGACGGCGACCGCGGCCGGAACAAAGCCCGACACGTCGCCGCCCATGCCGGCAATCTGGCGCACCAAAGTGGCAGTGATCGGGCGGACATCGGGCGACGCTGGCAGGAACACGGTCTGGATCTTCGGCGCCATTTCGCCGTTCATGCCCGCCATCTGCATCTCGTAGTCGAAATCGGTGGCGTCGCGCAGGCCGCGGATCAGCATCGTCGCGCCATGCTTGCGCGCCGCGGCGACGACGAGACCGCTGAAGGTCACGCAGGTGATTTTACACCCCTCTCTGCGCGCGACGGGACCGCAGGTCTTTTCCAGCATTGCGAGCCGGTCATCGACCGGAAACAGCGGCGTCTTGCCGGGATGAACCCCGATCGCCAGAACAAGTCGGTCCGCAAGCCGCGCGGCCTGCCGCACCACGTCGAGATGGCCGTTGGTCACGGGGTCGAAGGAGCCGGCGTAAAGGGCGATGCGGGCCATGGGCAGCGGTCTATCGCGCCACTCCCAGCCCCGCAAGTTCCACAAAGCCGCGAAAAAACAGCGCTTTTGCCCGCGTGAACCTTTTGCCCGCTCGCGCGTCTAATAGGCGAAACGGGCATGGGCCCAAACGGACGATCTTAAGGGGCGTTCGATGCTCAAAACTCTTGGCGCGATAGCAATTGCGGCGGTGGTCGCTGGCGCGATCACAGGGTACCCGGACTTTATCGGGTCGGTGTCGGCTTCGGCTCCGGTTGTCGATACAGCCCCGATTGCAGCACCCGCCTGTCCTGAGCGGGGCTGGCCGTATCAGAACTGCGGCACCTTGCCCGGCAAGCCGGCGGTGCGGCTGATCTCGACTGACCGTCTGAACTAGCCCTTTTTCGCGCTGCAGCGCCGCGTAACGGCGCTGGTACCGTGATAGGCTGGCGTGCATGCGCCGGATGTTCACGAAACTGTTCGCCCTTATTGCTTTTTCCGGCGTCGCGGCTGCGCAAACCCCGCCGTCACCCGCCGATCTGCGCGGCTATGCCGGGCTGCACGCCGCCGCTGCGAAAGGCGATGTCGCCGAAATCGAGCGACTGGCCAAATCCGGCGAAAAACTCGATATCCAGGATGGCCGCAGCCGCACTCCGCTGCATGTCGCCGCCTATCAGAAGAAATACGACGCGGCGCGAGCCTTGATGCGGCTCGGCGCCAATCCGAACGCGCTGGAATTCCAGCAATACGACATCATCACCATCGCTTCGGTGGCGAATGACGTCGAAATGCTGAAAGTGGCACTCGCGGGAGGCGCCAAGGCCACCAACGTCACGAGCCCCTATCGCGGTACCGCCCTGATCGCGGCCGCCCATCTCGGCCATGCCGAGGTGGTGCGCGTTTTAATCGCCGCGGGCGCGCCGCTCGACCACGTCAACAATCTCGGCTGGACCGCGCTGATTGAATCGATCGTTTTAGGTAACGGCGGCAAGGACCACATCGATACTCTTAAAGCATTGGTTGAAGCCAAGGCCGACGTGAACATCCCGGACCGCAACGGCACGACGCCGCTCGGCCTCGCGAAAGGCCGCGGATACGCCGAAATGGTCAAAATCCTGGAGAGCGCCGGAGCGCGTTAGACCGGACGTCGCGCCAGTGACAGCCAGATGCCGCCGCCGACCAGCATGACCGCGGAAATGCGGCCCAATAGCCGGTTGTGTCGCGGCTTCATGAAGAACGCACGGCCCGCTGCGGCGGCAATGCCCCAGCCGCAATCGAGCACGAAGCCCATCGCCACCGAACATACGCACATGATGAGGAGCTGGAAGCCCGCCGGCAGCGCCGGATCGACAAATTGCGGCAGGAACGCCGTGAAGAATGCGATCGATTTCGGATTGGTGATGGCAACCATGAAGCCGCGCCAGGCGTGAACATGGCCCTTCGGCGGGGGCGGCGTCTCGCGCGCGCTTGCCTGCCGCCAAGCCTGAATGCCGAGCCAGATGAGATAAGCGGCCCCGACCCATCTTAAAGTCTCAAAGACTTGCACAGAAGCCTTGAGAATCCAGTTTAAGCCAAAAGCGATCGCGGTCAGCAGCAACGCGTTGCCGATCGTCGCGCCGGCGACCGTCAGGATGGCGGCGCGGCTGCCTTGCCGAACGCCCGTTGAAATAACCAGCGTCACGATCGGGCCGGGCGTCAGGAATAAAACGACGGTGATGACGAGGAAAGCGGAGAACAGCTGCCAGTTCATTCCTCGGCGGCCTCTTCCGAGAGCCGCTCGACCGACACCACCTTCTCGTCCTCGGCGGTGTGGAACACGATCACGCCCTGGGTCGAGCGTCCGGCGATGCGGATGCCGTCTACCGCGGTGCGAATGAGCTTGCCGCCGTCGGTGACCAGCATGATCTGGTCGTTTTGCTCGACCGGGAATGAAGCCACCAAGGGGCCGTTCTTTTTGGTCACGGCCATGGCGGTAATGCCTTTGCCGCCGCGTCCGGTAATCCGGTACTCGTAGGACGAAGTGCGCTTGCCGTAGCCTTTCTGGGAAATCGTCAGCACGAACTGCTCGGCCTCCGACATCTCCGCATAGCGCTTGTCCCCGAGTTCGATCGCCCCCGTCGCCTCCTCATCGGCCGCGCTCTCCTCGGATTCGCCCTCGCCTCGCCGCACCGCATTGGCGCGCTTGAGATAGGCGACGCGCTCGTCGGCCGACGCCTCGACATGCCGCAGCACCGACATGGAGATCACTTCGTCGTCGTCATCGAGCTTGATGCCGATATCGCCGACCGTGTCGCGGCCCTTCTTCTGCGACGTCTTGGTCGCGGCGAAGCGAATGCACTGGCCGGCCCGCGTCGTCAGCAAGACGTCGTCCTCGTCGCTGCACAGCGCGACGCCGGCAATCGAGTCACCCTCTTCCAGTTTGATGGCCTTGAGGCCGGACGGCCGCACTTCGGCGTAATGTTCGAGCGCGATCTTGCGCACGATCCCTTTGGTCGTGGCGAACATGAGTTGCAGCGCGGACCAGCCGGTCTCGTCCTCAGGCAGGGGCATGATCGTGGTGATGATCTCGCCTTCCTGCAGCGGCAGCATGTTGATCAGCGCCTTGCCGCGCGCTTGCGGCGTCGCAATCGGCAAGCGATAGACCTTTTCCTTGTAGACCTTGCCGCGCGAGGAGAAATACAGAACCGGCGCGTGGGTCGAAGCGACGAACAGCCGCGCGACGAAATCTTCCTCGCGCGTCTGCATGCCGGCGCGGCCTTTGCCGCCACGCCGCTGCGCGCGATAGGTCGAGAGCGGCACGCGCTTGATGTAACCCTGATGCGAGACGGTGACGACCATCTCCTCGCGGGTGATCAGGTCTTCCTCGTTGACCTCGCCGGTGTCCTCGGCAATCACCGTGCGGCGCGGCGTCGCGTAGTCTTTCTTGATCGCGGCGAGCTCGTCCTTGATGATCGTCTGGATGCGCGCGCGCGAACGCAGGATGTCGAGGTAATCGGAAATTTCCGCCGCGAGCTTGTCGAGCTCGTCCTTGATCTCGTCGCGGCCCAATGCCGTGAGGCGCTGCAACCGCAGATCGAGAATCGCCTTGGCCTGCTCGGCCGACAGCTTCGTCGTGCCGTCCTTCGACACTTTGTGGCGCGGATCGTCGATCAGCGTCACCATTGCGGCGACGTCTTTGGCCGGCCAGTCGCGCGCCATCAAGGCTTCGCGTGCTTCATTGGCGTCCTTCGAGCCGCGAATGAGCTTGATGATCTCGTCGATATTGGCGACCGCGATCGCGAGGCCGACCAGGACGTGGGCGCGGTCGCGCGCCTTGCCGAGCAGGAATTTGGTGCGGCGGGAAACGACCTCTTCGCGGAAATTGATGAAGCTCGTCAGCAGATCCTTGAGCGTCATCACCTGCGGCTTGCCGCCATCGAGCGCGACCATATTGGCGCCGAAGCTCGATTGGAGCGGCGTGTAGCGGTAAAGCTGGTTGAGCACGACGTCCGGCACCGCCTCGCGCTTGAGTTCGATGACGACGCGATATCCGTCGCGGTCGCTTTCGTCGCGCAGATCGGCGACACCGTCGATCTTCTTTTCGCGCACCAGCTCCGCGATGCGCTCGACCATCGCCGCTTTGTTCACTTGATATGGGATCTCAGTGATGACATAGGCTTCGCGTTCCTTGCGCACCGTCTCGGTGAGAACCTTGCCGCGCATGACGATCGAACCGCGGCCTTCTTTGTAGGCCGAGACGATGCCGCTTCTGCCGATGATGGTGCCGCCGGTGGGGAAATCCGGGCCAGGCACGATCTTCATGAGTTCGTCGATCGTCATCGCCGGATTGTCGATCAGCGCCGTGGTCGCATCGACGATCTCGCCAAGATTGTGCGGCGGGATATTGGTCGCCATGCCGACGGCGATGCCACCCGCGCCATTGACCAGCAGATTGGGGAAACGCGCCGGCAACACCACCGGCTCCTGCTCGGTGTTGTCGTAGTTGCCCTGGAAATTGACCGTGTCCTTGTCGATATCCTCGAGGAGCGCGAGCGCGGGCTTCGCGAGGCGGGACTCCGTGTAACGCATCGCCGCAGGCGGATCGCCGTCGACCGAGCCGAAATTGCCCTGCCCGTCGACCAGGACGAGCCGCATGGAGAAATCCTGCGCCATGCGCACCAGCGAGTCATAGATCGCCTGGTCGCCATGCGGGTGATATTTGCCCATCACGTCGCCGACGATGCGCGCCGACTTCACGTATTTCTTGTCGGGCGTGTGGCCCTGCTCGTTCATCGAATAGAGGATGCGGCGATGCACCGGCTTCAGGCCGTCGCGGGCATCGGGCAGCGCGCGCGCCACGATCACGCTCATCGCGTAATCGAGATAGCTGCGCTTCATCTCGTCCGTGATCGAGATGGGCTTCACATCGGAGGGGTTCTGCTCCCCCGACTTCGGGTTTTCAGTGTCGGCCAAAACGGATTTTCCGGGACAAATTCAGTGCGTTTTTTTAGCTGATTCAGCGCGGCGAGACCAACGCAAAACACGCACCATGCACGCCTATTCCCTCAACAAATTCAGATGTTTAAATGGGGTCCGGCACACGATTTTTCAACGCGTTTTACACGTCCGTGAATACGAAACGGCGCGGGCTTTTTGACCCGCGCCGTTTGAAGCATCCTGCAACCTCAGAACGGAATCTCGTCGTCCATGTCGTCGCGCTTGCCGCCGGCGCCGGCCATGGCCGGTTGCCGTGAACGTGGCGCGCTCGCTCCGCTCGAGCCGAAATCCTCACCCTCCGAGCTGGACGCCCCGCCACCACCGCCGCGGCCGTCGAGCATCGTGAGCTGCGAATTGAAGCCCTGCAGGACGACTTCGGTCGAATATTTGTCGTTGCCGTCCTTGTCCTGCCATTTGCGCGTTTGCAGCGCGCCTTCGAGATAAACCTTCGAGCCCTTCTTCAGATACTGCTCGACGATCTTGCAAAGGCCTTCATTGAAAATCACGACGCGATGCCATTCGGTCTTCTCGCGCCGCTCGCCCGTGTTCTTGTCACGCCAGCTTTCCGACGTGGCGACTCGTAAATTGGCGATCGGGCGGCCGTCCTGCGTGCGGCGGATTTCCGGATCCGCTCCGAGGTTGCCGATCAGGATCACCTTGTTGACGCTACCTGCCATCGTTCTCACTCCTTCCGCGTGCCGGCATGTTTCCCTGCAGGGAGGCGCCGGTCCCGTTACGCCCGCAGCCCGCGGGCATGGTCTCTTCGCTGCGTCGTCACCCTAGAGACGGCCGCCCGATGCGGGCGGCAAAACGCAGATTTTTCCCCGTCTTTCAGGGCCCCGGGCAGCCTAGCACAATGTTCTCATTTCGTTCTAATTTATTAATAAATCCTTAAATCTCAAGGACTTGGCCTGTTGATAATTCACTCCAGTGTGGCGCTCCGGTGACAGTTCGAATCACGAGACCGCACTAGAGCTTGCCGCCTGTTCTGAGTTTCGGCCGAAAACCTCTTGAGGAGATCAACAATATGAAGCGTCTGAAATTACTGGCAGGCATTGGCTTGCTGGTGGCTGCGATGGCCACGCCCTCGCTCGCCGCCGATTTGCCGCGCCCCGCCTATAAGGCGCCGGTTTATGCCCCACCCGCTGCCTTCAGCTGGTCGGGCCTATATGTCGGCATCAACGGCGGTTACGGCTGGGGCCGATCGACCTGGACCAGTGCCGCGGGCACCACTGCTTTCAACACCAGGGGTTGGATGGCAGGTGGCACGGTTGGCTACAACATCCAGACCGGCTCGATCGTCTGGGGCATCGAGGGCGACCTGGATTGGACCGACGTTCGCGGCAACGCGGTCGGCGCTTGCGGCAACTGCACGACGCGGATGCTGTGGCTCGGCACGGTGCGTGGCCGCGTGGGCTACGCCTTCAACAGCTTCCTGCCCTACATCACGGGTGGCGCGGCTTTCAACAGCTCGTGGAGCGGCACGGCGGCTACCGGCGCGACCGCAAGGGACACGGTGGTCGGCTGGACGATCGGCGCCGGCCTCGAATATGCCTTTATGGGAGCGTGGTCGGCGAAAGTCGAATACCTCTACATGGACTTTCAGAATGCCCGCTGCCCCGCGACGGCTTGCACGGTGGCGACCACGGTCGACAACACGCTGCATAACGTCCGCGTCGGCCTGAACTATCGCTTCTGATCGAATTCAGATGCGGCAAGGCGGCGATCTGGCCGCAGGGATGAGCAAGGGCCGGCAGCGACGCCGGCCTTTCGCTTTTTATCTATCGCAGCTTCGGAAGTTTCTGGCGGATCTTGCCGTAGCTTGCCCACGGATCCGCGCCTTTGATCTTTTGCGCCGCATTCTCGACGCTGACAGGCCGCGCGTCCTTAAGCTTGCCGAGTTGGGCCCAGGTCACCGGCCAGGCGACATACGCGCCTTTGCGCGCGCGGGTCGAATAAGGCGCGATGGCCGTCGAGCCGCGCTGATTGCGCAGATAATCGACGAAGATTTTTCCCTTGCGTTTCGCCTTCGACATGTTGGCGACGAAGCGATCCGGCTCCTCGTCGGCCATCAGGCGGGCAATGGCTTCCGCGAATTCTCGGTGCTCGTCCCACGAATGGCCCGGCTTGAGCGGCACCACGATGTGAATGCCCTTGCCGCCAGTCACCATCGGTAACGATTTCAGGCCGAGTTTTTCAAGGCGCTTCTTGACGTCGATCGCGGCTTTCTTGACGTCACCGAAGTTGAGCCCCTCGTCCGGGTCGAGGTCGAACACCATACGGTCCGGCTTTTCGACATCCGGCTCGTGGCTGCCCCACAGATGCAGCTCGAGCACGCCCATCTGCGCCGCGGCGATCAGGCCTTCCTTGTTGTCGATGTAGAGATAATCCGCGCTGCCCACTTTCTCCTTGATGCGAACCTTCCGGAACAGGTCCGGCCAACCCGGATTAGCGTGCTTCTGGAAGAAACATTCCTTGCCGCTGCCTTGCGGACAGCGCACCAGCGCGAGCGGCCGGTTCGCGATGTGCGGCAGCATTCGGTGTGCGACGAGGAGGTAATAGTCGGCGATCGCGCGCTTGGTGACGCCTTGGTCTGGAAACACGACGCGGTCCGGGTGAGTAACCCGCACGCCGCCGATCACGTCCTCTTCTTTGGACGAGCCAGCCCGGGCCTGCTTGAGGCCTTTGGCCTGATTTGTCGCTTTTTTAGTTGCCATTGGACGCTCCCGCACCACGCTGCCCGCGCTTTTATCGCCACGCAAACCTTTGAAACTGCCCTGCCGCACCAGCCCGTCCTTGGTCCAGCCGCGGAATGCGATCTCGGCGACGTAAGTCGGCTCGATCCATTTCGCGCGGCGGGCAATCGCGCGCGGCACCTCGACCGGCGCGCTCTTGCGCGCCGCCCGATCGAACTTGTCGGAGAGCTCATCGAGCCGCAACTCGTTGAACCCCGAGCCGACACGGCCGGCGTAACGTAACTCGCCTTCTTCACGCACCGCGAGCAGGATGGAGCGGAAAGGTCGGCCCGCCTTGTCTGACGGCTGCCAGCCGATGATGACGAATTCCTGCTCCATGCCGCATTTGACCTTGAGCCAGCTCTTAGTGCGGCCACCACGGTACGGATCGCCCGCACGCTTGGAGATGATGCCTTCGAGCTTGAGGTCGCAGGCATTCTGGAAAACATCGGCGCCCGCCCCTTCGACATGGTCGGAATAGATCAGGCTTGGCGGCCCGCCATTCATCAGCTGGGCGAGGAGTTTCTTGCGCTCGCGCAGCGGTTTGTTCCTCAGGTCTTCGCCGTCGAGCTGGAGCAGATCAAAAACGTAATAGGCGTAGCCGCCGGTGCCGCGCGACAGCGCATCCTGCAAGGCGCCGAAATCGGTGTGGCCCTGCGTATCGGCGACTGCGATCTCGCCGTCGAGCAGCGCCGACTGGCACGGTAATTCGCGCAGAGGCTCAACCAGCGCCGCGAACTTGTCAGTCCAGTCGAGACCGTTGCGGGTGCGGATCACGACATTGTCGCCGCCGATCGAGGCGAGCGCGCGATAGCCATCATATTTGATCTCGTGCAGCCATTCCTTGCCTGCAGGGGCGGCGTCTACGAGTGTCGCGAGCTGCGGCGGCGTGAAGGCCGGGATTTTGCCCGCGCCTTTTTTGGCCGGCTTGGCGCCGGTTTGCGCTTTTGATTTTTTTTTATTTCCGGCTTTGGTTTTGCCGGCTTTCGTTTTTTTCTCGGCGCGGTTGGATTGCCAGACATCCGAGCCTTGTGCGATCTCCTCCATGCTGCGGCCGGTGGAGATGCTGGTCAGTTCGGTCTCGGTGATGAGCTTGCCCTTCTTGCGGACGAACTCGTCGTTCTCCTTGATGAGCAGCCAGTTGTCGCGCTTGTCGCCGGGCCGGCCGCGCAGCCGTACGAGCGCCCAGTTGCCTTCGAGCCGCTCGCCATGGAGCGTGAAGCTCAGTTTGCCTTTCTTGAGCGCGGCCTCCACATCGTCCTGATGCGGCTCCCAGGTGCCGCGATCCCATAGCATGACGGTGCCGCCGCCATATTGGCCTTTCGGGATCGTGCCTTCGAAGTCGCCATAGTCGATCGGATGGTCCTCGACATGGACCGCAAGTCGCTTGTCATCGGGATTGTGGCTCGGGCCCTTCGGACAGGCCCAGGACAGCAGCACACCGTCATGCTCGAGCCGGAAGTCGTAATGCAGCCGGCTCGCATCGTGCTTTTGGATCAGGTAGCGGAGCTCACGGCCCTTCTTCGCGCCCTTTTTGCCCGACGGCTCGGCGGTCTTGTTGAAGTCGCGCTTCTTCCAGTAGCGCGACAGCCGATCCCGCAACATCCTCGACCTCGTTTACGCAGCCTTCTTGTGGGGTTTGCGTTTGCTGCTCTTCTTCTTGTGCGACTTCGATTTCGCGGCGCGCCGCGACGATTTCCCGCCACCCGGCTCATTGTCCTGACGCACGCTTTTCTTCAGCGCGTCCATCAGATTGATGACCTTGGCGCCGGGTTGCGGCTCGTCGATCTGCTTGACCTTGCGATGATGCGCCTTGGCGTCGATCAGCTCGCGCAACGCTTCCTCGTAGGTGTCCTTGAAGGCGCCCGGGTTGAATTTCTTGCTTTTGCGCTTGATGAGCTCCTCCGCAAGCCCGATCAGGTCCTCGTCCGGTTTGGCGTCCGGCACATCCTTGAACGCGGTGTCGGCCTTCTTCACCTCGTCCGCGTAGCGCAGACTTTCCAGCATCAGGCCGTCGCCGCAGGCTTTCAGCGCCACCAGCATGCCTTTACCGCGGATCACGATCTGGCCGAGCGCGACCTTCTTGGTTTTGCGCAGCGCATCGCGCAGCACGATATAGGCCTCGGTGTCCTCGTCTTCCTGCGGAAGCACGAAAAACGGCCGGTCGTAGTAGAGTGGATCGATTTCGTGGACGCCGACGAACTGGGACAGCTCCAGCGTCTTCTTCGCCTCGAGCTTGATCTCGTCGATCTCTTCCGGCTCGAGCAGGACATACTTGCCCTTGTCGAGCTCGTAACCCTTGACGATGTCGTCGTTCTCGACCTCGCCAACTCCGGGCACCACCTTCTGGTAGCGCACGCGCGAGCCGGACGGCTTGTGCACCTGGTGGAAGGCGATCTTGGCCGCCGCTTTTGTCGCGGGGAAGACGTCGACGGGAATCGAGACCAGCGACAGGCGGATATTGCCGGACCAATAGGCGCGCGCGGCCATTGTCATGCTCCTAGAAGCGGGGAAGCTCGGGGGCTCAACGTCGCCGAGCATGCCCGAGTTCCACGCCGCTATGCGTCCAAGTAATTGCGCACAGGCGGATTTTGGCTCTGGCAGAAAGCCGACGTTCTCACTACGTTCCGGACTCACGGCGGCCGTTTTGGTTCGCCCCATTCCGCCGCCAGAGCCATGTCCGACCCTAAAACCCGCGCCCGTGACGCCCGCCAGATCACCATCCGGGGCGCCCGCGAGCACAATCTCAAGAACGTCGACGTCGTCATTCCGCGCGACAAGCTCGTGGTTTTCACGGGCCTGTCCGGGTCCGGCAAATCCTCCCTTGCCTTCGACACGATCTATGCCGAGGGCCAGCGCCGCTATGTCGAGTCGCTGTCGGCCTATGCCCGGCAATTCCTGGAGATGATGCAGAAGCCGGACGTCGACCAGATCGACGGCCTGTCGCCCGCCATCTCCATCGAGCAGAAGACCACCTCGAAGAACCCGCGCTCCACCGTCGGCACCGTCACCGAGATCTACGACTACATGCGCCTGCTGTGGGCGCGCGTCGGCGTGCCCTATTCGCCCGCGACCGGATTGCCGATCGAGAGCCAGACCGTGTCGCAGATGGTCGACCGCGTGCTGGCGCTGCCCGAGGGCACTCGCATCTACGTGCTGGCTCCCGTCGTCCGCGGCCGCAAGGGCGAATACAAGAAGGAGCTCGGCGAGTTCCAGAAGAAGGGCTACCAGCGCGTCAAGATCGACGGCGCGTTCCTGGAGATCGGCGACGTCAAGCCGCTCGACAAGAAGTTCACCCACGACATCGACGTGGTGGTCGACCGCCTGGTGGTGCGCCCCGACATTTCGCAGCGGCTCGCGGATTCGCTGGAGCAGTGCCTCAAGCTCGCCGAGGGCATGGCGGTGGTCGAGCTCGCCGACAGCAAGATCGAGCGCGCCAAG